>JAJFJB010000380.1 GCA_021774435.1 Alphaproteobacteria bacterium
CGATAACGAGGTCGGCGCCCTCCGCGGCATTGGCGACTTCACGGGCGATTTGACCGCGGACGGTGCGGAAGGACCAAATCAAACGGTCTCGCTCTGCAACAGCGGCCAATTGCCGTTGTGCGGTCGCGGCGAGATTGGCCATCTGCGATTCCAGTTCCGAGGGCTCAAGCGGTTGCCGGATACCGGTTGTTAGGTTTATCTGCGTGGTAAAGGGGAGGGCCGCCAGTTTTAGCAATTCGTTGTCTTCGACGAAGAGCCCCTGCAGTTCGGCACGCAATCGGCGCGCCAGTTCGGCGGCGACTGTCAGGCTATTCGGCGTGGACGCGCTGGAATCGAGCGCGATCAGGATGCGCTTTACCTGGATACCCGCATTATTCATGCCGCATCCTCCGGTTTGTTTTTCTCATTGAAGCGGCGAAGGACTTCCGACAGCGCCTCCAGCCGTTTTTCGACACGCCCGTTTATGCTATCCGGTGGATAGTTACCGGCTTCGTCACGCTCGCCGGCCGGCATGCCGGTCAGAACTTCGATTCCCTGATCGACGGTTTCGATGGCGTAGATTTGAAATTTGCCGGATTTCGCGGCCTCGACGACATCGGCACGCAGCATCAGATGTTTGACGTTTGATGCCGGAATCAGAACGCCCTGGTCGCCCGTCAGTTCCGATTGCCGGCAGATGTCGAAGAAGCCCTCGATCTTCTCGTTCGCGCCGCCGATTGCCTGGACCTGCCCCTGCTGATTGACCGATCCCGTGACGGCAAATGACTGTTTTATGGGGGCATCAGCTAAGGCCGACAATAAGGCATATAGCTCGGTTGAGGATGCGCTGTCGCCGTCCACGCCGCCATAGGATTGTTCGAATGCCAAGCTCGCCTTGAGGGCAAGCGGCCGGTTCGCGCCGAAGCGCCCGCCGAGGAACCCGGCGAGGATCATGACGCCTTTTGAATGCGTCGGGCCGCCGAGTTCTACCTGGCGTTCGATGTCGATAACGTCGCCTTTGCCGAGCTGTACGCTGGCCGTGATGCGAGAGGGTTTGCCGAAAGCGAATCCGCCCAGTTGCAATACTGCGAGACCGTTCACCTGTCCGACCGACTCCCCTTCGGTGTCGATCAAAATCGTGCCACGCCGGATGGCGTCTTGCGAGCGTTCGCGCACCCGGTCTGCGCGGTGAACTTGCGCATCGATCGATTGCTGAACGTCGTCGGCTGAAATCGTGTCGCGGCTGTTTTCGTTTGCCCAATAGTCCGATTCCCGCAAGAGGTCGGCAATATTTTCGACATGGCAGGAGAGCCGTTCGGAATCGCCGGCCAGCCGGGCAGCGTGGTCGACGACCCTGGCAACGGCCTGCGGATCGAGCGGTTTCAGCGCCTCACGGTGTGCCAGGCTCGCGACGAATTGCGCGAAAAGGGCCGTCGAATCCGGCGTTCTCTCGACATCTTCCTCGACATCGGCAGCGACTTTGAAAATTTCCTGGAATTCCGGATCGTAGGCGGACAGCATGTAGTACAGCATCGGGTCGCCCAGCAGGACAACCTTGACGTCGAGCGGGATTGGTTCCGGTTCGAGCGACACCGTGCTGATGAGGCTCATGGCCTGACCCAGGCTCTCTACGCGAATTTCCCGCGCCTTGATCGTCCGTTTTAATTCTTCCCAGGCGAAAGGCTGCATGAGGACCTTGCGCGCATCGAGTATCAAATAGCCGCCATTGGCGCGATGAAATGCGCCGGGTTTTATGAGCGTGAAATCTGTCATCAGCGCGCCGAATTGAGAGATGTGCTCGATCCGGCCGATCAGATTTCCATGTGATGGGTGGTTCTCGTAAACGACAGGCGCCCCGGCCGAGGAGTCTGCGTGATCCCGCAACAGATTGACCTCATAGCGGCGCAAGGTCGCCGCTTCGCTCGCTTGCTGCTGCATGAGCAATTCCGGCTGTTGCGGTTTGGCCGCGGTGAAATCATTGGCATGCTCAACGATGTCTTGTTCGACCGCATCCAGATAACTGAGTATCGCCGGGAGATCCTGGTATTTCGTTCGAATCTCATTGATTTGATGGCCCACGGCGAAGCGGGTGATTTCTTGCATGAGATCGCGAATGCGCTCGCGATGCTCTTTCCCCCATCGCGGCATTTCGCGGAGAATCGCTTGCAAATCCTGTTGCAATACTTCGATGTCGCCCTGGACCTGTTTTTGCTCGTCCTCCGGCAACTTTTGAAATGCTTCGGGTCCGAGCACTTCGCCATCGCGAATGGGCGCCAGGGCCATTCCGACCGGGGTGCGCACCAGAGCAATGGATTTCTCGTTGGCGCGCTTCTGCAGATCGCCGAAGGCTTTTTCGCTGCGCTGATTGAATTCCGCTTCGATGGCTTCGATCCGGGCCCGGTTGTCGTCGCTTTCAAAGGCCGCGGGAATGGAGATCTTCAGGTCTTCGATCAGGCGCTCCATATCCTTTTGAAAGATCAGGCCCCGGCCGGGTGGTAAATTGAGTGCAACAGGTTTGTGTGCCTCGGCAAAATTTTGGACATAACACCAATCATCCGGAAACGCTTCGGTCGCCGCTTGCTCATCGATGAACTTTCGGACCAGGGTGTGCTTGCCGGCACCGGTCGGTCCCAGTGCGAAAATATTGTAGCCAGCACGCTTCATACCGATGCCGAAACGGACAGCTTCGACGGCCCTGTTTTGTCCAAGCCATTCGTCCGGCGCCGCGAGTTCGGCTGTTGTCTTAAACGTGAAGTCCGCCGGATCGGTCTTGCGGCATAAAGCTTCCGGTTTGAGGGGGGCGAGATGGCTCATGAGTTACTCCGGGTTCCCTTCAAGAATGACGTAACCGATCGCACGGTTGGAAGTAATGATCTGGCTCAATCGTTAGCTTAGTCGTCCAAACCGAGTATCCGGGCGGCGTTGTCATGCAGCCATTTTCGTTTCACGCTCTCTTTGAGCGGCAAGGCTTCGATTTCCGCTACGGCTCGGTCGACAGGCTGCATGGGCCAGGCGCTGCCGAACAGGATTTTGTCCTGCAGGACGGTGTTTCCGAATTGCAGCAGCGGTTCATAGCCGGAAGACGGCGTGGCCAAATATTTCGGGCGAACGGCTGCGACGGCAATGCAGACATTGGCGTGACGCCAGGCCACCGCGACCAGTTCGTGGATCCAGGGCCAACCGGGTGGTGACGCGATGACGCGCAGCTCGGGAAAATGCCCCATAACCTCGTCCAGAAGGGCCGGCCGGCCGTATTCCATGAGCGAGGCCGTAGAGAAATTCGCCCCGGTATGAATGTTGACCGGGATATCCAGCTTTATGCACTCGGCATAGAGAGGGTAGAGCTTCGGGTCATTGATGGCGAGCTTGTTCTCGAAGCCTTGGATGTTGAGCCCGCAGAGGCCGAGTTCCCTAATGGCAAACTCTAATTCGTTGATTGCTTTCATACCCTTGTGCGGATCGACGCCGGCAAAACCGATGAAGCGGTCACCGTGTTTGGCGCAGAATTCCGCAACATCTTCGTTGCGGATTTTTAGGCCGAAGGTCGTTTCCACGTCTCGTGCCTTGACGACGACCTTGCGCGCGTTGAGCGCGTCATACATGGCGAAATAGTCCGCCAACGCATTCGCGCCATCCTTGTTAACGGCGGATTCGCTGCTTTCATAGACACGCCGGTAATTCGTCAGGTGCCCTTTGTCCGCAGGATCGCCGGTCAATTCGGGTATAGGCGGCGTGCTGCCGTAATCGATAATCGAATTACTCATGAGTGCCATTCCTCCTCAATTGCGTCCCAACTGCCCACACGTAGATCGTCTTTTTCGGCGATCAATTCACCCTTTTTGAGTTTGAGCGATGGTGTGCGCGGGAAATCGGTTCGGTATTCCAGGTACCGCGGCACCTTGAACACCGCGAGATGTTCCTTCGCATGATCGATAATCTTTTCGGGCGGCGCATCGTCCCGGCTATAGCCGTCGGCAAGAACGACATAGGCTTTTACCTCTTCGCCCCGTTGAGGGTCGGGCACGGGGACGACACCCGCCTCATCGATTTCCGGCATCAGCATCAACGCCGCCTCGACCTCCCGGGCGGCAATGTTCTCGCTCGACCGGCGGATCATGTCTTTCTTGCGGCCAACAATGTAGAGGAAGCCGTTTTCGTCCTGGCGGAACAGATCGCCGGTTCGAAACCAGTCGCCGAAAAAGGAGTCCGCGGTGGCTTCCGGCTTATTGTAATAGCCGAGCAGTATGTTAGGGCCTTTCACGACCAGCTCGCCGATTTCGCCCTGGGTCACGTCCTTGCCGTCATCGTCGACGACCCGGCATTCGCGAAAGGCGACGGGGACACCGCAAGAGCCGGACCCCACCATTTCCGTCGATTCGAGCGGGACGAACAGGGTCGAACCGATTTCCGTCATGCCGAAGGCCTCGCGCGCCTGGACGTTGAAGCGTTTCTGTAATTCGGCGTGCACGGATTTTCGAACACCGTAAATCGCAACCCGCCGCAAGTCGTTGTCGCCGTCGTTCGGTTTGGGCGGCTGCCGGTAGACGACCTCGGGGAAAATACAGAAGTGGATGTGGTGCGCACGGACCCAATCCATAAAGCGGCTCGCGCTTGGCCTGTTGGCGATGAACAGGGTGCCGCGCTGCAGGAAGGCCATCAAGGTCATCCATTGCGGGTCCATGTAGAAGTATGGCTGATGCGCCAAGATATTCTTGCAGACGACTCCGTCGCGGCGCGCGGCGACGGTGGCCGTACCGACCCAGTAGCGGTGCCGTAGCATGCAGCCTTTCGGGAAACCGGTAGTTCCCGACGTGTATTGGATATTCATCAAATCTTCAGGGCCGGCGCGCTCCCTCGGTTCGAAACCGGGCTCTCCACTGGCAAGAAGGCCGTCGAAAGAGTGCTCCCCCGCGCCGCCTTGAACGACGATCCGGTCGGGCGTAAGGGCATCCGGAATCGAGTCGATATCGTCCAGCAGTGCGACGTAATCCTGTTCAATAATTAGAAACTCCGCATCGCCATCGTTCAGAACATAGCCTACTTCGGGAGCGGTATATCGAATATTGATCGGGATGATGACCGCGCCCAGCCGGCCCAGCGCAAGCCATGTGAGGGGGAAGCTCGGCAGGTTGTTGAGCATGACGCCGACATGGTTGCCCTTGCGGACACCGAAGCGATGCAGACCGTCCGCCAGGCGATTGACGCTGTGCAAAACGTCTTTGTAGGTCAGTTTCTCGCCGCTCTCGAAAAAGTGTAGGGCGAGTTGATCGGGAATTTCCGCAGCCGCCACCGCCAGGATGTCATAGATCGTTTCGGGCAGGCGCTCGCTCTCGATCTGGCGCTGTCTCTCGCGCGGGCCGCGCATATGGGCGTCGATCAGGTCGTTTCCGGTAAGGTTCTTGCCGATGATGTCGAGAATGTCATCTCTCGGCTGGTCGAGACTCGTCATGGTCGATTGCGCCCAATTTGTTGCTGTCGGCTTAAAACTGACCGCTTTGCGCTAGCTCCTGTCAAGGCGCTCGGCTTGCCGACAGTCCGGTTAGGTCATATATCGGTTTCTGACCATTTATGGGAGATCACCTCGATGGCGGGGGAATCGGACGCTGAATTACAAGAGGCCAGGAAAGCCAAACGGGATGTGCTCATCGCCGTGGTCGCTGCTATCGCGGTCACGGTTCTTGGCTGGTATGGCTTCGACCGCATGTCGGAGGTTGCCAGACAGTCCGGTGCGGTACCCAAACCGCCGCGTGTGGACGCACCGGCCAAGGTGGTCAAAGGCCCCATCGAGGTCACGCCGCGCATCCAGGAACCGGAAAGCGATGCGACGGAAACGCCGACCCTTCGAATTGATCGCCCTGAAGTAGTGCGAGAACGGGCGGAACCGGCGGCGGAAATTCCAATTGAGCGGCCGATCCTCCCGCCGGCGTCGGTCTTGCGGGATTTGGCGCAGCGCAGAATTGAAGTGGGCGACGCCGTAACGGGCGCTCTGCTGGCATTGACGGCATTACCCGAAGATCTGAACTCGGTTCAGGGAACCGAGCGGAATGCGACCTACCGGGTGCTCTATGACGCCTACCTCACCCGGCGGGAGATTGCCGTCTTCCGGGGTCATTTTCGTTTTGTCCGGCTGGCAGCCTTTAGTCCCGATGGAAAGCTCGCGGTAACCGCATCTTCCGACAAGACGGCGCGGTTGTGGAATGTCGAAACGGGTGTAGGGATGGCGATCCTGGAAGGCCATGACGCCGAAGTTTGGTCCGCCGCCTTCAGCCCGGATGGAGGACGCGTGATCACGGTTTCTTTCGACAACACGGCGCGGGTCTGGGACGTGGTGAGCGGCGAGACAGTCGCGGTCCTCAAAGGACATCGCGGCGAAGTGAATGCCGCTGCCTTTAGCCCTGACGGCAGCCGTATGCTCACGGCTTCTTATGACAACACCGCTCGAGTCTGGGATACGGAAAGCGGTCAGACTATTGCCGTGCTCAGCGGCCATGAACAATTGATCCGCTCGGCCGCCTTCAGCGCGGACGGGGCTCGTGTCGTTACGGCATCGCGTGACAAGACGGCACGGATTTGGGAGGCGGAGAGTGGCAAAGAGCTTCGCATTCTGCGCGGCCATAGCGATTCCGTCCGGCTCGCCGCGTTCAGTCCGGACGGCCGGCGTATCGCCACCGCATCTGCCGATGGTACGGCGCGTCTTTGGAATGCGGAGAGCGGCAACACGATCACCGTCATGAGCGGCCATGAGCAATATGTCACAGCAGCCTATTTCAGCCCGGATGGACGCCGCCTGGTCACGTCGGCATGGGGCGACAATGCGGCGCGCCTTTGGAATGCGGAAACGGGCACGGCGATTGCTGTTCTCCGGGGCCATCGCGGCGAGGTGTACAGCGCCGCCTTCAGTTCTGACAGCCGCCGTGTGGTGACGGCCGCGGGCGATAATACAGCGCTTTTATGGGATGCCGGATCCGGTGCCAAGCAAGGTGTTCTCAGAGGCCATCAGAACGTCGTCTATTCGGCAGCGTTCAGCCCTGACGGCAATCGGGTTTTGACTGCGTCCGCTGACGGTACGGCGCGGTTGTGGGATGCCTGGGATGGTATTGCGATAAAGCGACTGCAGCGTCATTCCGATGATGCCGCGTCTGTTGCATTCAATGCTGACGGCAAGCAACTCATCACAACCAGTAAGACGGGCGCGGTCGAAGTGTGGGACGTGAAAAGTGGGGCCAAACTCGACGATTCCAAAGGCGCAGAAGGAGGTTCAGTTTCGTCCTCCGGGAGTTTGCTCGAGATAATTGTGTCAGGCGATGGCGTGGCGTTGTTGAAAGACAGAGAGTCGGGCGCGGTGCTGGCTGATCTGACGGGAGAGAGCAGCGGCGTCAGCGATGCGGCGGTCTCGGCCGATAACCGGGTTGCCGCGACGGTATCAAAAGAGGGAATGGTTCGGCTTTTCCCCCTCTTTGCGTCTTTGAACGATCTCGCCGCGCATCTAAAGACCGTGTTGCCCCGCAGTCTGACGCGCGACCAAAGGCGCGAACTGACGCGGGTGGCCAATACGATCCGTTAGGCGGGTGCTGTTCCGATGAAAAACGACGAAATTACGGCAGCGAACCGGGTCGCGTGGGAAGAAGCGGCGCCACTGCACCGCGAGCAGAACATGCCGCGGCTGCTGGAGCGCTTTCGCCAACCAGGATACTCGTGCCTGGACGAAATCGAGACCTCGATCCTCAACGATATCGGTGTTGGTGGTAAATCGGTGGCGCAGCTATGCTGCAACAACGGCCGTGAACTTATATCGGTGAGAAATATGGGTGCCGACCGATGTGTCGGTTTCGACGGGTCCGCTGACTTTATCGCTCAGGCACGGGAAATTGCCGCTGCGGCCAGCGCATCAAATTGCGAATTCGAATGCTGTGATCTCTATGATATCGCACCGGGGTTTGATGCTTCGTTCGATCTTGTGACCGTCACGATCGGGGTTCTGGGATGGATGCCCGATCTGGCGGAGTTCTTTGCCGTGGCCGACCGGTTGTTAAAACCCGGCGGCACGCTCTTCATCTATGAACAGCATCCGATCATGGAGATGATCGAGCCCGGCAAACAAGACGAGCCGGTGATCTGGAATTACGACTATTTCGATCCGACGCCGAATGTTGATACCGAAGGGCTGGATTATTATGGCGGCAGTACATACGAATCGAAGCCGCTATATTGGATGATTCATAAAATGTCGGATGTGATCATGGCGGCGCTTGGGAACTCGTTTTCCCTTGTCCATTTCGAAGAGCGGCCCGGACACATCTCGAATACCTGGTACAATGTCGAGCATCAGGGGCCTTTGCTGCCGATGAGCTATACGCTGGTCTTTACCAAGCCCTCGTGAACCCTCCAGTTGCCAAGCATGCTTCGACGCGCGAGACTTGCGCCCTATTCAATACGGGAGAGTAAAGCGTGATCGTAGGAATCGAGGTCGGTGGCACCTTCACCGACTTAGTCATGGTCGACGAGTCCGGGCAACTGTCTGTTCATAAGCTACCCTCAACACCGAGTGATCCGAGCGTCGCTGCGGTTGATGGGCTCCGTGAAATCCTCGAGACGGCTGGCGTGACGGGGTCTGCTGTCGCCGAACTGCTGCACGGTTCGACGATTGCGGCGAACGCCCTCATTCAGCGGCGCGGCGCCCGAACCGCCTTGATTACGACACGCGGCTTCCGGGATGTCCTGTTCATTCAACGTCAGGACAAGACGGTCGTCTACGACATGTTCTACCAGAAGGCCGAACCGCTGATTACGCGCGACGCTGTGCACGAAGTCACGGAACGCATGGGTGCCAAAGGGGATGTGGTGACGCCGCTTGAAGCGCGCGAAGCGGAAGCGCTGGTCGACGAACTCGTTGGCGGACAGGAAGTGGAGTCGGTCGCGGTGTGTTTGCTGCACGCCTATGCCAACCCGTCGCATGAGCAAATGATCGGCGATATCATCAAACGGAAATATCCCAATGTCCGGGTCTCACTGTCTTCGGAAGTGGCGCCGGAACACCGGGAATATGAGCGGACGAGTACCGCGGTGATCGATGCCTATATCGGCCCGGCCGTGGAACAGTATCTGACGAAGTTCGGTGACTCGGTCCGCGATGTCGGGTTCGCAGGCACACCGCTGATCATGCAGTCGAATGGCGGTGCCGTGCCGATCGAAACGGCACGCCGGCTGACGGCGAATATGTTCGTCTCCGGCCCGGCAGCGGCGGTGACTGCGGCGTCGGAGGTGGCGCGGGCAACCGGGATTTCGGATGTCATTTCCATCGATGTCGGCGGCACGAGTTGCGACGTCTGTCTCATTACCGATGGCATGCCCCAGACCACGGTCAAGGGTACCGCGGAATTCAGCGTCGATGGTCTGCCGCTCAATGTCGTCATGACCGATATCGTCACGATTGGCGCCGGCGGTGGCAGTATCGCGCATATCGATGCCGGCGGCATGCTGCAGGTCGGGCCGCAAAGCGCGGGTGCCGATCCAGGCCCTGCTTGTTACGACCATGGCGGCGAATTCTTCACTTTAACTGACGCAATGCTCCTGTTGGGCTTGCTCGATCCGGATACCTCGCTCCCTGGCGGGATTAACCTCCAGGCTTCTGCCTCGGAAAAGGCGGCGGCGGATCTTTGCAGCCGGCTTGACCTCGATCCTTTGGCGTTGGCGGAAAGGGTTTACCGGATCGCCATCGTCAATATGGCGCAGGCGCTGCGCCGGGTCAGCGTGAAGCGCGGCTACGACCCAAGGCAATTCGCCCTGCTGCCCTGTGGTGGTGCAGGCGCGTTGATCGCAGGGCCGCTGGCCGTCGAGATGGGCATGGACCAGATCCTCGTGCCGCCGCATCCAGGGATTTTCTCCGCCTATGGGTTGGCGGTTGCCGATGTCCGCATTGATTACGTTCGCGCCGACGGCGCGGTGCGAACGGACACGCTGACCGTTGACGGGTTCAAGGAGCGGATCGAGGATCTGCGCGGCCGGGCGGTGAGCGAGTTTGCCGCGCTTGGTTACGATGCGGACGCACTGACCTTGAGCTTCGCCGTAGATGTGCGTTATGTCGGCCAAGGGTACGAATTGCGCGTTCCCATCGATCCCGACTCCGTGATGCAGGGCGGTGTTGATGTCTTGGTCGAAAAATTCCACGATCTTCACGAGCAGCAATACAATCACGCGTTCCGCAAAAGCCGGGTCGAGGCGATTTCCTTTCGACTGACGGCGGAGCATCCGCGCCCGGCGCTGACGCACGAGGCATCCGCGAGTGGTGGGACAGACAGCACCGGTAGCCGCGATATCGCTCTGCCAGGCCTGACGGGTTCGTACGCGATCTATCAGCGCGATGGATTGCCGGAAGGGTTTGCCGGAAGCGGCCCTGCGATCATCGTGGAAACGACGACGAGCACGCCGGTGCCGCCCGGCTGGCGTTTCGAAGTGGTCGCGAACGGCGCCGTTAAACTGTCACGGGATAGCTGATGACTCCTATCGATCCGGCTGATTTCAACGTTATTTCAAGCGCGTACAAATCAATCGCGCAGGAAATGGGAGATATCCTATTGCGGTCGGCTTATTCCTCGCTCGTGCGCGAGGCAAAGGATTGCTCGACTTGCGTGATGGACGCGCAGGCGCGAACGGTTGCCCAGGCGGAAATGATCCCGGTGCATATGAATTCTTTGGCAGCGGCCGTTCCCTTTATCAAAGAACGTTACGATCTGGAAAATGTCCGGCCAACCGATGCGTTCATTACCAACAATCCCTATCAGAACGGCCAGCATCTCAACGACGTGATTTTTATTCTGCCGGTCTTCCACAACGACAAGCTGGCGGCATTTACAGGCAGTATCTGCCATCATCTGGAATTGGGCGGTGCGGTTGCGGGCTCGAACGCCGACGCGACGGAGCTGTATCAGGAAGGGCTGATCCTGCCGACCTTGCGCATCGATATCGAGAAGGATCTCGACGACGGCCCGGTCGAACAGATCATCGCGGCCAATGTCCGGCTGCCGGAAACGATCATCGGCGATTTTCACGCGCAGATTTCCGCCGTTATGCGCGGACGGGACTTGCTGCAGGAACTCTTCGATCGGCATGGGATTGAATTGGCGTCAGCCTGCATGGAAGAGCTGCAGAATTATTCCGAAAAGATGCTGCGGGCGACCATCGCCGATTTACCGGACGGCGAGTATTTCGCCGAAGACCGGCTCGACGGACGGCAGTTGAACAGCGTGCAGCCGGTGATCCGGGCGCGCGTGGTCATCGATGGCGATCAGGCGCTGGTCGACATGTCGGAAACCGACGATCAGGTACCCTGGCCGGTGAACAACCCGGTCGCGTCAACCCATTCTGCGGTGCTGACGGTGTTCGGCCAGTTGGCAGGGTCGGGCGTGCCGACGAATGACGGTATCTACCGCCCCATCGATATCGTTACTCGGAAAGGGTCGTTGCTCGACCCGCATCACCCAGCACCGGTGCAGAGCCGGATGTCGGCGGCATACCGGACCGCATCGGCGGTGAAGCGCGCGTTGGCGGAAGCCGCGCCGGAGAAATTTTCAGCGGCGGGCGCGGATACCACGAATTCGATCACGATGAGCCGCGTTGGTGAGGACGGCTACGAGATGTTCGCGGAAATCGTGATGGGCGGCAACGGCGCCGGTCCTGCCAATGACGGGGCGGAGGTCGTCGCGCAGATGCTCAGCAATACGGGCAATACGCCGACCGAAGCAATCGAGATGGATCAGGATTTCGTGCGCATCGTCGAATACGCCTTGATTACCGATTCTGGCGGGCCGGGACGGCAACGCGGCGGTCTTGGGGTACGCCGGACCTATGACGTGCTACGCGATGGCGTGCTGCTGAGTACCTATGGCGACCGGCACAACACGCCGCCTTGGGCACTGACGGAAGGCTATGAAGGCAGTTTTTCCGCCTTTACGCTGATCCGGGACGGCGAGGAAATCCGCATTCCGGCGTCGACGAATATGGAATGCCGTAAGGGCGACCGTTTCATGATCGAGATTTCGGGCGGCGGTGGCTACGGCGATCCGCGTTTGCGCGATAGGGCCGCGGTGCGCGATGATTTGGCCTGTGGTCGCATTAGCGCCGAAGCGGCGAAAGGCATTTACGGACTCAATATCAGTGAAGCGGCGGCGGAATAGGCCGTTATGTGATCAAGTGGAGCGAAGCATGAACAAAATCGACCCCGCGGATTTCAACGTCATTACCAGCGCGTTCAAATCGATTGCGCAGGAAATGAGCGATATCCTGCTGTTGTCCGCCTATTCCTCGATCGTGCGGGAGGCAAAGGATTGTTCGACCTGTGTCATGGATGCGCAGGCGCGCACGGTGGCGCAGGCGGAAGCCATCCCGATGCATATGAACTCGCTCGCCGCGGCCGTGCCCTATATCCGCGCCAAATACGATCTGGAAACGGTACGCCCGACCGATGCGTTTATCACAAACAACCCCTATGAAAATGGCCAGCATCTGAACGACATCATCTTTATTCTGCCGATATTCCACGAAGGCAAACTCGCCGCGTTCGCGGGCAGCATCTGTCATCACCTCGAAGTCGGCGGTGCCGTCGCGGGCTCGAACGCCAATGCAACGGAGCTGTTTCAGGAAGGGCTGATCCTGCCGACGATGCGGATCGATATCGAGAAGGATCTTGGTGACGGTCCCGTCGAGCAAATCATTGCCGCGAATGTGCGTCTGCCTGAAATCGTCATCGGCGACTTCCACGCGCAGATTTCTGCGGTGATGCGCGGGCGGGAACTGATGCAGGACCTATTCAAGCGTTACGGCACGGAACTCACCTCCGCCTGTATGTCCGGACTGCAGGACTATTCGGAAAAGATGCTGCGGGACACCATCGCCAAGCTCCCCGATGGCGAGTATTTCGCCGAAGACCGGCTCGACGGCCAGCAGCTCAACAGCCCGCAGCCGGTGATCCGCGCCCGGGTCGTGATCGATGGCGATCAGGCCATGGTCGATTTTTCCAAGAGCGACGACCAAATCACCTGGCCGGTCAACAACCCGGTCGCCTCGACCCATTCCGCCGTCCTCACCGTCTTCGGGCAGTTGGCGGGCGCTGGTGTGCCGACGAATGACGGCATCTACCGCCCGATCGAAATCGAGACGCGCAAGGGCTCGATGCTCGACCCACACCGCCCCGCGCCGGTGCGCGGCCGCATGTCCGCCTCCTACCGTGCGGCCTCCGCGGTCAAGCGTGCCCTGGCCGAAGCGGCGCCGGAACTGTTCTCCGCCGCGGGCGCCGATACGACCAACACCGTCACCATGAGCCAGCCCGGCAAGGATGGCTATCAGATGTTCGCCGAGATCATCATGGGCGGCAACGGTGCGGGCCCGAGCAATGACGGGGCGGAAGTCGTGGCGCAGATGCTCAGCAACACGGGCAACACGCCGACGGAAGCGATCGAGATGGATCAGGATTTCGTCCGCATCGCGGAATATTCCCTGATCACCGATTCCGGCGGCGCGGGCCAGCAGCGTGGCGGCCTCGGCGCGCGCCGGGTCTACGATATCCTCGGCGACGACGTGCTGATCAGCACCAACAGCGACCGCCACAACTCCACCCCCTGGGGGCTCGCCGGCGGCTATGACGGCAGTTTCGTCTCTTTCACCCTCATTCGCGACGGCGAGGAAATCCGCTATCCCGGCGCCTCCAATATCCAGTGCCGCAAGGGCGACCAGTTCGTCATCGAAATCTCCGGCGGCGGCGGCTACGGCGACCCCAAACTGCGCGAACGCAGCGCCGTGCTCGACGATCTGAACTGCGGCCGGATCAGCAAACAGGCGGCGACGGAAATCTACGGCCTCGACGCGGCCCAGGTGGCGGCGGAGTAGGGGCGGGGTGCGTAGATGTTCCTACGATTTCGCTGATTAAGTATTATGTCCCCTTAATCGTCGGCATTCGGACGTTTCGGTCTCCAGACTACTGGACTTACGCCATATTAATCTTCTGCATTTAATTTTGGGTGCTGTCCTAATTCGGGGCGGAGTATCCTAAGATCGGATGCTGGGTGTCCTAAACCGGCCTATTTCAGAACATTAATATCTTCACCCTTAACGCCAGCGCGGCGCTTGGCCTTTCGCATAATTCCTTGCACCCAGTGTTCCAGGTCTGCAAAACTTTCGGGCGCGAGAGTAATGGGGACACTATACTTAATCAATTACGTAATTGGCGAGCCCTTTTGCAAAATTCCACATCGAGAAACACTCAGTGGATACTATTCAGCCCCCAAGCAAGCCGCGCAATTTCCGCACCGCGCTGGCGGGGCTGGTCAGGACGGATTTGGCGTAGCGGGCTTCCACGTCCGGGCGGGCTTCGGCGGTGGAGAATTGCGCCAGCATCAGGACATCGGGGTCGTCGAGTTGGTCGACCGCTTCGGCGACCAGTTGATTATGCAAGGCGTGGTCGCCCTGGCTGAGGGCGGTCATGGCATCGGGAACGCAGACCGAGTCCAGGACGGCGGTCGCACTGCGGGCAGCCGCCATGTCTTCGAACTCGCGCGCCATCGACGGAATGCTGGGCTCGAAGGTGGCGATCATGCCGATCCGGTTGCCCATGCTCAGCGCTTCTTCGAACATCGCCTCGTTCGGTTTCAGCACCGGAATTGAACTGTGCGTCGCCGCGACCGCTTCGATGGCGGTGCCGAAGGCGGAGCAGGTGAAGAGGATGGCATCGGCGCCGGTATCGACGGCGTATTGGCCGAGGCGCTGGAACCGGTCGACCATCGCGTCGTCCAGGGTGCCGGCGGCCTGCAGGTCGGCGGACAGGGAGTCCTCGAGCAGGCTATAGACCTGGGCCTCCGGCCAATCGGATTTGAAGGTCTCGACGACGGGGTCGATGGCGACGGGGGTGGCGTGGATCAGGGATATGCGCGGCATGGGCGTGGCTCCTTTAAGAGAGCGGCCATATTGCCGGGCCTTTGCCCGCAATGCCAAGCGCGGAATGTTGTCGCGGACCGATAGCCTCGCGGGGGCGCGTTGCGCTATGCTAGGCGGCGCATTGCAGACTATGGACGAAATCGGTGGGATGAGCACATCAGAACAAAAAACCATGGCCGAATTGCCGGAGTCCGAGGTCACGGGCGCGCTGGCGCAAATTTACGACGAAATCCGGGTCTATTGCGGCGTGCCCTATGTGTCGTCCTTGCAGCGCCATGTCGCGACGATGCCCGGTTGCCTGGAATATGCCTGGGCCGCGTTCCGGCCGGCCTTTCTCGACGGAACGATCCCGGAAACCGCCTGGCAGCGCGTGAACATGCTGTCCGTGGCGCCCTTTCCGCCGCTCTCCGAAGCGGCATTGCGGCTTATGGGCGTCGATCGGGTCGGCATCGGCGCGATCCGCAATATTTGCGACAATTTCGTTCGGGTCTCGCCGATCAATTTGCTGTTTGCGGGCTGTGTCGAGAGACTCATTAACGGTGCGACGCTCGGGGGAAATGACTCGGCGCGGGCGAATTGGCCCGGTCCGGACATGCTGCCGCCGATGCCGAGCATGATCGACGTGGCGGATTGCGACGTGGATATCGCAACCGTGTTGATGCAGCTGCGGACCGAGATCGGCGGTAAGCCCTTCGTCCCGGGGCTGTATCGTTGCCTGGCCCATTGGCCGGGCTATCTGGCGCATGCGGCTTCGCTGATAGAGCCGCTGTTGCGCAGCGAAGAGGCCCGGCAGGCCCGCGTTCAGATCGCGGAAGATATTATTGCCGCCGCGGATGATATCATCAAGGAATTGCCGGCGATGCCGGAGGGCTATAATCCGCCTTCCGATGCGCAGTGCGCGGCTATCGTATCGGCGATCAAGACATACCGGGTTACGAGCCCGGAAATGGTTGTGTTTGGCACCTTGTTGCGTAATTCACTGCCGCAGAGTGCTGTTTGAGAAGAAATCTGGAGGCGAGATGTTAAAAATTGTTCCGACGGATGGCGCGCTTGGCGCCGATATCGAAGGGGTCGATTTAAAAAAGGTCGACGACGCGACCTTCGCGAAAATCGAGGATGCCTGGCACGACAATCTGGTGTTGCGCTTCCGGGGGCAGGATTTGGACGACGACAGCCTGGCGGATTTCAGCCGCCGCTTCGGGGTGCTCGACATGGCGCCGACAGGGCGCGGCGGCACGCCGTTCGATCCGGGACGGCCGGAGATCACCGTGCTCTCGAACATCGTGGTCGACGGTGAAGCGGTCGGTGCCTTGGGTAATTCCGAGCTCGTCTGGCACCAGGACATGACCTACAATGAGCTGCCGCCCAAGGCGAGCCTGCTTTACGCGATGGAGGTTCCGGAGTCCGGCGGCGATACCTCGTTCTACAACATGTACAAGGCCTATGAGACATTGCCCGAAGATTTGCGGGCACGGGTCAAAGGTTTGAGCTGCAAACATGATGCGACGCGGACATCTTCCGGAGAGCTCCGCCACGGTTACGAGGAATCTTATACTCACGAGGCGCGCCCCGGCGCCGTGCATCCCTTCGTCATTCGTCATCCGGCATCGGGCCGATTGGCCTTGTTCCTGGGACGGCGGCCGAACGCCTATGTGCCAGGAATGCCGGAAGAAGAAGGCGATGCGCTGCTCGATGAACTGTGGGCGCACATTAATGACGGACCGCACGCCTGGACGCAGAATTGGCGTGTCGGCGATCTGGTGATCTGGGATAACCGGTGTGCCTTGCACCGGCGTAACGGGCTTGATCCGAAATCACGCCGCTTGATGCATCGCACCCAAGTGCGGGACGAAGCGCGGCCCGTCGCCGCTTGGGCAAGTTAGGATATAGATAGATGCGGTTCGAAAATAAATCGGCTTTGGTCACAGGTTCCGGCCACGGCATCGGTCAAGCGGTTGCCGAGCGTCTGGCATCCGAAGGGGCGCACGTCCTGGTGTGCGATATCAATGGCGACCTCGCGTCATCCGTCGCCGAGTCTATTCAGGCGGCGGGCGGCAAGGCGGAAGCGTGCGCGGTAGATGTTTCGAAACGCGACGATGTACAGCGCGCCGTCGACCAGGCTGTCGCGTTCGCATCGCGGCTAGATGTTCTGGTGTGCAGTGCCGGTGTCATGGAACGCGCACCGTTTCTGGAGGAAACGGATGAACATTGGCAACGGGTGGCCGGAATCAATCTCCAGGGCACCTTCCTTTGTGGTCAGATCGCAGCCCGGCAAATGGTTGCCCAGGGTGACGGCGGTCGGATCGTCAATGTTGCCTCGAACTCCGGCACGTTCGGCGGCCGTGGCCGTGCGGCGTATGGGGCCAGCAAGGCCGGCGTGATCAATCTGACGCAGACGATGGCAATCGAACTGGCAGACCACAAAATTCTCGTCAACGCAGTTGGACCGGGTCCAACCCTGACACGGCCCGAAGTGCAAGGCGAGCTGATGGCGAGCGCGCAGAACCGCATGCCACTCAAACGTTACGGGTTGCCGGAAGAAGTTGCTTCTGTTGCCGCCTTCCTCGCCTCGGACGAGTGCAGTTTTACGACGGGCCATGTTTTTGCAGCGGATGGTGGCTTCACGGTTGCCGGTATCATGGAAGGCTGAACGGGAATAGTGGGAACAATGGAAACGACCAAATTTGCTCTCGGTCAGGCGGTACCCCGTACCGAGGATCCCCGGCTCCTGAAGGGCCACGGCAATTATGTTGACGATTGCAATCTGCGAAATCAGGCGCACGCCTTCATGGTCCGGTCGCCGCATGCCCATGCCGAAATCAAATCGATCGATGCCGCAGAAGCATTATCGATGCCCGGCGTCGTGGCGGTCCTGACCGGGGCGGATTACGACGCCGATGGCTTGGGCTATATCGCCGGCCCGACGCCCTACAAACGGCGTGACGGATCGGTGATGTACCGGCCGCCGCGCCCCGCGATCACTGCAGACCGGGTCCGTCATGTCGGGCAGATTGCCGCCATGGTTGTGGCCGAGACGGTGGAGCAGGCGAAAGACGCCGCGGAAGCCGTCGAGATCGATTACGAGGCGCTACCGGTAAACGTCTCGACCGCCGATGCACGGCAGGCGCCGCGGATCTGGGACGATTGCGCGGACAATGAATCGTTTCTCTACGAAGTCGGCGACAAGGCTGCGGTGGACGCTGCTATTGCCGGGGCGGCGCATGTGATCCGGCAACGCTATGTCATCAACCGGATCACGGCGAACGCGATGGAGCCGCGCGGGGCGCTTTCGGACTACGACCCGCGCACCGAGCGCTACACGATCTATACCGGCGTGCAGCGGCCCTATGCGTGGCGCACGAATCTTGCCAAGAATTTGTTCCATGTGCGCGAGAGCCAGATCCGGTTCGTCACGGGCGATCTTGGCGGATCGTTCGGCATGAAAGGCGCTATTTATCCCGAAGTGCCGCTGACCGCGTGGGCCTCGAAGCGGCTTGGCCGGCCCGTCAAATGGCGCTGCGAGCGGAGCGAAGGCTTTCCGGCCGACGATCACGCGCGGGACAATGTCAGCGACGTGACCTTGGCGCTCGACGCAGACGGCAAGTTCCTCGCCATGGGGGTGGAAACCACGGCCGCCGTCGGTGCCTATCTCGCCTTTTTGGGTATGGGCGCGCCGACCGGCAATGTCGGCGGGCTTGCCGGTGTCTATACGACCCCGGCGATGCATGTCGCGGTCTCCGCGGTTCTGACCAACACGTCGCCGACATCGCCTTATCGCGGCGCGGGACGGCCGGAGGCGTCCTATATCCTGGAGCGGACAATCGATATCGCGGCCCGGAAATTAGGCATGGACCCGGTCGCGTTGCGGCGGCGCAACATGATCCCGTCCGGCGAACTGCCTTACAAGACGCCGCTGACCTTCACCTATGACTGCGGCGAGTTCGAAGCGGTGCTCGACAAGACGCTGGCCAAGGCCGACTACGACGGGTTCGCCGCGCGGCGTGCGGAAGCCGAAGCGGTGGGGAAATTGCGCGGAATCGGCATTTCCTGCACCATCGAGCGTGCGGCGGCGGCGCAGCTCGAGACGGCGGAACTGCGCTTCGACCCGACCGGGGATGCCACGATCCTGATCGGGACGACACCGCATGGGCAGGGCCACGAGACGATCTACAAGCAACTCGTCTGTGGGACGCTAGGACTTGATCCGGACACTGTGCGCGTTATCGAAGGCGATACGGACGCGGTATCCTTTGGCACGGGGACGGGCGGCTCACGAACTGCGACAATCGGCACCGCTGCCGTGCTCAAGGCGATGGAAAAGGTCATCGACAAGACCAAGCGGATAGCGGCGCACAGTCTGGAAGCGGCGACGGAAGATATCGTATTCGAAGAGGGTCAATTTTCGATTGCGGGTACCGACCGGGTCATGTCTTTCCTGGAGGCGGCCGCGTTGGCCTTCGATCCCACCAAGCTCCCGCCGGACATGGAGCCGACCTTGGCGGAGCTCGCCAGTTATACGCCGGAAGTTGCGAACTATCCGAACGGCTGCCATATCGTCGAGGTTGAGATTACGCCGGAGACGGGCCAAATCGCGCTCGACCGCTATTCCGTCGTCGACGATTGCGGCTACGAGCTCAACCCGCTTCTGGTCAAGGGTCAAGTGCATGGCGGTATCGCGCAAGGCGTGGGTCAGGCCCTCATGGAAAACATGGTCTACGATCCGGACAGCGGCCAGCTGCTCAGCGGGTCCTTCATGGATTACAGCATGCCGCGCGCCGGCGATCTGTGTAACTACGACGTTGGTGCCCACCCGGTATTGACCAAGACCAACCCGCTCGGCGTCAAAGGTGTCGGCGAGGCCGGGACGGTCGGCGCGCTGGCGGCGGTGATGAATGCGATCAACAATGCCCTGGCGCCGCTCGGTATCGAGCATTTCGAGATGCCGGCAACCCCGGATCGGGTCTGGAAGGCGATCGCGGAGGTGCGGAGTTCTTCTAACCAAGGTCCGGCGTAAAGAGTTCCGGCGCGATGTGGCGCGCACCGTGCAGAACGCGTACGACCGTAATTCCCTTTTCTTCGGGCAGGAAGAAGATCAGGTAGTTGTCATGGGGCAAATATCGAAGACCCGGTGCAAGGTCCGGGCGCGCTGGTGCCAATTGAGGGTTGCGGGCGAGCAAGACGAACTTCTCAAATAGGGTGTTGCGGAAACTTCGAGCTGCTTCGGGATTGTCAGCGGCAATGTAACGAACAATCCCCTTCAGATCGTCAAGGGCAATGCGTTTGAGTCGGAATGGCGCGCTATCGTTCGCCATCGTAATTATCGATAATGGCGTCCAGTTCCGCGAAAGCAGCCTTGCCTTCGACGAAGAGGGGGTCGTTGAGCCCTTTTTGAATTTCGGTGCGCAGGATGTCGAGCCTTTCGGCCTCGCGCCGGTTCTGGTTCTCGAGATGGCGCAGGCCGTCGCGGATAACCTCGCTCGCGGTCGCGTAACGGCCGGACCGAACCTTCTCTTCTACGAATTCATCGTAGTATTTTCCAAGAGAAACATTCTTTGCCATGGACGCCTCCATTCAACGGTGAGGGCAAATATAGCATAAAGCGTCATTTTTTGACATAAATGACTATTTTGGAAGGGCTATGCACCCTCGAATTGGTCAAATCGTTGGACGCAACGGCCTGAAAAACGTCCGGACATCCTCGACGAAGGGTATTCCGACTTCCATCGCGGTGAAGTGACCGCCCTTGTCCAGGCGCGTTTCGTGGGTGACGTTGCCCAATCGCCGGACCCAACTTGTCGGTGGCGGTGGAAAGAGGTCGTTAGGCGGCAGGCAAAAGCCCATCGGTTGCTTGATTCCCTCGCCCGGCGCCAAGGCACCGCAGCGTTCTTCCCGATAACCGCGATAGATCCGCGCCGAGCTGTTGATCGTACCCGTCGCCCAATAGACCATGATGTTGGTCAACAATTGATCCATCGTGAATGGCGGCTCGGTGGCCGCCGGCTCCGTCCAGCCATGGAATTTTTCGGCGATCCAGCCCGCGAGACCGACGGGTGAGTCCATCAAACCATAGGCGAGCGTTTGCGGTTTGGTTGCTTGTATCTCCTGGTAGGCCGTTTCCTGCCG
>JAJFJB010000039.1 GCA_021774435.1 Alphaproteobacteria bacterium
CATCGGGCTGGCACCTTTGTGGAAAGTCTACAGCCAGTTGGCAACGGCTGTCGTCCACCATTTAGAAGAAGACGTGGATAACCACCCCGACCGCTAGTCCCGGCTAGTTCGGCCGCGCGAATTTATAATCTATTTGGCTGAGGATATGCTGAGGAAGAAGCCATAATTCGATACGAATATATTCAATGCTCAGCGCGCGATGCCACCCTACTTCCCTTTGAAGACCGGGTCGCGCTTCTCGGCGAAGGCCGCTTCGGCTTCGCGATGGTCTCCGGTGAACCAGAGATCAACGACAGTCTCTTCCGCCAAGGGTTCCGCTTCTTCAAGGGGCCTGGTCGCAGCAGTGTGAAGAACGCGCTTGGCGCCGGCGAGGGCGAGGGGGGCAGCCTTGTCGAATTTGGCGGCCATTTCCAAAGCCGCCGCGATAACATCATCATTTTCGGCAACGGCATTGATAATGCCGAGGCGTTTTGCTTCTTCAGCACTGACCCGCTCGCCGATCATGACGACTTCCATGGCGCGGCTATAGCCGATGTCGCGGACGAGCCTCTCATATCCGCCCCAGGCGGTGATGATGCCGAGACGGATTTGCGGCAGGCCGATCTCGGCATGCGGTGCGGCGATCCGGAGGTCCGCGCCGAGCAGCAATTCAACACCGCCGCCGATGGCGTAACCATTGATCGCCGCGATGACGGGAACGGGCAGTGCCTCGAACCGTTTGAAAACGGTACTGGCAAGCCGCATCATGTCGCGTAGTTGGACTTTGGTTTCGATCAGGGCGTATCGCTTCACGTCACCGCCGGTGCAGAAGAAGCGCTTGCCGGCGCCGGTGATGATTAAGGCGCGCAGACTGCTGTCACCCTCGATCTCATCTAGGATGTCGAGGAACGCTTGGCTTACCTCGGCGCTCATCGAGTTTCCCGCTTCGGGTCGGTCTATGGTGAGGAGAAGGGCGCTGCCGTGCCGTTCCTGCTTGATAATGTCAGCCAAATTTTTTCCCCGCAAATCCGCCGTCGGCCTGTGGCTCGACGAAATGAATCAATAAGCCGCCACCAAAATTTGACGGATGCACGAAGCCGATCAAGGACCCGCGTCCTCCTGGACGGCCTTCGACATCGATCATCCGCCATCCGTCCGCTGCCAGTTTCGGTAGGGTGGCGTCGATATCGCGCGTGGCGAAGGCGACGTGTGCCAGTCCCGGCCCGCGCCGGGCAACAAGTTTCGCGATGGCGCTTTGATCGCCCTTGGTGTTGCCTTCTTCCTCGCCAAGCTGTTCCTTCGGCTTCAAGGTCGGATCGTAATCCATCAACATTTCCAATTCGCAATCGCCGATCGTGATGAACACATCGCGCAATCCGCCGAGTATTTCCGGTGGACGGGCGTGATAGACCGCGCCGTACTTGTCGGAGATAAAGCTCTCGGTGACGTTGCGTATTTCCACATCCGTCTGGGTACTGTCGATGGGGCAGCCGAGATTGCCGGTGAAGACTCTGACCGTAGCGTCGTTATCGTCGGTTGCGATGCCCAGATGATCGATCTTGTAGGCGGGACCGTCCGCTGCGGGGATGTCCAGCGGTTCGATGAAGCGGGTTCGGATGCCGACTGTTTCGGACTTCTCTATCGAGACGAAGCGCTTGCCGTCGGGGCCAATTCCCGATTCCGCCACGGTCAGTCCATGTTTCGCGGCCGTGCCCGCGGGATCGTCTGTGCCGAGCGCCATGTGATGCACGCCGGGAAAGCGGGGTTCTTCAAGGTAGGGATCGTCGAACTCGAAAATCGCAACGGCTGATTTACCAATGCCGAAGAACGGTATCGTGCGGCCCTCTAGCGGCACATCCTTACGTTCAAGCTCAAGGGAGTCGCCAAGAAACCGGCAGACGGCTTCGACATCCCGGGCGGCGAGAGCGAGATAGTTCATCGCATATCCGGGCATCGTCAGATCTCCTCTCGCTGGACGAAATGCGTCAAGACACCGCCCATAGCGGAAGGATGAATGAAACCGATTTGCGCGCGACGCGATCCGGGCCGGCCCTGCGTGTCAATGGTTCGAAGGCCGGCGGCACGAAGTTTGGTGAGCGCTGCCACCGTATCGGCGGTCTTGAAGGCAATGTGATGCAGTCCGGCGCCGCGGCTGGTGATGTAACGCGCGATGGCGCTGCGGTCGCCGCGTGTGTTGCCGGCAGTATCGTGGCGAGCCTCATCGGCCTTCACTTGGGACGTCAGATCCTGAATGAACTCGAATTCGCAATCGCCGACAGTGATGAAGGTGACTCTCATGCTGCCGACCAATTGAGAGGGCCTGGTGTGGAAAATGTAATTGTAGGTGTCCGATGTGAAGTTCTCGGAGATCGTCTCGACTTCGCTATCGGTTTGCTGACTTTCGTAAACACAGCCGAGTCCGTCGATGAAGGCGCGCCGCGCTGCTGCGTTGTCGGCTGACGCGACTCCGATATGGTCGATGCGTTCGACGATGTCCGAGGTGCCGGGTGGCAGTTCCATTGGTTCCGTTAAACGAACCCGAACGCCGCACGTCGCCTGTTCGGGGAGCGTGATCTGCGCCTTGTTGTCGAGCCCGCTGGAGCTTTCGCCGGTTATGTCGGCGGTGGCCGCCGCCGTTGCCGGGTTCTCCGCTTCGATGGCGACATGATGCACGCCCTTTTTCGCGTTTGGGCCAAGAAAGGGATCGTCCGGTCGGAACAGGGCAAGGGCAGAATTACCAACGGATATTACTGGCACGTCACCGTTTGCGTTCGTGCGCGCGCTTCTGGGTAACCCAAAGTTGTTCTCAAAGATCCCGGCAGTTATCTCAGGGTCGTCAACGACGAGCGCAACATAGGCCAGATTGGGCGCAGTCATCAGCGCAATCCTCCTTCTTTAAAGGGAGTACAGGCTAGAATTTATCCTTGCGCATGCGAACTTCGGCGAAAACATCGACGGGACCGGCGCCGGGTAAGCCGACGGCATTCGCCACGGAGGCATCGTCGGCGCGCAGGAAGGGATTGGTCGCTTTTTCGATGCCCAACCGCGATGGCACCGTCCTCTTGTTGGCGGCGCGAAGCGCATCAATTTCCGCCGCGCGGTCGATCAGGGCCTGATTACCGGTTTCGACGGTCAGGGCGAAGCGGGCATTCGCCTGGGTATATTCGTGGGCGCAGTACACTTTTGTTGAGTCCGGTAGGTCTCGCAATTTGGTCAGCGAGTTCCACATCTGACCGAAGGTACCTTCGAAGACACGGCCGCAGCCGAGCGCGAACAGCGTATCGCCACAAAAGAGCGCATCTCCCTCTTCGAACCAGAATGCGATATGGCCGTGAGTATGCCCGGGCGTGTCGAAAACCTTCGCAATGGCGTCACCAAAGGCATAGGTATCCCCATCTCCGACATCGATATCGATGCCGGGAATGCGGTCGTGATCGGCGCGCGGGCCCACGATCTTGCATCCGTATTTCGCTTTGAGCTCGACATTGCCACCGGTGTGGTCGCCATGATGGTGGGTGTTGAGAATATGCGTCAGCGTCCAACCGCGCGCCGTCAGCGCCTCGATGACGGGTGCCGCATCGGACGGGTCGACGACACCTACTGTGTTTTGGTTCGGTTCGCGGACCAGATAGACGTAATTGTCGCGACGCGTCGGAATTTGGACGATTTCGATGGTAGACATGACACGGTTCTTTCGAGGCTGATGGCGATTCCCGCGCAGCCTAGCAAGAGGCCACGCTTGCGCCAAGCAGGCGCGTGGCTGTGTTACCGCAGGCCGTCGATCAGCGTCGAGATTTTGGCAAGGTCGCGGAATTCGTGAATGATCGACAGGCTGGCTTCGATTTTCGTATCGCTGAGTGGGGCATTGGGCGTGAGATTGCGGTATTTGGCATCCGCATCGGCCCAATCGATACCAAGACAGCCCGCGCCCTTTGGCACGAAAACAGTATTGGTTACCGTACGGCCGTCCTTGGTTTCGATCGTGACGGTTGCCCCCTGGCGGTATTTGTCTGTGTCTTTTGTCGGTTCCGGACCAACCACGACTTTATCGATCAGGCCGTGGATGATGGGGTCGGCGATTTTATCCGGGCCGGCATGGGCCCAACTGAATTCATGGTCGGCGACACCGGCGGCGAGAAAATAGGCCGGGCTATGTGCCATGTCGATGAGATCGGCCGGATGTAACGGGCCGGTCAGCTTCGTCATGCCGGGGCGCGAAGCGGTGATGGACGCCACGTCTTCCGCTTCGATGCCGCCTTCGCGGGCCGCGTTGGCCGCCGCTTCGCCAAGCGCATGATAGGGATGGCCGCCCGGGACCAGTTTGAGCGCCATATCCGTAATGATATCCCAGTTGTCACCGAGACCTTCGACGATGTTCGCCCCGTCGGTGCCGGCATAGACGGCACAAAATCCACGTTCCGCCTCGAAAACCGAGAGTTCGGCGGTGTAGCCGCGCTGCGCGGCCTCCGCGGCCTCGAGCCCCAGAAGTGTTGCCAGTCCGGCATGGTATTCGCGGGCGACGCTGGTGTTCGCGGCCACGGTCAGTCCGCCGATGGAGGTGGCTGTCAGCGCAAGCGTATGCGCCGTTTGCGTAGCGTCGAGTCCGAGCAGTTTCGCCGCCGCCGCCGCGCCCCCAAAAACCGCCCCCATGCAGCCATGGTGACCCCGGTAATTGAAGCGTGGGATTATGGCTTCGCCGATACGGCCCGCGGCCTCGTAACCCAGTACAATGGCGGCCAGCACATCCTTGCCCGTCGCGCCCTTCATCTCTGCCACCGCGAGTGCTGTTGCGGTGAGCGGCGTGCCTGCATGGACGATATTGCGCAAATCGCTGTCATCGGAGGCCGCCGCGTCACTCATCATCGCATTGACCCGCGCGGCGCTTGTGAGGGGCAATTTCTTGCCGCCGTCGAACCAGATCGAGGCGTCCGACCGTCCGCCTCGTTCGCAGGCGATGCCGCGGATCGTCGCGGCGGACGAAATGTTGGTGCCGCACGCCGCGCTGGCGATTGTGCTGGCAACGATCATCGCCGCATGATCGACAGCCTGTTCAGGCAAATCGTCGTACGACGTGTTGATCAGAAAGCGGGCGAGTGTTTCAGCGATCGACATCGGCTCTCTCCGGATAGCGTAGAGCCCGCATTAAAGAGCAGAATACCGCTTCCGGCAAAGCCGCTCCCGGGGAAGGGTGGTTTAGTCTTCCTTTTCGATCGGGTCGCCCAGCGTATGCATCAGCCGGTTGGCCCAGCCGAACAGCGACGCCGACAGGATCAAATCGAGAATTTCCGCCTTGTCCAGGCCGGCCTCGGTCAGCATTGTCATGTCATCTTTTGTCACCGTGGGCGGAGTCTGCGACAGTTTCACCGCAAATTTGAGGATCGCGCTTTGTCGGGGGTCGAGATCGGCGTCGGTGCCGTCGGCAAAGATCTTTTCCATCACGTCTTCGGTCTTGGAAAGCTGGTTGTACCGGCTCGAATGCACCGCTAGGCAATAGACGCAGCGATTGACTGTCGACGCACCGGCCGCGCTCAATTCCCGCTCGGCGCGGGACATGCCGCCGCGGTTGTACATGATGCCATTGAACAGTGGTGTGCGCTCGCGCAGCGTTTCCGCGTCGCGTGCCAGTACCAGAACATATTCCGACACCTTTGTATTCGACGGTGTCACCTTGAGCGCATCGAGTTGCTGCGGCGTCGCCTCGTCGAGCTTGATCGGCGTCACGCGGGGGCGCCAGAAGGGAACTGTGGTGGTGAATTCGTGGATCACTTTGCTCATGACAGGTCTCCCATCAGCTTGAGCCCAACCGCGACGCGCGCCTGATAGCTGACGAAGGCGGTCAGCTCCGACAGCCGGACGATATCGTCCTCCGACACCTGCGCCGCCTTCAGCGCGGCAATGTCGTCCGCGACGACGGATTTCGTGTCGGTCGTGACCAGATCGGTATGCCGCACAATGGCCGACAGCCACGCATCCGCGCCGCCGTCGAACGCTGAATCTGCAGTCCGCGCCTCGTCCTCGGCGCCGCCGGCCGCCGCCGCCAGTTCCGCAAAATGATCGGCCAGTGCGTCGGCGCCGGTCGCCCGGGCCATCCGGCAGGCGAGCGCCGCCCGCAACTCATTCGACAGCCCGCCGGGTTCCTCGGGCGTCAGCGCGGCGTCGTGCGCCTGCTGGGTCATGGTAAAGATATCCTCGCGCCCGGCGAGTATCTCGGCGAGCGGGTGTGCCGGGCCAATCCCAGCGGCTTCGATGGCGGCGGTCTTTAAGAATTCGGTCATGTTGGCGATCACTCGGATTTGCTGTTGCATGGGAGTCTAAGAATACATCAGTGTCTATAGGCGGGTCGATGCGCTCAGGCGAACTGGGTGTCCGGCTTGCCTAAATGTTGTAATTGCTTTGACGTCGGTGCGAATCTCGTAGAATTAAGAATTCTACAAGTACGGAATTTGCGGCCAACCCACGGTAAACACTCAATAATTGTAATTAACAAAAAATTAATAGCTTAAACGCATTCTCACCAAAACGAGTTATGCAAACTAAACTTAAGTTTGTGGGGCAGGGAAAATATTGAAATTTCACCTTCGGCATATTCTTGCGGTTGCGTTCATTTTTATCGCGACTATTCCCGTATTTCTGCTTGGATTATGGGTCGAGGAATCTGCGATAGAGCAGGAAATGACATTGGTTTCGGAAAAGCATCTTTTGCTGGCCCGGAATCTGACAACCGCCCTTGATCGCTATGCCAATGATACGAAAGCGGTTTTCGACTTCTTCGCGGTGACTATCGAAAACGAAAAGCCGTCGCAAAATTCTCTCGATTTGGCCCGCAAAATTGGTTTCCGCCATGTCTGTCTTGTCGACGAAAGCGGACGGATAGCGGCAAGTTGGAATGTCACCGAAGACCCGCATAGCCTCATCACGCCGCAAATCGTGCAGGGTTTAAAGCGCAGTGCGACCGGCCAGGCATCCTTTAGCGCCGTTATGCGCGACCGGTCGGGCAAACCAACCATATTCATTTCCCGTAAGCTGGCGTCCGGTTATATCGCCGCCGCGGCGCTAGACCTGAATTACATCCGCACGGTGCAAAACGAAATTGCCTTCGGGAACAAAGGGCATTCGGCCATCGTCGATCAATACGGCAATGTGATCGCACATCCAAATCAGGCGTGGCAGCGCGAAGCACGGAACATCGCCAACGTTAAACCGATTGCGATGATGATGGCGGGCAGGACAGGTGTTGCGACGTTCTTTTCCCCGGCCGCCGGTAAGGAAATGATTACCGGCTTTAAAACAGTGCCTGGCACGGGGTGGGGGGTCATGGTGCCGCAGCCAATGGAGGAGTTGGAAGCGCGCGCCGAGCAAGTCCGGCAAATGGCGTTTGGGATCATCGCCATCGGGCTCGTCGCGGCATCGATTTTTGGTTGGTTGCTGGCCGGCATTCTGGTGCGGCCGGTAACTGCGGTCGCCCGTGCCGCATGTGAGATCGCGCAGGGCAATTTGGATATACGCGTTCCGGCCAACGCCGGCGGGACGCCCGCCGAATACCGGCAGCTCGGATGTGCCTTTAATGGCATGGCGCAGGATTTTGCCAGCGACATTGTCGAGCGCGAACAGGCGGCAACTGCTTTGCAGGAGAGTGAAGAGAATATCCGTACGGTTCTTGACGCGATGCCGGTCGCGATCGCGTTCATCGATGCCGATGGATGCTTTGCCATGGTGAACAAGAAAGTTTGCGATTGGAATGTCCTGCCTGAAGCGGCGTTCATCGGCAAACCCGTCGAAGAGGTGATCGGTACACGTTTTCAGATGTACAAGCCGACTTTACGCAAACTCCTCTTGGGCAAGCCGGTGTTGTGGGAAACCTCAATGACCTATCCCGACGGCGTAACCCGCTATATTCGGGCGAACGTTAAGCCGAACTTCGGGGCCGACAATGCAATCCTTGGATGGTTTGTGATGATCGAGGATATCAGCGAAAGCAAGCGGGTCGAGGCGGCGCTTACGGAAAGCGAGCAGCTCCTGCGCGGTATTTTCGAGAATTCTCCGTCTGCAATTCTTCTGAAAGACCGGGAGGGCCGGTACCAGATGGTGAACCAGCATTATGCCGCTTGGTACGGGTTGGAAGCCAAGGAATGGCAGGGGAAGACCGTTCATGAAATTTATCCCCCGGAATATGCCGACCGCATTTCCGAGCAAGACCAAGTTTTATTGGACGGCGGAGAGCAGACACTTTTCGACGTTGAGTTTCCGTTTCCCGACGGGACGACGCGCTCGGTCATCGCCACAAAATTCCTGATCCCCGGCGCAAACGGCGAACCGGCAAAAATTGGCAGTATTATCACCGATGTGACCGCGCGGCGGGACGCCGAGGCATCGTCGCACCGGGTGCCGGACAGGGCAGCGGTCAGCAAGCTGACGGGCGGTATTGCCCATGAATTCAACAATCTTCTGGGTATAGTCATCGGCAATCTCGATTTGTTGTCTGAGCGTCTGGCCGAGGACGAAGACCCATTGAAATTCGTTGCTTCCGCAATGTCGGCCGCGTTGCGCAGCGCTGAACTGAACCATAAGCTTCTCGCCTATTCGCAAAACCAGTTGCTGGTGCCCGAAGCGACGGATTTAGGACGGTATTTAACGGAAATCCGACCCCAGCTGCAGCAATCGGTAGGGGCGGAAATCCACCTTGAAACGAAATGTGCCTATGGACTATGGCCCTGTCAGGTGGACGGGCACGAGCTCGAAAACGTCCTCGTTGAGTTGGCGAAGAACGCGCGTCACGCGATGCCGGACGGCGGCGAATTGTCAATTAGGGCCGCGAACGTTCGTCTCGATGACGACTATGCCGAGACACGCGCCGACGTCGCGGCTGGCGATTACGTGCTGCTGTCGGTGACGGACAGCGGGGCCGGCATCGCAGCAAAAGATCTCGCCGCGGTGTTCGACCCCTTTTTCACGACCCAGGACGTGGGGGAGGGCTCCGGGTTGGGCCTCAGCATGGTGTGCGGCTTCGCCGGGCAATCGGGTGGCGACGCGGCCATTGAAAGCGCGCCGGGGCGAGGCACGACGGTCAGACTGTTTTTGCCGCGTCCGTCCGGCGCGCCGGATGAAATTCAGATCGCGGCGCGGTTGCCGGAACTGCCGGAGCAAACGGTTCTCGTCGTGGAATCAAACGCGGCGCTGCGGTTTCGGGTTGTCAGGCAACTGCGTGAACTGGGCTATGTCGTCTTGAATGCCTCAGAGGGGGAAGGCGCACACACGGCGTTGGAATACGCGACAAATGTCGACCTGCTGATTACCGGCCTGATGCTCGACGATGGTATGAGCGGGGCGGAGGTGGCGGCTATGGCAAATCGCAAGAAGGGCATCAAGGCGCTTTATCTGTCAGGAAGTACAAAAGATACATTGGCGCATTTCGATCTGCTTGACGATGACGCTCTGCTGCTTCAGCCGTCTTTCTCCAGGGCGGAGCTTGCCGACATGGTGCGGAAAACCCTCGCGCCTTAAAGTACTTTCGTTCGCCCAAAGGCTCCGGTGTTACTCGATTTTCCGGTCACGCGCCGTCGCGCATTTTCGACCAGATCTCGTCCGGATCTACGGCCAGCGTCGCGCAAATTTTGTCGAAGGCAGCCCGCTCTGCGTCCTGAACGTCGTCATTTGCGGAAATCACGAGATAGGCGATCCGCAGCAGGGTCCGCGCGGTTTTGTAGTCCCCGGCGCCGCGCGAAATTTTCCCTTGCAGAATGTCTTCCGTCCGCTGCGGTTCATTGCGCAGCGCCTCGATATAGCCGTCCATGATTTCGACCGCCTTGCGCGGGTTATGAACCCGCAGCCGGTCCATGGCGTCGAGAATCGCATCGACGCGATAGCGCTCGCTCAAACTGACCTCGCCATCCGCGAGGATTGTCAGCGCACAGACCGCCATCGCCGCCTTCAGAAACGGCTTGTCCCAGTAGCGCGCAGTCTCAGACCGAAGCTTTTCGAATATCGTCAATGAAGATTCCTCACCTAGCGGATGCTGTACAGCGAGCCACCGTAAGTCGGGAAACTATAGCGTGGCAAGGGAGCGGTGAGCCGTGCGTGGTCGGTGATTGAGCCCTGCGGTCTACCTGTAAGTACATTTGGGTCTCGCTCAACAGAACAGGCGAAGCCCACCCGGAGGGTTGTCAAACTCCGAAACAAGTACGACCCCGTTTCGGTTCGTGAAACGGGACACCGGGGAATGAATTCGCCAGTCAACAAGTCGGCGTCGATAGCAGTCGCGCAAGCGTTAAAGGTTGGCCGGTCTCCTGGGGACTGGATCACATGCTAGAGAAATTGCCCGAAAGGGATGAGCCGCACATAGCCGGTAGTGGCGTCCAGTGCCGACTTGTTGAACCGCTATCGCCCAATTCCGGCACACCAGCAACCCGCTGTTTTCAGGGGATGGTCCCGTTTGTGTGTAACGAAATCACTGTCGAGTCAACATATGGAGAATGAGACATGGGTATGACGGCTTTTTTCTATCGAAAAGACGGGTTCTACCCGGTCGAACTGCTCGATCCAATGGAGTGGGGCACGTCACTTGAAGCGCACGCCGCCGAACATGCTGAGCTAAATCCGGGAACGGTCAAGTTAGAGGATATGTACGGCGATCCTCTATGGCCGGCCCACTAAACGAGCGAGAAACGGGACATTAGTAAACAGTAACGTATCGTACCTTGCGCAACGCCTTGCACCCGTGGTGAAGTGCCGGCCCTCGTCTTCACGCCACGGAGTTCCTAACCATGCCCGCCACGCAACCGCTCATTATCCGCAACGCCGCCGTGCTCGATACCCGCGCCGGGGCCATCGTGGGGCGGCGGGACGTGGTTATCGAACACGGGCGCATTGCGGAGATCGCCGACACGGCGGCATCGCGGCCCGGTGCGACGGAGATCGATCTTGGCGGGCGGACCTTGATGCCGGGACTGTGCGACGGGCATGTGCATGTCATCGCGTCGACGGCGAGCTTTCCGCAGTTGTTGACCTGGTCGCCGCTTTATACGGGGGCGCGGGCGGGGGAGTTGCTGTTGAATATGCTGGACCGGGGTTTCACCACGGTGCGCGACTGCGGCGGGGCCGATTTCGGGTTGGCCCGGGCCGT
>JAJFJB010000381.1 GCA_021774435.1 Alphaproteobacteria bacterium
TGTCGTGCTGTGCGAAAAAGGCCGCGTGGCTGGCGAGCAATCGTCCCGTAACTGGGGCTGGGTGCGCAAACAGGGCCGCGATCCACGGGAAATTCCGGCGATCATTGAATCCCTACGTATCTGGGAGGAACTCGAAAAGGAAATCGAGGCCGATGTCGGTTGGGAGAAAGGCGGAACGCTTTATATTGCGAAAACGGATGACGATCTGGCGTATTTCGAGAGTTGGCTGGAGCACGCTCGGGACTACCAACTCGACAGCCGCATGCTCTCCCCCGATGAAGTCGACGAACTGACAGGCTCCGAGGGACGTCGATGGAAAGGCGGTCTGTATACACCGTCCGATGGCCGCGCCGAGCCGGCGAAAGCGGCACCCGCCGTTGCCAAGGCCGTTGAGCGTCTTGGCGGCACGGTCCTTACCGAATGTGCGGTTCGAACAGTTGAAAGCGCTGCCGGAAGGGTGACGGGTGTCGTGACGGAAAAAGGAACCATCGCTTGTCAGGCCGTCGTCTGTGCGGCTGGTGCGTGGTCGAGTCTTTTTTCTGGCAATCTGGGGCACGCCTTCCCGCAGCTCAAGGTTCGGGCCTCTGTGTTGCGCACGAAGCCGGCGCCGCTGATCACACAAAGCAGTGTCGGATCGCCCGGGGCATCCATTCGCCGCCGCCAGGATGGCGGTTATTCCATTGCGCGGTCGGGCGGCAGTTTCTTTCAGCTCGTGCCCGACGCGATCAAGTATTTTCCCCAGTACATCCCAGCGCTCAAGACGTCGATGAAGCCTCGTCTGCGGTTCGGCATGGATTTCTTTAAGGAACTGATGCGGCCGAAACGCTGGACGGGCGATCAGGTAACGCCATTCGAGCAGACCCGCGTATTGGACCCCACCCCAGATTCTCGAACGTTGCGCGAAGTACTGGCGACGGCGCAGGAGAATTTTCCGCAATTGGGGAAATTGGAAGTGGCGGAAACCTGGGCTGGAATGATCGAAGTGACACCGGATGCCATCCCCGTTTGGAGCGGCGTTGACGGTCTCAAAGGCTATTACATCGCTTCCGGGTTTTCAGGCCATGGCTTCGGCATGGGGGCGGCAACTGGCCTGATCATGTCGGAACTGGTCATGGACGGGCGTTCCCGTTTCGACCTGGAGCCTTTCCGGCTGTCCCGATTTACCGACGGTTCGAAGCTGGAACTGAACGCACGATAGGCCGCGGCGTTATGCAAGCGTCTCCTTCAGCCAGTTCACGACGGCCTCGAACTCGGCCCTTCCGCCGGGACCCAGCGCACGTACGCGCAGGAAACCGTGGATCATGAGTTTGGCGCAGCGATAGGTCACGTCAACGCCATCGGCGCGCAGCTTTTCCGCATAGATTTCCCCATCGTCACGGATCGGGTCGTGTTGTGCGGTGTGGATGAAGGCAGGGGGCAACTCCTTGAACGACTCCGCGATGACTGGCCGCGCGAGAGGATTTTCATGATCTTCCGGGCGCGTGAGATACATGTCTCTGTATTTTAACGTGGCTGCTTTGGTCAGCCCCGGTGCATCCGCGTTTTCGTCGTATGAGCCGCCGTTCTGTTCCAAACCCGTGCCGGGATAAATCAGCGACTGGGCGGCTATTTTGGGGCCGTTAGTGTCGCGCGCTGCGATGCATGCGGCGGCCGAAAGGTTGCCGCCCGCGCTATCGCCGCACACGGCAATCCTATTTGTATCAACACCGAACTCCGACGGGTGGGCCGCGATGTAGCAGATGACGCCATAGACGTCGTCGAAGGCCGCGGGGAAAGGATGTTCCGGTGCAAGCCGGTAATCGACGCTGACAACGACCGCATTGATTTCCGCGGAGAGACCCCAGGCAAAATTGTCTGAACTCTGCAGGTCCCCTTTCATGAAGCCGCCGCCATGTGAATAAACGATACATGGAGCCGCTGCGGCGGCGCCCGAGGGCCGATAAACCCTCACAAGTACCGCGCCGTGGCTGCAACTGAGCGACCGGTCATCGACTTTCATATCGGCCGGATGGGGCTCTGACATGGCGTCGCTGTATTTCGTCCAGGCCGCCCGTTGCTCTTCTATCGTTGAGACGGGACCCGCAGCTTCGCGCGCGTCGAGCATGTGCTTCATGTCCGGGTGCAGTTCCTTGCCGTTCGCCATGATCGTATCGGTCATTTGGGTGCCGTCCTTCGCCTGTACTATGCTTCTGGAAACCTTGGGGTGGGCCTTGTGCCGGATATGTTAACGGGGGGAGAGGCAGCATGAAAGTTCGTTTCGGTGTGTTGGTGTCGAGCGGATCGGCATTTCCAAATCGTGCAGCGTTGGGCAAGTTCGCGGAGTTGATCAAAGTGATCGACGATTGCGGCATCGAGATGATCGGGACATACGATACGAGCTTTATAGGCGGCGATGCCTATGTCCGTGCGACCTTGATTGCACAAACTGCGGAAAATGCGTTGGTTGGCTTGCATCCGACAAACCCGCTAACGCGGGAGCCGCAGATCATGGCCGGTTTTCTCGCATCTATTGATGCCATGACCGAAGGGCGCGCCTTCATGGATATCGCGAGCGGCGACAGCGCGGTTTATAATATCGGCATGAAGGCGGCGACGCGCGCCCGGTTGGAAGACTATATCACTTGTGTGCGAGACCTCCTGGCCGAGGGCGAAGGGACATATGACGGTCGGCCGCAACGGGTGCGGTGGCACAACGAAACCGTACGCGGCCATATTCCCATCACGCTTTGTGCCGAAGGCCCGCGCACACTGCACCTTGGTGGGCGCATCTGCGATGGTGTCATTGCAGGCACGGGTGTCCTTCCTCAGGTTATATCCGATACGATTGCGCAGGTTCGTGGCGGAGCGGAAGCGGAAAACCGGAACCCGGATGATGTCGAAGTCTGGTTTACAACCCGTTCGTCCCTCGATGAAGATCGGGATAAAGCGGTCAGTGCAATTCATGCCTCCGTTTCGTCGATTTTAAATCATTCGATGCGCTTCGGGCTGGACAATAAAAACGTACCGGGTCAGTTTCGCGACAAGATCCAGGAATATGTTGATGGTTATGAACTCTATGATCATGTGCTCGAAGCCGGACGCAATCCAACGCGTATGGCGGAACTTGGCCTTACCGATTATGCCCTGGAACGGTATGCTCTGGCGGGGAACGCCAATGACTGGATCGAGCGTATCAGCTCATTGGCGGAAGCCGGTGCAACCAATATCTGGTTCAGCACCGAACGCGGTGACTTGGATCGGCAAACCCATTATATGCGTTTGTTCGCGAAAGAGATCCTGCCTAACTTTCAATAAGCAGCCGGTCCGAGGAGGGCCATAGCATGTACGAAAAACGCACCGTCGATATTCAAGGGAGCCCGATGGAGGTTCTGTGTTTTGCCCCCGAAGGGAAAGGGCCGTTTCCTGGAATTGTCGTCGCACAGCATTTGCCGATCGCACATGCGGGCTTGGAAAAGGATCCATTTACGATCGATGTCGGCGAGCGGTTGGCAAAAGCGGGCTATGCCTCCGTTACCCCGTATGTTTTTCACTGGTGGGATCCTGATGAAGACATTGCGGTTAAACGGGAAGAGTTTCGAGACGATCGAGCTGTGGCTGATTACAATGCAGCCTTCGACATGTTGGCTCGGTCGGACAAGGTCGACGAGCGCAAGATCGGTATTATCGGGCACTGTTGGGGCGGCCGGTTGTCTTGGCTGCACGCCTGTCATAACCGGAATTACGGCGCGCTGGCGACGCTTTATGGTGGACGCATAAAATTGGGCATGGGGGATGGGGCGATTGCGCCAATCGAACTCTGCAAGCGTATTCCCTGTCCGGTACTGGGAATTTTTGGCAAACAAGACCAGAATCCTTCGCCCGAGGACGTCGAGGATCTAAGTGCGGCGCTGACCAAAGCCAATGTGACGCATGAATTCCATAATTATGACGATGCAGGTCATGGCTTCCAGGACTTCTGCAACGACGACCGCTACCGGCCGGAAGCTGCAGAAGATGCCTGGAACAAGGTTCTCGCCTTCCTCGACAAGAACCTCAAATAGAGACGCTTCCCTATTCGGCTGCCATCGCTTTCGATTTTTCTGCCATGGCGATGGCGGCCTTCTCAAAATGCTCGTCGCCGAAATTATGCAGCGTCGCGCCGCCCATGAAGATCTTCGCGGCTGTGTCGCGTGAGACATTGCCGAGTAGATTGTTGGCGACATTAGGGAAATTCGAATCGAAGTGCGGGTAGTCCGTTGAGATACACATCCGGTCGGCCCCAATTAGGCTTGCTGTGGCTTCAATTTCCGGCTCGCTACCTTCCACCGCGGCCCAGCAATTGCGCTGGAAGTACTCTTTGGGTGTCAGCGATAGATAGGGCGCATGCGTATCGCGATATTGCGGATAGTCCCATTCGATCCTGGTGAGAATCCCCGGCACCCAGGAATTCTGCGCTTCCAGATACCCGACCCGGAGCTTGGGATAGAATTCGAACACGCCGGCAATGATCATAGCGATCATGCATTGCTGCATTTCGATCCAGTGGCTCGCGACATGGCGATAGAACCGATTCTCGCCATAGAGTGTGTTCATGTATGAATTCGCAGCACCCGTACCCTCATGGAAGCCCATGCTGACATCGAGTTCTTCATGCAAAGCAAAGAGCGGGTTCCAATAATTGGAATTCCAGAATTTCCCATTGATCATATTGGGGCGCACGAAGGATCCAGTGGCACCAAGTTCCGTAACGCAGCGGACCAATTCTTGGCAGGCCAAGTTCACATCGTGAACCGGCAACATCGCTGCGAACTTCAATTGGTCCGGGCTGTACTGGCAAAATTCGTAGATCCAGTTGTTGTAGGCCTGTGCCAATGCCAGCGAGAGACGTGGGTCCATATTGTCCCGGGCCAGCAGGCTCAGCCCCATAGTGGGAAACAGGACCGCGATATCGATCCCTTCCAGCTCCATGCCCATGACCTGCGCTTCGGCGTTGTAATTTCGCTCGGACGCGAAGTCGAGCCGCCCGCTTTCGGCCATACGTGACCCGGAAAGCGGTTGTGAAGAATCTGTTTTTGTCTTTTTGCCGACAATCGGCTTGCGGTGCTGCTGCAATCCAAGGTCAAAGGTCGTCGGTTGCCCATCTATTATGATGCTGCCACGTTTCGGCTTGCCGTCCGCGCCAACGGGGAGAGATACCCGGTCGCGAAATTTTGGGTCCAAATACCGGTCGAACAGGTCCACCGGTTCCATAATGTGCATGTCGCAATCAACGAAGCGAAGTCCGTCTTTCATGGTCGGTTCCTCCAAATGTTAGGGGCACGACGAAAGCCCATTGGCAAAAAGTTAACAATCTCCGGGTGAACAAAGCAAATTTCGCTAGTGCTGCGGGCTGTCGTTGCATAATTCTTGTCCAACTATTTAGGGAGCGAATTGGATGCGCGCAGTTGTTTGCGAAAATTGGGGGCCGGTTGATGACCTTCGTATGGGCGAATTACCGACGCCTGTACCGGGGCAAGGTGAAATCCTCATCGATGTGAGAGCCACCGGCGTTAACTTCGCGGACTCGATCATGGTCGCGGGAAATTATCAGACCAAGCCCGAACTTCCTTTCAGTGCAGGTCTTGAAACCGCAGGTGTCGTTGCCGCTTGCGGTGACGGTGCTGCGCGCTTCAAGGTGGGTGACCGCGTCATGGCGCTGTTGCCTTATGGCGGATTTGCCGAGCAAGCGGTGACAGCGGAGACGGATGCCTTTGCGATACCAGAGAGCATGAGCTTCGAAGAGGCGGGCGCATTTCCGGTTTCCTATCTTTCCAGCGATGTCGCCATCCGTTGGCAGGCGCGGCTGGTAGAGGACGAGACCATGCTCGTCCTTGGTGCCGCGGGTGGCGTTGGGCTGACTGCGGTCGAAATCGGCAAGGCCATGGGCGCTCGCGTGATCGCGGGCGCGAGTTCGGTAGAGAAATTGGCGGCCGCGAAAGAGCGCGGCGCGGACGAAACGATCAACTATCAAACGGAAAATCTTAAAGATCGGGTTATGGTGCTGACGGACGGCAAGGGCGTCGATGTTGTCTATGATCCCATTGGGGGGTCCCTGTTTGATCCCGCGCTATCCTCCCTTGGCTGGGGCGGTCGCTATTTGGTTATCGGCTTTGTCGGCGGTATTCCAAAAATTCCGGCGAATCGAATCCTCGTCAAGCACCGTGCGGTGCTGGGTTCGTCTTTGCGCTACTTCCGTTGGAATGCGCCCGAAAAGCTGCAGGCGTCGGCGGGCGCTCTGCT
>JAJFJB010000382.1 GCA_021774435.1 Alphaproteobacteria bacterium
GCATTGCCGTAGCCCGTATCCGCATCGGCATGCAGTAGCAAATCTTCGGCGCATTCCGATATCGCGCGGCAGAAGCGCAAATTGTCCTCCAGTCCCATGATGCCCATGTCGGACCAGCCAAGATGACATTCCGACAGTCCGGCGCCAGAAATGGCACCACTCTTGAAGCCGCGCGCCTGCACCATGCGTGCGCTGTATCCGTCATAGATGCCCGGCGAGACCAGAATTTCCGGCGCTTCGAGCAGTTCCCTGAGGCGGCGTCCCTTGCTTTTCATGTTCTACTCCCTACCCATAATCTACACTTTGAAAGAGGCGCGAGGCTGGATTTATCCTCATTTGCCTTACTCGTGCTTGACATGAGTATCCATGCTGACCGCTGCGCGCGCGGTTGAAAATGGACTCTCGGATCAAGTCCGAGAGAGACGTTTGTGAGTTGTCAGCATTCCCAAATCTAAGCGCCCTCTGCACGACGCAGATTTCCTACCTAGTTCAGGCGTATCCCACCGTCGCCATCAATCGTACCGGTGCGGCCGCAGAATTCCTCCTTCATCATCGCGGCGACCGTATCGCGGTCGGTGACGTTGGCCCAGGTCCGTTCGCCATCGTCGAGCAGGCAGGCGGTATGCGCGGTCGTGGGTGTACCGTCCGCGCCGTACATGACGACATAGGATTCCACGGTGGCGCTGCCGTCATGATCGATGGCGACCTTGCGTTTCAAAGTGGCGTCGACGTCGGCCTGCATATCGGCCCAGGCAAAGGGTTTCTCCGGTGGCGTGGTCGAATATATGCAGAGCGCGTGCTTGGTCAGCAGGCCACCATTCGCCGTGACAAGGCCGACGCTGCCGGGCTTGTCCCGCAGCAGATCAACCGTGCGGGCGACGGAATGCATCACATAGTTGTTCAAGGGGCCGCCGGCGAAGGTCAGGCCGCCGGTGACGGTGAGGGGACGGTTCTGCGGAATGCCGATCTCGTTGGCCGAAACTTGCACGGCGGCAGGAAAGCAGCTGTAGAGGTCGATGAAATCCATGTCGCTGACCTTGTATCCGGTCAGCTCGAACAGTTTTTCCGCCGCGAACCGGATGGCGGGGGAGCTGTGCAAATTGTCCCGCTCCGACACATACAGATGATCCCAGGCTTCCGTTCCGGCATGGGGATAGACCCAGCGGTCTTCGGGAATGCCGAGGCTGCGGGCCTTGCCGACGGAAGTGAGGATAAGAGCCGCGCCCTGATCGACGCTGTTGTTGGAATTCATCAGCTTTGTATAGGGATAGGAGACCGGGCGGTTCGTCGGCGAGGGTGTGCGGATTTCTTCTGCGCTCAGCGGTTTGCGGATCCAGGCGTTGGGATTGTCGACCGCGACCTTGTTGAAGCCGGCCCAGAGTTTGGAAACACGCTCCAGATGCCCGTCCACCGACTCGCCATTGGCATGGCGCAGCGCTGTCTCGAACATCGGATAGAACTGGATCGGCAATTGAATGCCGCGCTTCATCTCCGCCTCGTGGCGGGTGACCTTGTTGCTGCCGAGAAACATGTCCGGCGTGTCGCCATCGGCCCGGAGCTCCGGGCTGGCGCCCGGCGCACGGACGAGCGGATTCCAATCGAGGTCCAACCCTGCCTTGCGCGCGCGGGCCTGCGTGCGGCCGCATTCTCCGCCGGTGACAATGATGATGTCCTTCTTGCCGCTCTGGATGTCGAGAAAGCTGCGGTTTGTCATTGCCTGGACATAATTGCCACCGAGTGACGTCATCCCGGTTTCCGCGCCATCCGAGCCGATCCGCGCCGCAACGGTGCGTGCCGGATTGCTGTAACCCCAGATGCCGCGAATAACGCGCACCGAGTCGGCTTCCTTCAGAATGCTCGGATTGCCGCAATCCTCGGCGGCGGCCTTGACGGCTTCGACCATCAGTTCCAGTGGCTCTTTCGCGTTGCTTGGGTCATCTTCGCGCTGCTCTATTTGTGCAACACCTACATAGATCGGAGTCCGGTCATCCGTTGCCATCTTGGGCTTCCTTATCTGTCGTGATTGTCCGTTAGCATCTCGCGACGCACAAATTGTCTAGGCGCGGATTGTCGTAAACTCAGTGCCGCTCCGCAAGGGGGACCGTTTGCGACGCTGAGAGGAGCTCGGCGCGCTCCAAAACGGTGTTGAGAATCTGGGCGACTTCAGGAGCATAATCGAAGCCGAGGAAATTCGCCGAGGACAGGCTGAAAAAGGCTTGCACCAAATCGCCATTGTCCTGCGCGTCCCGGACGTGCTGCGCCAGCATCCCAAAATACGCCGCCTGTTCTTGCCGTTGTGACGTCATCTCGACAAGTTGCGACAGCAGGGGAAGGATTTCCTGCCGTGCATATTCCTGAGGGTCAAAACTCTCGCCGATCATGTTCCTGGGTCCGGTTCGATACTGTCGTAACAGGTTATATCAGACCGGGGCCGGTCCAACACATGTCTCGTGCCGCTACCGCGTCAGATAGAACGGATGCGGCATGCCTGGCGTTTTGACCCGCAGCGTGTAGACCGAGGTCACGGCACAGACGAACAGGGTGCACAGGTCGGGGCCGCCGAAGGTAAAATTGACCGATTGTTCCGGCACTTTGATCGTGCCGATATGGGCGCCGTCCGGGTCCATGACCCAGATGCCGCCAGGTCCGGTGCAATAGACGCGTCCCGCCTGATCGACCTTCATGCCGTCTGGAATGCCGGGTTCATGGCCGCTCAGATCGCAGAAGATGCGGCGGTTCAGCATGGTGCCTTCCGTGTCGATATCGATGGCGTGGATATATTGCGTGGAACGGGTATTGGCGATGTAGAGGGCGCGCTCGTCGGGGGAGAGTGCGAGACCGTTGGGGTACTCGACCGTGACTACTTCCTTGATGCTGTCGTCAGGTGCTACTCGATAGACGCACGCGCCGCCATAGACACCCTCCACGCCGTTCGGTCCCGGCTGTTCCCGGTTCGCAAAGGGAATGCGCATCGACGGGTCCGTGAAGTATAAGCTACCGTCGGTGTGGCAGATGACGTCGTTTGGGCGATTGAAGACGCCACCTTTATAGCGGTCGACCAAGGTTGTGACCGTGCCGTCGAGCTCCGTGCGGCTGACACATTTGCCTTCGCCTTCGCAATGGATCAACCGTCCCTGCAGATCGAAGGTCATGCCGTTTCCGCCATTGGTCTTGCGGATCATCTCGGGCTTTTCACCGAGTTTCATTTTGTAGAGCGTGCCCGGCCGGATGTCGTTGAAGTACCAATAATCGTCGGGGTGCCAAAGGGGGCCCTCGGTGAAGACAAACCCGGTTGCCTGTTGCACGGCATCGGTGGATTCAAGGATTTCGGGCATGTCGTTCATTATCGAAACCTTTCGGGGCCTTTGTTTGTTCAGGCAGCCGCCTTGTGCCGGCAATAACAGGAAGCATGGATCGTGACTTCGGCACGGGCAAGGGCCTGATCGAGAAGTTGCTTGATGACGAGGGATTCAACTTGTTCGCCGCGGCGCGTCAGACATTCGTGCAGGCCATGCAGGCTCCAGACATTACCGGGATGCTGGCACGCCCGGCTCAAGGTCGCGTCGAGACCAAGATCCGCGCGGTAGATGGCTTCCGCTTCGTCGAAATGCCCTTGCTCCAACAACAACGCACCAAGAGCGTGACGTGTCGGTTGCATCCAGCCCCAGGGTTCGTCGTAGGGCAGGTTATCGTCGATCTCAACGGAACGGCGCAGATGATCGAAGGCCGCGTCGTGATTGCCTTTGTGATATTCCAACTCGCCCAACAGCATCTGTTCGGCGACGCCCAGGATATCGCGGCAGGTATTGTTGAAGAGCATTCGGCTTTCCTGCACTGTGTCGCGGGCGGCAAGGAAAGCGTCACGTTCCGCCTCCGCGCCTTCGATATCACCGGTATTGGCGAGGGCGACGGTGCGGGCGTAGCGCATCATCGCGGTGGTGACGCTGTAGAGTTCCGGGTCGTCCGGGAGCGATTGGTCGAGAATGTCCTGCCAGCGGCCGAACCGGATCAGCACATGCTGTTTCATCGGAATGAAGGCTTCGAACCAGTCCGCCAGGGGACGCAACACAGTCTCCGGAATTGTCGCGATCAATTCATCTGCAGACTCAAGTGCCGGGGTGGGCTGGCCCAGGAACATCGCGCCGTAAATCTTGAAGTGGTAATTGTGGCAACGATAGACGGAGTAGAAATTCTCCGCGCCGTCGCGCTCCAGGAACTTCCGGTCGGCAAGGATCGCCGTGTGATTCCGGGAGACCACATTTACGTAATCGCCGCACAGCACATCGATATGGGTTGCCATATGCAGTAGATGACCAGCGTCGGGCACCAACGTGCTGAGCCGGTCGCCCTGGCGCAAGGCCCGCTCCGGGTGCGGCGACATTTCCATGAGATGGATATACATGTGCAGCAGGCCGGGATGGTCCCAGGCGCCGTCCAGCGTATCGAAGGCGGTTTCGAGTACGGAGATCGCCTCGAGCGTGTCGGCGCCCTCCGCGGGTTTCCCAGAGGGGAGGTCCCACAATTCCCACGGAGTGCGGTTCATAATTGCTTCGGCGAACAGGGCGCAGATATCGGTATCGCTACCATGCGCCTTGTGCACGTCGCGCATGGCGTTGGCATAGGCATCGTTCCAGGGCCCGAAATCCTCGATTGCAGGATCTTCGGGGTGGCGATGAAGCAGCGCTTCGATCAGCGCCCGTTCCGTCGATGTGACCTTGTCCTTGAGGGCATTGGCTTTTGCGGTCGACTCGCGGGCCTGCGACAGCGCATCGGGTTTTTCGTCATCCTCGAACGCTTCCCAGGGCTTGTTGTAGTTGGGGCCAATGCCGTAGGCGATGCCCCAATGCGCCATCGCGCAATCCGGGTCCGCCTCAAGCGCTTTCTGGAAGCACACGATGGCTTCTTCGTGGTTGTAGGCATAGATCCAGTTGAGGCCGCGATCGAACCATACTTGGGCGTCCGGCGAGCTTGTTGTCACCGTGCGCGAATAGGATCCAAGGTTGTAATATTCCGTCATGATATCCCTCGATAACCTCGACGTCAGGATGGTATCAAAGGCGAAATTGTCTGTCGAAACCAATTCGCCTATTGCCGAATCCGGAATTCAGACAATGCCATCCATGCGATAGGCACGTGCCGCGGCACCGGCGAACAGATCCTGTTTTTCCGACGCGGACGCACTGATTGCGATGCGTTTGAAGGCATTCCAGCAAACCTGGTAGCTGCACCAGCGCTTTTGCACGGGAAAGTTCGATTCGAACATCGACCGGGACGGGCCGAAGGCCTCGATGCAGGGCTCCAGCCAGGGGCGCCATGCGGCGGCGACTTCTTCTGAACCGGGTGGGATGCTGCGGTCGCCCTCGAAGTTAGGCATACGGATCGGCATCGCGCCAAGTTTGACCGTGACGTTCTGTCGTTCCGCGACACGTGTGATACGCGCCCGCCAATCCTTGAAGACTTCGTCCGACTTGCCGCGATAAGGGCCGCCAAGGATCGGGCTGCCGATATGGTTGAGGACAATCGTAAGGCCGGGGAAGGCGTCGGCGAGTTCGGCAACCTCATCCAACTGCGGATGGTATAGCCAGACATCGAGTTCGAGATTCATTCGTGCCAAAACCGCAGCGGCTTCCTTGGTGCGCGCGTGGACCAGCATCCCCGCATCCGGGGCCACGTTGTGGATACGCTCATCGGCGTCCCAACCGGTGGAATAGCGCACGCCGCGAAACCGTCCACCGGATGCCGCGATGTGACGTTCCAGCAGCGGTTCAACATCCGCACCCAACGTCATGTCGATATTGCCGAACATCACCGCGCACGCTTTTGTCGGCCCGTAATTGCCGCTGGCGCTCATTGCCGCCTGACCGGTCACGAACTCCGTTTCGCCCAACGACTTCTCCGTTTCCGGGCCGTCCTGACGATACATGGAATGGCACTCGGCAAAGACGGTGGCGACGATATTATGGCCGCTCGCCAAATCGTCGGCGAGCTCGGCCATCTGATAAAGGTAACCATTGCGCAGCCACAGATGATGGTGCGGGTCGATAATGGCGAGATCGGGTTCGAGGACCGACTCGTCGAGTTTGCCGAGCCAGTCGTCGTCCGGCGCCGTCTGCCCCGTGTTGGCCGCCATTAGTCAGGGGCGTCGCAGGGTTCTGTGCCCATGTCGGCGGGTACCGAAACTTCCAGCAATTCGAAAGCGTCCGATGTCGCCGTTTCGTTATGCGGCGTGCCACCTGGGATATAGATCGAGTCGCCCGCGCCGACGCGCTCCTTGCGGCCGCCGGCGAATTCCAGATCGACCCAGCCGCTCAGCATGTAGACGAACTGTCCTTCGCAAAGATGCACATGCCAGCCTGTCTCTTCCGACAGGCCTTGTGAGGCGGAGGTCACTTGCGCACGGATGCGGCCCTGGCTTGCCGCCGTGACGCCGAGTTCCTGATATTTCAGGAAGTCACGCCGGCCCTGGACCATGACAGGATTGTCGGCTTTGGCGATGGCGATATCGTTTTCAGTTTCGGCAGGTACTGTGGCTTCCATGCTCATAGCAAACTCCCCGTTGTAGGATGTGGCTTCATGCCGTGCTGTTGATGGTAGGGTTTGGCTGTTGCGCTTTGCAAGGTTCTTGGCGACGTTGCGGTTGCAAACACGTTATGCTTGTCACAATTCAAGTGGAGGATGCCTGCCGATGAGCGAAGCAAGATTGGATCATGCCGTCGTGTATATCGGCCGCCGCATGGAGGACGCGCATGCGATGTTTACCGCGTTGGGCTTCTCGCTGACACCACGCGGATATCAATCTCTCGGGTCGATCAATCATCTGGCAATGTTCGGCACTGACTATCTCGAAATCGTCGGTTTGCCTTCGGATGGTACCGGGTCCCGTCCCGACCTCGACAATGCGCCGGTTGGCATCAATGGCCTTGTCTTCAAATCCGCAAACGCGCAGGACACTTATGAGCATCTGCAATCCATCGGGAAAGAAGGGGAGCCGCCGGTTGCCGCAAGCCGCCCCGTAGAGCTCGATGGCGCGGTAAAAACGGCGAGTTTTCGCAATATCAATGTGAGAGCGGACGCATTCGACGGGGGCCGCGTTTATTTTTGCGAGCATCGCACGCCGGAGCTTGTTTGGAGGCCCGAATTCCAGGGCCATGCCAACGGCGTTACCGCTATCGCCCGATTTACAATCGTTGCCGGCGATCCGGGTACTGTCGCGGGCGATTACGCCACTCTGCTGAATTGCGCTGTCGCACGTTCGCGTGATGGGCATGTGGTCAAGACCGCGGATGTCGAAATTCTGGTTTTGTCGGCCACAGCCTATGGCGCGAACTTCGGTGAATTGGCGTCACCGACGGATACACGATCCACGCTATTCGGGGCTATTCAGTTCCGGACGGCGGATCTCTCGTTGGTGAAGGTGCGCCTCGATGCGATGAACCCTTCGCTTCCGGTAAGATTGGACGAAAATGCCATCACCGTTCGGTTGCCCGATTTCGATGCCGTTTTGGAATTCACGGCCTAAGGCTTCAGCGATACCGACCGGGCGTTATTCCGCCGCGTGGCCGGGTTCCGCGCCCTTGTAGTAGATCTTGCGCTGTTCCGCGTCGGCTTTCTGTTGGATTGCGACAGCCGCGGGATCGAAGTCGCAGGCCGGTTCGGGTTCCAGTTCGAAATGACCGTAATTATCCACGCCTCGGACAAGCGACGCTGAGTCCCAGTCGGCGCGGACTTGGCGCGCGCTGGTCGGGACATAGCGAATGCCGATCCCAATTCGGCGGTCGTTGCTGCTGTTCGGATGTGACGCGTGTGCAAGCCGGTAATCGAAAAGCGCGACCTGGCCGGGATCGAGTTCGAGATTGATGGCCTTCGATTCATCGACGTTCTGGATTGTCTGCCCGCGTGTCAGCATGTTGTCTTTTTCCCATGTATCGACATGGTCGAGCGCGGGACCGTGATGGGATCCCGGCAGCAGCCGGATGCAGCCGCTTTCCAATGTGGAAGGCGATACGGCGAGCCAGGCCGAGACAAGCTTGTCGGTTTCGACGCCCCAATAATTGCTGTCCTGGTGCCAGGAGACATAGTTGGCCGAGTTCGCTTCCTTGATGAACCAATGCGTCGTCCAACAGAGGATATTGGGGCCGGTAAACTGTTCGATGACGTCCAGCAGGCGCGGGTCGCGGATGGCGTCGGCCAGCCATTTGAACAGCAGGTGGCTTTTGAAGCGATAGGACCCTTGGAAAGGGTCGCCGGGACGAGGGCGGTCTTCGCGGAAGACCGGGCCACGTGCGGCTTCCTCTGTCTCTATCGCAGTGCGCAACTCAGCCGTTTCATTGGCGGAGAAAATAGGAACCGGTGAGATGTAGCCGCTGTCCCAATACTGCTTGATCGCGGCATCGTCGATGAGCGTGCTCATGGTGTCCTCCGATTGCTAGTCTTGCCTGAGTTTAGGAGAATTTTGCGCCGTGCAACAGGTCGAGAGGCCATATTGCGCCTAGGGCGGGGCTTCGTGCTAAAATACCTGCAGTGTCTTTATGGAGATTATGATGACCAGAACGCTGACCCAGGAAGAAGTGGATCGCTATAATCGCGATGGATATCTCGTTATTGAGAACGCGGTACCCCAGGCCCGCTTGCAAGAGGTCATCGCGGAAACCGAGCGGATGTGCGATGTCGCCTATACCATCACGTCCGGTACGGCGATGTTGGATGTCGACCCGTCGCATACCCCTGAAAAACCGCGTATTCGGCGTATCAAGTCGCATCACGAGCACTCCGACTTCTTTGCCGAGTTCGTCGCCGAGCCGCTGATCATGGATTTGCTTGAACCGCTGATGCCGTCGGGTATCCGGGTACACAATACGAAGATCAATATGAAATCGGCCGAAGTCGGCGAGTCGGTGGAATGGCATCAGGACTGGGCCTTCTATCCGCACACCAATGACGATGTACTGGCCATCGGCATCTATTTGGATGATTGCACCGAAGAGAATGGACCCATGTTCGTGGTGCCGGGCAGTCATAAAGGACCGACTTACGATCACCATGAGCAAGGTTATTTCTGCGGCGCTATCGATCCGGACAAGATCAAGGATGAAATTGCGAAGGCGGTGCCTTTGACGGGGCCGGCGGGCACGTTGACGATCCACCATGCCCGCACGCTGCACGGCTCGGCCTTCAACCGGTCTGGCCGGTCGCGGCGCTTTCTATTGCAGGCCTACGCAGCGGTCGATGCCTGGCCGTTGGCTGACCTCAAGGGGGGCCTGGACGGCTTCAACGAGAAGATCGTTCGTGGCCAACCGAGCCTACAGCCGCGTGTTGAAGCCGCGCCAATCCGCATACCGCTGCCGCTCCGTCCGGATGCCGTCGTCGGATCGATCTACAGCAACCAGAGCATTCTGGAAAACCGTTTCTTCGACGACGAGGTGCAGAAACAGGCGGCGGACACTTGATCTTTTTAGCGGCGCAATAGTATCGCGCAGAGTGCCGCTAGTATCCCACCGATGCCGAGGGTAGAAAAGGCGAGACCGTCGCTTCATCGTATCGTTGAATTCGACGGGGCTGCCCGATTCCGCACGAGCGTGCGATTGAGCTTTGCGGACTGCGAACCAACCAAGGATCCAGCCAAGGATCGTAATGCCGGCCGTTGCTTGAAAGGCGGCGATGTAGCCGTACAGATCCAGCAGCATTGTGGATAGGAAAATGGAAATGACATAACCCGCCGACATTCCAGCCAGGACCCAACCGACCCCGGACGCCTTTTTGTGCTGTGGCGTGTTGGCGGACACAAGCATGATCGCAGGCGTGTAAGTGCCGCCCTGGGATAGTCCAATCAGGAACATGAAGACAGCCGCTGTCTCGAAGGACCGGGCAAAGACGGCAAACAAAAGGGCGGAAACGGCGGACAAGAATGTAGAGATATTGAAGACGCGTTTGGCGCCGATACGGTCGCAGAGGAAGGAAGCGGCCAGGAGCGATATCGCGAATGCCGCGGTAAAGCCGCCCTGGACAATGCCGGCATTTGTCGCTGACATTTGCCAAGCGCCAAGGAGGGCGCTGAGGCAAGCCGGATAGGTCATGAAAATGGCGGACGTCGAAACGCGTGCTAGGACCAGTATTGGCAAGTGGACCGCGCTCGGGGCGGGGCTGTCGCTTGGTAGGGTAGACATTTGATGATACCCGGATTGTCGTGCGGCCGCAGTTGCGGTGACCGCAACGGGCCAGCAACCGAAGGGTTTCATTAAATTTATTCTTCTAGGCGCCGCCGACGCTTCAAGTATCAGGAACTGGGATGGCCCTGCAAGTTCGATTCCGCGACGCACCTCCCGACAAACAGCGTGAATTTGTTCGGTGCAGCTTCGGTGGGCGCCCTAATGGCCCCCGTGCTGGCGGTGGATGGGCTCATTGGCGCCGGCGGCCCTCTGGCTAGCGGCATGATCCACGCTACGAGCCAAACCTATGCCCCTGCATTTCATCTCGGGGCCGGTGTGTTCTTCCTGTCGCTGGGTTTGCGACGCAGATCGCGTTACAGCCAGTCCGAATCGCGACGCAGGCTGTCATCGTCCCGTAATTGACGTGTCGTACCAACTGTCCTTCGATGTTGGTCCTTGGCGAAATTAGATGTGCGCCAGTCATCGGAAGAAGCGCCGGAAACTAGGATGCTCTGTTCTCGGGTTTCTTTCACCGCATTTTCGGCAGTGACCAGCGTGCTTCCCGCGATTACGGCAAGGCCCAAGAAAATCATGCTCAACATGTCTTTGAATGAAATCATCGTCAGCCCCTTCGTTTGTCGTGGGCGGCCCCGGTTTCCCTGTTTGGCACAGAGGACAATTACGGTACACGGTGCCAGCCGTGCAGAAGCTAGGCTGATGCTGTTTCAGCTAAATATCTCGGAAACGATTTCCTGGTTTCAATTGTTTCAAGGCGCGAAATATTAATTGGATTATGCGTTAACCGTGGGTAGCCGCAGCTTGTCGCTGTATTGTTCGACGACGCGATCCAACTCTTCATGCTCCGTCGTGACATCGATAGCGCGCACGCCGAAGAGGGTCGGATGTTGCGGCATGTCCGGCTCCTTTCCGTTCGCCAACTCCTTGGCCATTCGGATTAGGGTGCGTCGGGCCGCGATGATCGCCACGTCGGAGGTGCCGAGATGCTCGTTTTCGCGGTCGACGATGGGTCCCATGCTTTCGACGATGGCGCGGTCCTGATTGTTGATGCCCGGCATACCGGTGGCGCTGCCCTGACGTTGAACGTTGCGATCCAGGCCGTATTCGTTTGATTTGTTAGTGACGGGTACGAAGCTGCCGGGAATGGTTTGCGGTGCCGCACCGAGGCCGGTTTCCAGATATTCCCTTTCCTCTTGCGTCATCGGCGCCTCCGGGTTGTAGGACGTTCCGAAAACGAAGGTGTGATCATCGTCGATTGGAATATAGGCGCGCGAGGAAATCGGGAATTTCGGATGCGGGATGATGGAGTTGCTGGGCAAAATCCACTGCGTGAGGCGCCAGTTATAGGCGCCATTCCCCAGATCGCGCTGCGAGCCGTAGAAATAGCCATATTCCGTGTCGCGGACGTCGAGACGCGGCATCCCGTCTTTCTGCCAGTTTGCCGAGGCGGCGGCGAGACCGGGCGACAGCGTCGAATAATCGTCCGTGCGATGCAGGAAAGTCGTATGGCACGTATCAATTTCGCCTTCGAAACCTTGCATGTAGTTGGCGTTGTAGAGCCACTTCTTCTGCCAACGGTGTTCCGGCGGCAGCAACGCCCATTCGAATTCCGGTAGTGGCGGCTTGCGGTCGGCAGGGCCCATATAAACCCAGATATAGCCACCCCATTCCGCCGCAGAATAGGTCTTAATCCGCACCTTGTGCTTGAATTCGGTCTCGGGCCGTTCATTCGGCATTTCGGTGCAATTACCGTCCACGTCGAATTTCCAGCCATGATAAACGCAGCGGATGCCGCATTCCTCGTTTCGGCCGAAATAGAGAGAGGCGCGGCGATGTGGGCAAAGTTCATCAAGGATGCCGATGCGGCCTTCCGTGTCACGGAAGGCAATAAGGTTTTCACCCAGCAGGCGCAGCCGGACGGGATCGCAATCGGGGCCTGGCAGTTCCTCGGGGATCATCGCCGGTATCCAAAAGCGCCGGAACAGTTCTCCCATCGGTGTGCCCGGCCCGACCCGGCACAGCAGTTCATTGTCTTCTGGTCGCAGCATGTCGTTTGCACCCCAATCGTCGGATAACACCAAGATACAATTTAGTGATTAAGGGTTGCGCAAATATCCTTAGGACTCAAGCGCTGGGCGTGGCTTTTCTTGAGAATCGGTTTGCCGGTAATTACCTTTTTTGCCTCATTGCCGTCGAAATCGGTAATTTCCTCGGTGAGGGTATAACGAGCGAGCCGGAGCGGTTGTACCTGCTGCGGGGAATGGCCATGGAACTGCAGGACGACCGGGAGCAGGCGGCCTGGAGTTATATCCGTGCCTTACGGGAAGCCCCTGCGAATGAAGCGATCAACCGACATGTGATGCGCTTTTTCTCAGCCCGGCAACTGATCTTGCGCCGCCGCACGCATCGCGTAAGAATTGCGCCATGCGAAGTGCAGTAAGTAAAAAAATTTGTTCGGCATTTGAGTTCCTGTTGGACAATTTATGCGGTATAAAAGTATGTAATACATCAAAAAATGTTAAAGGGCAGCTAAGCTACCCTCCTGCGGTTAAGGTAACAAACGAATACCGCTGGGAAATTGTGGAGTTTAGATACCAAGGGAGGGGGAGATGGCGGATAAACTGGATGGTCCGAGCCGGGTTGCGGGCGTTGCGCTGATCGTTGTCTTGATTGGTTTGGCATGGAACTTCAAGCCAAGTTCGTTGACGTTTCAGAAGGATGCGCTGAACAATCTGGGTTCGATGTTCGGATATCTTTTGCTCGTTTCTCTATTCGTGGAGCGGGCCATAGAGGTCTTCCTTTCCGCGTGGCGAAGCGGCGAAGCCGATGCTCGCGATATCCAAATAACGCAGGCAAGGAACCGGCTTGAGAAGAATATCGTGCCGTCAGAAAACGGTCACGCCGCTGCCTTGTCGGGGACCGCGGTAACGAGCGAGTTGGGCGTTGCACTGGAAGCACTTGAGCATGAACGAGTACTTTACAAAGCAAGGTCCCGCTTTATCGCGCAATGGTTTGGACTGGGCATCGGTACGCTGGTTGCCCTTGCCGGAGTACGAGTGCTCAATGGGATTGTTGACGTAACGGGGCTTTCGGGTGCTCAAACGACGTTTTTCGTGATCGTCGACGTTCTTTTGACCGGTGCGGTGTTGGCGGGCGGTTCGGATGCGCTCAACAGGATTACAAAGCTATATAGCAGTTTCATGAGTACAACAGCGCAAAGGACTCAAGCTGCACCAACGCCTCACCCCACGCAGGCTCCCACGCCCGTGGCGGCGACCGTGACAGTACCGGCGTCACCTCCGGCTGGGGTTGTCACGCCGCCAGGTGACGGCGCGCGATAGTCGCGTAGGCGTAAGTCGCACATTTACTGGTTTATGGAGCACCGCTTAGGGTGGCGCTGATGTGCGTCGACGCTGTTGGCTTCGCCCGTTGAACGCTGGGGTGCGAGGGACTGGTTCATACAGAGGGCTGCGCTCTGCGGAGAGACATCGCGCAATGGGGAGTTGCTCGGCCGATGTGCTTTTTCTTCTCTCTGATGTGGCTCGTGAAAGTAGTGAACGTGAGTTTGGGTATAAGCTTAACGATTTTCATAAGCCGGAAAAATAAAACCAATATAAGTGGTGATGGGAACTTTATCGTTAATAGATTGTTAACGGGTCTGGACACAGGATAAATTTCTAAAATTAGTTTGCAGGTCGTATCAAAATTGAGCGGCACGGGCTGGTCATATCAAGCTTGGTCGTAGGCCGGGTGATGGGGAAATGGGATGCGCGGATTTTGGCTCGATAATGTCCTGACACCGGGATGGAATAGCACCCTAATAAGACGAGAGGCAGTCGCGACCCGAAGTGAGGTGGTAGACGCCTGATGGATCGCTCGCAACTCCGCAATATGATCGACTCCGGACGCGCCATCGCGATGGATTGCTACGGCATCAGCAAATCGATCCCGGATGACGACGAGATCGGTAAGCTATTCAAGACCCGCGTCATGAACAATTCAGTTCTCATGAAGCGATATGAGCCGGCAATGAAAACGGCGCGGCAGCCTGTCATCGTTACGACCGTCGTTTATTTTCCCTATGATTTCGACAATCCCTATGACGGGGGTGAATCACTGGATTTCAACAGCGCGGGGTTCTTCAGCGACCTGTCTTTCAAAATTTCGAAAGGCAGCACTTCCGCCGACCTTGTTGAACAGATAAACGCGGATATGGACGTCTTGAAGCTGGTCAATTCGATGCACAGCCTGGATCCGTTTCTGTTTAAGAGCAAGGCGGAGCAGCGAGAAGCCGGCGAAAGCATCCACGATGCGTATTTCGCGATCTCGGCGAAGGAATGGGACAAGATCCGGTTGCCCATCCGTGAAAAGATCCAAAGATTGGTTTCCAAGGCGCTTGGTGCAACGGGTGAGGGCGCGGACAATCTCGCACGAGAGCAATATGTCGAGCGTTTCCTGATGAAGATTTGGGAAGCAAAGGACGTAAACGGCATCGAGCCTTTCATTCAAGCCATGCAACTCGAGCCGGAACGGGCGCCTGAGATCTTCTTTGCATGGAAGGCGGTTTGCTATTATCAGGTCCGCTTCGGCGATCTGCTTGAACCTCTGAAGACGATGTTCCAATGGTGCGGGCACAACCAGCTCTGTTTCCCGGTCGACCATGTCAGCCTGTCGGGTGACGAAGTCAGGTCGATTGAGGAGAAACGCAACATCCTGCGTAAAAAAATGCGCGAAGGTTATGTCAACGCGCATAAGGTGTTGAGCGCTTATGAGCATAGTTACAAAGAGTTTGTCGAGAATGATCGCCCGCAAACCTTCATGAGTTTTTTGGAAAATGCGGAAAATTCGTACCTGCTGTTGGCCAACCACGTTTCCATCGCGACGCATAGCGTCAATTTATGGAAATGGTATGTCGAGCAGTACGGCGCAGAGATGCGAAGTGGACAGTTTAGTGAGCTGTTCGAAGGGTTGAATACGCTCTACGGCGTTGATGTCGCGCTAACAGAGGCTTTCGCGTAAGGTAAAAGCACACGCTTTCCCAGAACTCCTGTAGCCTGTAATCTATCGAGACGGGGAACGGCGAGAGGATATGTAATGGCGCAGGCAGTGCAGCAAACATTGGCGGACCCGATTTCCGTTGTCCGGCTGGGCCGGAACCTGGCGGCGGAAATCCGTGATATCGACTTGTCGAAACCGCTGGATGCCGCAACCTTTACCGCGGTGCACCACGCGTTTCTGGAAAATGAGGTCCTGATCTTCCGCGATCAGGATATTTCGTCTGCCGATATGATGGCTTTTGGCCGCCTGTTCGGCGAATTGAGTGTGCACCCTTTCTCGCCGACGATGGCCGACAATCCGGAATTGATCATCCTCGACAATCACCGCGATAATCCGCCGCGTTTGACAGATATCTTTCACAGCGACGAGACCTTCCGTGAAACGCCGCCGCTCGGCACGATCCTGCGGTCCACGATCACGCCCCGGGTCGGCGGCGACACGATGTTCGCTAGCATGTCTGCCGCCTACGAAGGACTGGATGACCGCACGCAACGTTTCCTGTCGGGGCTGGAGGGAGAGTTCGATTTTAAGCCGTTCCGGACCCTGTTCGGAAACGACGAAGAGGGGCGGCGCAAGCTGCACGAACTGGAGGACAAATACCCACAGCTTTGTCACCCCGTGGTCCGCGTGCACCCCGAAAGCGGTCGCAAGAGCATTTTCGTGAACCGCCAGTTTACCATTGGCATCAAAGGCATGAAGCCATCGGAAAGTGGTCCTCTGCTCGAGATGCTGTTCAATCTGGCCTATCAGCCGGAAGTGCAATACCGTTTGCAATGGCAGCCCAATACGATCGCTTTCTGGGACAACCGGATCGTCCTGCACTACGCGATCCACGACTACTACCCGCAGCGCCGCCGCATGGAACGTGTGACGATCAAGGGTGACAAACCGTTCGGCGTCGACGCGCCGTACGACGGAACGATGATCCCGAAGCGGGACATCGAACTGATGGAGATCGACACGCCACCCGTCGCGAACGCAGCACCGGTGCGCGCGTTCAAGCAGTAGCTACGCCTCTATTTAGTGAGCGTTTGTATTGGCGCCGAGATTCAATCGACAAAGGGTTTCTTACTAGCCTCTTCGGTCATTGCGGCTGCCCTGTTTGCCCATGGTCGGCTGTTCGCCTCAGGCCGTTTGGCGATCGTTATCATTGAAGATTGCCTCGCGCTCAAAACCCCCTTTTCCGCAAAGCCCGTTATGGTCAATGCCACCTCAACGATGGAGAGTGGAATGCTTAAAATATTGAACCATGAAGACGATACTCACGCATACTCGGATCTGCCGGCTATTTACGGCTATATTTCCGCGATCGATGATCTGCTTAGACCTCATGGCCTCCGGACAGCGGTGGACGGGGATCTCAGGCGCTGGCGCAATCATATAAGCAAGAAGGCGCCGAAGTTTGGCGTCACACGCGCCCTGGACCCCGACTACAACGATTTGCGGCCAGGTAATTCCTATTGGGTTAAGATTGTCGATCATGAAGACCGGGTGATTGCCTGCCAAGCCGACCGGATATGTCCCTCCCGGAACTTCATTAGAGACTGGATTTGGACGCACAGATTGTATGGGGATAAAGAACCCATTCAAGAATGGTGCCCGATCTCCAATGATCCGGCTAAGTACCCCATGATTTCAGGAACCGTAATTTATGGAGGTGGCACATGGGTCGATCGTGATTACGGTGGCCTTGATATTTTCGGAGACGTCAGCCTTGGGGGGATAATTTCCAGGCTCGGACGGATGCATGGTGTGTCCTTTTATGCGGCGGACTACTTTACCGGGACGATCGTCGCCGGTCGGCGGTTCGGCACGCTTTGCGGGTTGGACATGTCGGCTCCGTTAACGCGGGATCACATTTATCCGGGGCGTGGCAAAGTTATGGATGTCGACTTCTGGTGGGCATCTCGCGCCGAGATCGTTGCCCAGGCAAACGTTGAAAGGTCTAAGTTGCGGCCGAAAGTTCAATCGGCCTAACAGCAATCGTGAGGGAATGCGGCTTGCCGGCCGGATCAGTTCTTACGACCAGCAAGCGGCGATAGGAACGGGTGACCCCATTAAAAGTTTGAGTGATTTCATGATACAGGGGCACCTGTTCCGTCACCGCGAGATGGTATTCCTCGCAGACAGACCGCCGATTCATTGCCAGTGGGCTGTCGGATACTCTTTGGCCGGTCAAATTAAGGAACTGATTGTGGGAAGCCGACAGCCCTGCATGGTTCTGAAATATGAAGTTCGTCGGATCGTCACCTACGACAACAACACTGTAGACCAGCTTCGAATATTGGTTGGCATTCCGCGCAACAAGGTATGGAACATCCGCCGTTTGGTCGGATTTCCAGGCCTCGAACGCATAATGAATTGCTGAAGGGCTGCCGTTGCAGGCGCGCTGTTCTTGGGCCGCCATTTCATTCAGATGGCCTAAGACGCGTTCCTGCTCGCCTTCTGCGTTTACCCTATGGCTTCGTTGCAGGATTTTCAGCATGCCGAGGGAACCACTATATTTACGCGCGAATTCTCCATAACGAGAACCGACGCTGGCGCGTCACTGTATCCCCGGAAAGGCAGCATAAGGCGCGAGAAATGATGCGCCTGTCCTTCGTCAACTTCGTCGCAATGAAAATAATATGGCTCTTTCGATTGGAGACACTCCTCTAAATCGCCTAACAATGCGCGTCGCAGTGTCGAATTCGGCAAGATTTGTGAGAGGCATAATTCCATCCCCGTGGTCGAGTGAAAGTTGGCATTTGGAATGCCGCCATCCGGGAGCTCAAAAAGATGAACATTGTCTTTTGTCGGAATATTTAGATACCGGCGCGGTGCAAAGTCCGTAACGAAAGGGATCGCGCCGTTTTGTGTCACCATCCAGCGCAAATAAGCCACATACGATCTATGGATACGCTCGAATTTTTCAATTGCATCGTTGCTTAGCCGGACCCGATGGCTTTCCGTTTCACCGGTCTTGTCGAAAAAAGTGTCGACGACCTTGTACATGCGCTTCTCCATCGTTCTCCTGCTCATTAGAGAGAATGATTTTGTGCGTGTAAATAGGGTGCCAATGATGATCTATGGTTGGGCTTGAATGGCCTCAAATACCGCGGACAGGAACAGTGTTTTGTCATTTTGGCTGCTGAATTGGCGGTGCCGCAACGCGTCAGTATGATGCCCCCAACGAAATTTAAAAATAGGGGAGGGCGTCATGGCGCGCATCGACTATGTGGATCCGGCGAAGGCAAGCGACCGGGTCAATGAACTGATCGGCAAGCTGAACAACTCGAATATCTTTCGTATGATGGGGCATTCGGAGAGACATCTCGAAACCTATGTCCGCATGGGTAATGCGATCCGGTTCAAGGGCGCGCTCGATCCTGTCCTGCGCGAACTTGCGATCACCCGCACCGGCATTCTCTGCGACGCGGAATACGAGGTCGTGGCGCATAAGCGCATCGGCAAGGGCGTCGGTGTCACCGACGCACAGAACGACGCGTTGGAAGAGGGCGCGTCTTCGGACGTCTTCAACGATCTTGAAAAGGCCGTGCTGCGATTCACTGACGACGTGGTGCAGAACGACCGCCCGAGTGACGATACCTTCAACCCGCTCGCCGAACAGCTCAGCCCCGAAGATTTGGTCGAGCTCTACCTCGCCATCGGTTTCTATATCATGACGTCAAAGTTCTTGCGCACCTTCGATGTGGATATGCAGTCGGCGTAGGGTGTCTCAACGCTCTTTCTCCACACGAGGGGCAAGCGGTCAGTTGTGCGGTGCCGATACCATCAAAGAGCGTCATCCCGGACAAACTCACCCCCCATCCTATCCTTCCCCCACAAGAGAAGAAGGGATAAATCGCCGCGTATCAACGTGCAATCTTCTCCTCTTTGATGGGGGAGGATTAAGAAGGGCGCGACGGCGGTCTAATTCGCGCTTTCGCGGAGGGCTTCTGCGGGTGCGGATGAGTAGGCGCACGCGCCGTTGCCGTGCCCGCTACCGACGGTTATCTTTCCCGCTATGGTACGTCTCACTGATCTCGATCCCGGTTCCGCGCAGCATCTCCTCGATAAGGAATGTCCGCCCTTTGAAACCCAGCCCTTCGTCGCGGGACCGCCGCTGGCCGAGCGCCGCGTGGCGATCGTCACGTCGGCGGGGCTGCATCGGCGCAGCGACCGTAATTTCGATCTCAGCGATCTCAGCTACCGGGTGATCCCGGGCGATGTGGCGCTCGACGATCTGGTGATGACCCAGGCCTCGGTCAATTACGACCGTACCGGCTTTCAGCAGGACATCAATGTGGTGTTCCCGCTCGACCGGTTGCGGGAACTGGAGCAGGCGGGTGAGATCGGTTCGGTTGCCTCCTTTCACTATGCCTTCAACGGGGCGGGCCAACTTGCGCCGGCATTCGAGCCGACCGCGCGGGAAGTCGGTCGGATGCTGAGGGAGGACGGGGTCAACGCGGCGATCCTGGTGCCGGTCTGACCCAACTGCACGCGTGCCGTCGGCGCGCTGGCCCATTACATCGAAGACGAAGGTGTCGCGACGACAGGCATCAGTCTGGTGCGTGACAATACGGAACGGCTGCGGCCGCCGCGCTTCCTGTGGGTGCCGTTCGAACTCGGCCGGCCTTTCGGCGCGCCGGACGAACCGGACTTTCAGCGCCGCGTGCTGCGCGAGACATTGGCACTGTTGGACCGCAGCGACGGTCCGCCGATCCTGGACGATTTTCCGGAGGACGCCCCCGGCGCTGGCCCCACGGACATGACCGGCTGGAGTTGTCCCATCCCGCTGCCGCCGGCACCGCCCAGCGAGGATCCGGCTTTGTTGGCGGACATTCTGAGTGAGATTGGCACGTTGTCGCCCTGGCAGACTCTAGCGGTTGATAAACGCGGCCGGACTGGTGTCGGCGCGGCGGGTGTTTCTATCGAAACGTCCGCCCGGTTCCTGCACGACCTGCTTGATGGCGGCGGAGTGGCGGACAACCCGTCCGATAGGCTGAGCCTTGGCCAGAGCTTTCGCAGTGCGTCGGAAGACCTCAAGACATTCTACATGGAAGCCGCCACGGCGCAGCCCGGCAATGCCACAAGCCGCTCGGTCGCCGACTGGTTCTGGGGCAGCACCGCCGGCGGGCGGTTGCTGCTGGCCTTATATCCGGTGTGTTCGAAGTCGGTGGATGACGGCGTGAAAAGGGTTGCGCTGGGGCAGCTAGTGCCACGGTTGCAGCAACACCGGTTGGAATAATTAGAATAGCCTAAACGCGCGCGCCTTTCGTCCGGTAGCGCTTGGCCCCGGGACTGCTGAGGAATTTTGCGACGGTTTCGCCGGTCCAGCCGCGGCCCTTGCGGGTCGTGAGGCCGGTTTCGTTGAAATGGGCGGCAATGGCTTCAGGGGTTTTAATGCCCAGCGCCGCGGCACCTTCAATCCGGGCGACAATATTTTGAACGAAGGTTTCTATCTCCTTGCGCCGGTCTGCGACATTCTTTGTCGGAGCCTGCGTCTCGCTTGAGGGTGAATTGACCGGAGGCGGTGCGTCGGTTGCCCCGGTGTCCTTAGGTGATCGGAATAGAGAGAATAATCGGCCTGTTAAATCCATGGTTCTTCCTCCGCTGTTAGATCGCCGCCGGCTTTGCCCGTGTTGAGCGTGCCGGCTGGCTCTATAAGAAGGATTTCGCATTCCGCGTCCGCGACAGGCTTGTGTGGCGTGCCTTTCGGCACGACGTGCAGTTCACCCGCTCTAAGGACAACGTCGCGATCCCTATATTTTATGGTTAACGTGCCTTTGTGGACGATGAACATCTCGTCCGTCTCGTCATGCTGGTGCCAGACGAATTCGCCCTGAACTTTCGCGGCTTTGACATGGAAATCGTTCAGCCGCGCCAGGATATGCGGTGACCAGTGTTTTGCAATCTTGCCGAACTTGTCGTTCAGGTTGATCGCATTGGGGTCGTATTGCTCGGTCATCGCTCGGTTTCCGTCACGTTCCCAGGGCTGACGCCTATATGGGGTTGCCTTAATTCGATCCAAGAAAAATTGATGGTTAATATGTCGCGTTCGCGGATTCTTGCTCCGCCATGCCAGCTTGGGTTAATCTATGCGGACCCTTTTACCACGCATGGTGACCGCGCTGGACGTTACGAGCGGCGGCCACCGTTACAGAAGAGGAAGCTCATGAGTCAGGTCATTGAAGATTTCGCTGCCGATTGCCGGCAGTATTTGAAAGACGGTCCCAGCGACGATGCGCTGGGTAAGGTTGTCGACGGGCTGAAAAAGGTCCTCGTTAATAAGGATGTCGTCGAGTCCTATTTTCCGCCGGAAAACAAGACCGAACGCCAGGTCATTTATGAAGATGCGGAAATGGGTTTCTGCATTTTAGCGCACGTCAACACCGGTGCTAAAAGCAGCCCGCCGCATGATCACGGACCCGCCTGGGCGATCTATGGTCAGGTCGAGGGTGAGACGGAAATGACGGAATATGAACGCGCTGAAGAGCCGCATGATGGTCTGCCGGGTAAGGCGAAGGCATTCAAGACCTACAAGATGACCCCGGGTTCGGCGGTTCATTACAATGTCGGGAAGCTGCATGCGCCGGAACGGGTCGCGGCAACGAAGCTGATCCGCATGGAAGGCATGAACATGGACAACGTGTCTCGCGATGCCTTTGTGAAGGTCGCTGACTAGATCAGGTCGTGGTTTGTTGGAATCGCGCTCAGCGATCCGGGAACCGCGTGAATCTGATCTAATTCTCTAAAAACAGAGCATCTTCACAGCTTTAAACGGAACCGGGAACCGTTCCGTTTAAAGTTGATATGCTCTAAGTCCAGCTTGCGTCGCGGCTTGGCCGCAACAACATAGAAAGCGGCGATCCGAACAGGATCGCCGCTTTTTGTGTTTTAGCTGTCGGGAATGATCGAGGGCAGGCCATATGAAGGTAGCCATCGTTGGCGCGGGAATTGTGGGGTTGAGCACGGCCTGGGCATTGGTCCGATCCGGGCATGACGTGACGGTATTTGAACAGGGGCCGATACCAAACCCTCGTTCGGCGTCCTTCGATCAGCACCGCATGATACGTCCGCATTATGGTGGCCAGACCGGATATACCCGCATGGTTGGTGAGGCTCATGATGTTTGGGAGCGGCTCTGGGATGATCTGGACGCCGACCATTTCGCCGAAACCGGCGTTCTCGCCATCGATTACGGCGACAGCGCCTGGATGGCGGCGACGCATCGCGCATTGGAGGAAACGGATACGCCCTTCGAAAGGGTCGATTGGCGGGGCATCGAGAGCCATGCGCCCGCACTCCTCACGGAGTCGGCGACGTGGGGACTATATACGGCGAAGGCCGGCGTACTCTTCGCGGATCGGATCGTAACGGATTTGGCGGCGTGGCTTTCGCGGAACGGTGCCAATTTAAGGGCGAAGTGTCCTGTGGCGGCGGTAGATGTTGCAACCGGTCAGTTGACACTGGAGGCGGGAGAGATCTTCTCGGCGGATGAGATTGTGGTTTCCGCTGGCGCTTGGACGGCGCGCCTGCTGCCGGCTTTGTCTGACCGGGTTACGCCGGTTCGCTCGATCGTTGGGTACGTGGCGCCGCCGGCCTCTCTGGAGACATCGTGGACGCAAGGGCCAGCGTTGTTTTTGATGACACCGGCAGCTCATCTCTATTGCTTGCCGCCGGTTCGAGGCAGCGAGCTCAAATTCGGTGGCGCGCCACTCCTTCGCGCGGGTAACCCCGACCGGAATATTGCCGTCGAAGCGGCGGAATGCGAGAAAATCGGCGATGCGTTTGCGCCCTATTTGAGGGACTCAAACGCCCATCACGTGATTAAGGGGGCCGGTGCCTATTACGCGGATCCGGATGACAAGCGTTTCATTATAGAGCGAACCGGCCGCACAATCGTGGTTACAGGATGCGGCGGGCGTATGTTTAAATTCGGCGCGCTGGTCGGGCAGCGTGTCGGCGATTGCCTGGATGGTAAGCTGAGTGCTGGCGATCTGTCGGTTTGGGCGCGGGCTGCCGTTTAATTTTTTCCTTGCTGTGCCCTATGCCATGACTGAAAACAGGGCGAACCTGCTCCTCCAGTCGAAAACGGAAAAAGAATGCGGATAGGGACGCGAAAGAGCGCCATGGCGATGGCGCAAACGGAAGAAGTCATTCGTCAGCTTAATTCTCATTGGCCTGACCTGGCAGTCGAAGTGGCTGACCAGGAAACCCGTGGGGACGATGACCAACGAAGCAAGCTGGCGGTGCACGGCGGTAAGGGGGGTGCCTTCGTGTCGGGTATCCATGATGGCATTCTGTCGGGCGACCTGCAGATGGGCATGCATTCTCTCAAGGACATGCCGGGCAATGAGGAAACACCGGGTTTGACCATCGCGGCCTATATGAAACGCGATGATACGGAGGATGCACTTTTGCTCCGTAGTGATTTGAATTTCAAAGATTTTAAGACATCGAATGGGAAAGGCTTCAAGGTTGGAACGAATGCGGTTCGCCGTGCGGCCTTGGTCAAGCGTCTGTTTCCGGAAGTCGAGGTCATCCACTTTCGAGGCGCTGCCGATACCCGTCTTGATAAGCTGGAAAACCGTATCCCGCAGCCGCTGCCGGACCCGCCGGGCGGGTCGGTTGGCCCGGCTGATGCACTGATTCTGGCAAAGTCAGGATTGTACCGGGTCGGACTCGAAAAACACATTGTGCATGTTTTTTCGCGTGACGAAATGCTGCCGGCGGCGGGTCAGGGAATCGTCGCGGTCGAATGCGCCGAAACCGACTGGGAAACGCGCCGGATTCTGGCTGCCATCAACGACAAGTCATCCGAATCGGCGGCCCTGGCGGAGCGCGAAGTCCTGTGGATCCTGGATGGCCATTGCAATTCGCCGATTGCGGTTCACGGTGAAGTATCTGGAAGCGCCATGACACTGACGGGGCAGGTCATGAGTCTCGATGGTCAGCAGCTGATCGAGAGCAAGGCGACGGGCCCGTCGGAGCTGCCGAAAGATTTGGGCCGTACGGTTGCCATGGATCTCATTCGGCAGGGCGCGAACGAGATCATCGAGGAGTCGCGAGTCGACTGACTTAGCGCTGCAGTCTATCGTCGGTCCCGAATTTTTGGAGGGGTATAGAGACCGATGTTTGACTTCCTTGTCGCGCAAGCGGATTCGAACGCAAACCTAACGCTGCATCGTGGCTATGGCCCCGTGCATTTCCTGCTTCAGTCTGGGGATAGCGCGACCTACATCATGGTCGATGCGGCGGGTGTGCGTCTCTCCGATGCACCTTTGGCGGACATCGTCGATTTCACGATGGCTGCGACCGTGGAGTCCTGGGCCGAACTGCTGAAGCCGTTGCCAAAACCCGGCTTCCAGACCTTGTCAGCGATGCGGCGGACGCAGAACCTGGTCGTCACGGGCGATATGACCAAATTTTTTCAGCATATGATGATGCTGGAACTGATGTTCTCGAATCTAAGCGGTGACGGGCATGACGATACGGGATCAGTCGACTCACCTGCGATTGAGCCCGTGACCGGCCGATATCTGCGACTATGGTTGGATGGCAAGCTGCACCGTTTGTATTTCGAGGAGGCAGGCGAGGGCATTCCGCTGATCTGTCTGCATACGGCGGGTAGCGACGGGCGCCAGTTCCGCCACATCCTGAACGATCCTGAAATCACCGATCGGTTCCGGGTGATCGCCTTCGATTTGCCCTGGCATGGCAAATCTTCTCCCCCGGCCGGCTTCGAAGCGGATGTCTATGAATTGACGACCGACAGCTATGTGGGGGTTGTGATGGCGGTGGCGGATGCGCTCAAGCTGGATAAACCGGTTGTCATGGGCTGTTCGATTGGCGGTAGAGTGGTACTGCACCTCGCACTGCGGCACGGAGCACGGTTTCGGGCGGCGATTGGTCTGCAATCCGCGCTTTTTGCCGAAGACGTCAGCCTGGGCGACCCGCAGCCGGAAAAGGCGCTGCATCGGCCGGATATCCATGGCGGTAAGCTTGCGGGCGCCTCCATGGCCGGGATGATTGCACCGCAATCACCGCCGGCCGAACGCTGGGAGACGATGTGGCACTATATGCAAGGGGGACCGGGAATATTCCTCGGCGATATCCGCTACTATTTCAAACATGGCGACCTCCGCAACGGTCTCGCTGATGCGCTCAAGGACAGCCCATGCCCGCTCTATCTGCTGAGCGGCGAATACGACCCGTCGGCGACGCCCGAGATGGGGCGCGAAGTCGCAGAACTGGCAAATGCCGCGCATTTCGAGGTTATGGAGGGCATGGGACATTTCCCTATGTCGGAAAACCCACAACTCTTCCGGCGCTATCTGTTGCCGGTACTGGATAAGATCCGGGCGGCCTGAAGCGCTGCCGATCCGAAACATCAAAGAGGCAAAAACGATGAACCCGCGCACCCCCATTCTCGTCGGCTCCGGTCAGGTCTCGGATTTCGAGACGGCCCCGGAATCCGGGCAATCCGCGATTGATATGATCGAGAGGGCGGCGCGCAATGCGGCGATGGATACGGGTGCCGGTGAAGGACTGCTGAAAGCGCTCGACTCGATTTGTATTCTGCGGCTTTACACAGATACGAGCTGGCGCTTTCAATCGCCGTTCGGGCGCTGTTCGAACCCACCCGGCGTGGTCGCGGGGCGCATTGGGGCCGCCGAGGCGCGACTGCAATACACCCATCCCGGCGGTAACATGCCGCAATATATGGTCAACCGGACGGCGGAGGAGATCGCGGCCGGCGCGATCGACCTGGCGATGATCGCGGGCGGCGAAGCCTTGCGGACGATGCGGGCGGCCCGCAAGGCCGGGCTGG
>JAJFJB010000383.1 GCA_021774435.1 Alphaproteobacteria bacterium
CCCCGGCGAAAATCCAGGACCGGCCAAACAATTCCTTTCGCTCCCGTTCGAACCAATCGCGGTTCGTATACGCATCGATCGGCAGTGCCTGCCGCGGTTCCGCGGGAATTTCTCTCAGTATTTGCTCTACCATGATACTGCCTCGACGGATTTAGATCTGGTGCATTACGCGCGTCTATCTTTGAGGCTTCCAGTCTAGATCGAGTCCGCGGTCAGACGCACAACATCTTTGCCTCTTGCAAAAATTCCAAGCGCCCTATAGGTTCCGCCGCCATGAGCAAGCGGATTCACATCCTCGTTTCGCGACGCCGCGCCTTCGCATAGGCGGTCGGCGGCTCATTCCTTTACACTAAATTCAACCAGTCGCGACCGTCGCCTTAGGGCGAGGGTTGGTATTTTTGTGTCCTTGTCCTGAGCGGTCCAACACCGAAAGGACAAACTCATGAATACGCAGATACTCGAGAAACCAGACACTGGAACGGCGGATTTTTCCGCCCTGATGGAAATCACCAACCGGCCACCCATCGTTTTTACGCAGGGGCGAGGCGCCTGGCTTTGGGACAGTGACGGCAAGCGCTATCTCGACTTCGTGCAGGGCTGGGCCGTGAATTGTCTAGGGCACTGCCCCCCGGCGATTGCCAGCGTGATGGTCGAGCAATCGACCCAGCTGTTGAACTGCAGCCCCGCCTTTTACAACGCGCCGATGGTCCAATACGCCGAGGCCCTGACGGCGGCCAGTGGATTGGAACGCGTCTTCCTGGCCAACAGTGGCGGTGAAGCCAACGAAGGCGCGATCAAGCTGGCCCGTAAATGGGGGGCCCTGCACCGCGGTGGCGCCTATGAAATCATCACGATCGATCATGGCTTTCATGGCCGGACATTGGCCACCATGTCTGCTTCGGGCAAGGCGCAATGGGATGCCTTGTTCGAACCCAAAGTCGCCGGTTTTCCACACGTACCGCTAAACGACCTGAAGGCGGTCGAAGCCGCCATCACCGAGGAGACCGTTGCCGTCATGCTGGAACCGATTCAGGGCGAGTCCGGTGTCTGGCCTGCGACCGACGACTATCTGATTGGATTGCGAAAGCTGACCGAACAGCACGGCATCCTGCTCATCCTGGACGAGATTCAGACTGGCATGGGCCGGACAGGCAAGATGTTTTGCTTCGAACATACCGGCATCCGTCCCGACATCATGACGCTCGGCAAAGGAATCGGCGCCGGCGCCCCGCTCGCTGCGCTGTTGGCAAGGGTGGAGGTGTGTTGCTTCGAACCCGGCGACCAGGGCGGGACCTATAACGGCAATGCCCTCATGGCTGCAATTGGCCTCGCGGTTCTTAAAAAGCTGTCGGCCCCTGGTTTTCTGGATCAGGTCAATATTGCGTCCCGACATCTCTGGCAAGGGCTTGAAGATCTGTCAGCAAAACACAATCTCGCCGGCGCGCGCGGCAAGGGCCTTTTGCTGGCGCTGAACCTCGGAGATCGGACAGATGGCGGCGCGATCGTCGAAAACGGCATTGCACAAGGCCTTCTCCTCAATGCGCCAGCCCCGAACGCGTTGCGTTTCATGCCCGCGCTCAATGTGCATCAGACGGAAATCGCGGAAATGTTGGCAATTTTGGACGGTCTTTTGGCCGTCCACTGACAGCGCATTTCTCTTCCCGCGGCAGCGAACCGAGTTGTCGCGGGAAGACAATGAGGAACGAAAGGCCTCTCGACGTTGGTTTTTGAGTGAATCAAGCTGCACCTAGGAGGATTAGATACCGTTCAAACGCCGAACCAGTTGTATCTGATCTAAATCAATGCCTTGTCTTGCATTTGTGATACAGAATCAATCCGGTACGGCAAGATAATATTGGGATGTTGAGATGGCGCAAGAAGTACAGGACAAACTAAAATCTGATGCAGCCGATGTGACGGTAGCGGCGCCGGTAGCAGCACCGAAAAATGCCGAAGTGGATATTCCCTCCGGGAAAGGAAGCGTAAAGAACGACCGCAGCCGCGCAGCGTCAAATCAATCGAGACCAAAATCAGCCAAGGCCACGTCAAAGTCTCAGATGCCGGAACCGGTCGACGCAAGTTCTGGTAGTGTTCTTCATGCGCTTGCCGAAATGCGCCATGATCCCGAAGCGATCCGGCGCGCCTTCGAAACAGGCGCTTATCCCTACAAAAACAAAATCCGGACTCAGTCCTACGAAAAGCATAAAGCAGAGCTCCAAGTCGAACTGCTTAAGGTCCAAAGCTGGGCACAGGAAACCGGACAGAAAATTGTCATCCTATTCGAAGGGCGAGACGCGGCGGGAAAAGGGGGCACGATCAAACGGTTCATGGAGCATCTCAATCCGCGTGCTGCGCGCGTTGTCGCCCTCACAAAACCCGACGAACGTGAGCGGTCTCAATGGTTCTTCCAGCGTTACATCAATCACCTGCCCACCGCAGGGGAAATCGTTTTGTTCGACAGGTCCTGGTACAACCGAGCCGGTGTCGAGCGTGTCATGGGCTTTTGTTCGCCCAATGAGTATCTGGAATTCATGCGGCAGTGCCCCGAACTGGAGCGGATGCTCGTCCGCAGCGGCATTCAACTGTTCAAATACTATTTCTCGGTGACTAAAGAAGAACAACTCCGTCGCTTCAAGTCGCGCGCGGCAGACCCGCTTAAACGCTGGAAGCTATCGCCGATTGACAAAGCGTCATTGAATAAATGGGACGACTATACCGAGGCAAAGGAGGCGATGTTTTTTTATACCGACACGGCGGATTCGCCTTGGACCATCGTAAAATCCGACGATAAGAAGCGAGCCCGCCTCAACTGCATGCAACATTTTCTAACGTCGCTTCCATACCCCGACAAGGATCTGCATGTGGTGCACGGCCCCGACCCTCTCATCGTAGGCAAATCGGACCACGTCATTGGCCGGACCGAGCATATCCTGAATTCTACCGTCCACCCGGAGCGCCGCCGCACAGATTAAGAAAGATCCAGGTTCATTGGGGGCGTCGTCGATTACCCCATAGCATCGTGGTTTCGATTTATTTCTCTAACAACGCGCGTATCCGTCAGGGTGCTTTTCACGATATTTCCGGAATATCAATGAAACGGGTTTACCGCTTCACTGTTCAAGTATCCCGGAATATTCAATCGACGCGAAGCGGGATAATCGCCGCCGAGTATCTTGCGAACAGTGTGCTCCGTATAGCCGATTTCCTTGATGGTCTCGTCAGCAACAAGGATACGGGACATCTTGTTTCGTCCCGGCACTTCATCCAGGCACGGCCAGTGCCGTTTCGCCGCTGCCAAAACCGTTTCGATCCGAACCTTAAGTTCTGCGTCTTCCACTGGGTCCCGCCTGCGCTGCCTTGTCGTTTTTCTACGGGCAACAGGTGCTGAATCAAACATCAAACTCTCCCTGGTCGTGCGCCTTTCGACAGTCATTCAGTCAGGGCTGATTTCACGTACTGTCGCTGAAATGTTAGAAAAATTTTAATGTGTGCGTCAATGCGTTTTTTAATGTATTCATTGTTAATAGCAATAATTCACTCCTTATTCAGCTGATATATCCCATCCGCCGAACTGCAGGGACGATGAACAATGAACGAAGCCCGTTTTGAAATAGCAGTACTCAGGGGCGACGGGATCGGCGTCGATGTCACAGATGCGACACTGGCCGTCGTCAATGCAGCGCGCGGCCGTGTCGGCGGTTTCCAACTGGCCTGCCAAGATCTGCTCGGTGGTGCGGGCTATTTCAAGGAAACCGGCAGGGATATGGCGCCGGGCGCCGAAGATGCAGCAGGCAATGCCGATGCAATCCTCATGGGAGCGATCGGGCTTCCCGCCATTCGACATTCCGATGGAACCGAAATTTCTCCCCATCTGCGACTACGCGAAAAATTCCAGCTCTATGCGGGCGTGCGCCCGGTTCGCGCTTATCCAAATTCCCCGCAGCGTCTCGCCGACCCGCGCGCCGCGGACATCGACATGATCATCCTCCGGGAATCGACAGAGGGGCTCTTCTATTCTGCTGCCGTGCATGATCGCAGTCCCGTTGCGAATGACGACGAAGTACAGGATATCTTGCGGATCACCCGCCCGACAACAGAGAAGCTGCACGATTTTGCTTTTCGGCTCGCGAAAAAGCGAAAGGAACGTGGCGGCAAGGGCATGGTCACTTGCGTCGATAAAGCCAATGTCTTTCGCTCGATGGCTTTCTTCCGTCAAATATTCGATGAGCGGGCGCAAGCCTTCCCCGACGTGCAAAAGACCTACAGCTACGTTGATGCCCAGGCGCTGGAATTCGTGCGGCGCCCCTGGGATTTCGACGTGCTGGTCATGGAAAATATGTTTGGCGATATTCTATCAGATCTTGGCGGCGGCCTCGTCGGCGGCATGGGAATGGCGGCCTGTGCCGAGGTCGGTGACAGCCATGCGCTTTTCCAGCCCGCACATGGGAGTGCCCCGGACATCATGGGCCAGGACAAGGCAAATCCGCTTGCTGCAATTCTGAGCGGCGCCATGATGCTCGACTATCTAGCAGACAGGGCGGGCAATCAATCGCTCGCCGATGCGGCGCAACTTATCGAGACAGCCGTTTATGACGGGTTCGACGCGAACCGCCTGCGGCCCATGGAGTTCGGCGGCGATATGGGCACCAAGGCTGTGACCAATACAGTGATTGACGTTATTTCTTCGATTCCAGTATCCGACGTGACATCTTAGGCGTGCCTTTCGATTGTTTAGCTGAAATCCATTATGCCCCCTGCCCCAAAGGTTAGCCGTGTCAATGACGCCTATGAGCGTCTGAAGCAGGAAATTCTGGAAAACCGCCTGCCGCCCGGTTACCAGGGTACGGAACCGGAAATCGCGGCGCGGATGGAGATGAGCCGTACGCCGGTCCGTGAAGCGCTCATCCGTCTGCAAAGCGAAGGTCTGATCGACCTGATCCCACGCCGCGGCATCCGGGTATTGCCGATTGCGCCAAGCGATATGCGCGATATATATCAAATTCTGACGGTCCTGGAACCGGAGGCCGCAGCGGATGTCGCTACGATCGGCCTCACGCCAAATCAAATCGACGCCCTGGAAGCTGCCACGGTGGAGATGGAAAGCGCCCTGGAGACGGAGGATCTGGATAGATGGGCATCGGCGGACGATCACTTCCACCGAACCTTGCTTGCCTGTAACGGCAATGACCGCCTTACCGCCTTCGTCAACACGCTCTTCGATCAGGCGCACCGTGCCCGCGTGGTCACGCTGCGCCTTCGCGAGGTACCGTGGAAGTCGACGGAAGACCATCGCGCCATTCTGAAGGCTGTGACAGACGGTGACGCCGAACGAACGCGTAAGCTGTTCCGCGCCCACCGCGAACGTGCGGCGCAGGAACTTCTTCAAGCCCTCGAGCGAAGCCGCCTGTCACAACTCTGAGGCACCGCTCCCGTTACGCCGCGAGCGCAACACCTCTTGCCGCCATCTCCGCATCGATCTTAGCCGCCAACCGGGCGCTAACCTGCGTAATCGGCAACCGAACTTCCGCGCTTTCGATTAAGCCCGTGCGCCAAAGCCAATATTTAATCGGTGCCGGGCTGGGTTCGGCGAACAAAAGCCGTGGCAGTCCGGATAAGGCCTGCCACGCCGCAAGCGCGCCGGCCTGGTCGCCTTTACTGAGTTGGTTTCTGACATCGGCAAACGCAGCCGTTTCGATGTGGGCACTTGCCAAAATTCCGCCATCGGAACCGTGAACGATGGCGCCATAGAACAACGCATCCTCGCCCGTCAGAACGGAAAAACCCGAACTGCGCCGCATCAGCAGATCGAATGTCTGAGCCATGTCAGCGCAGCAATCCTTCAGGCCGACAATGTTCGGAATTTCCGCAAGCGACAGCAGTGTGTCATTCGCGAGATTCACGCCGGTCCGGTAAGGGATATTGTAGATAACGACAGGACGATTTGTCGCCGCGGCAATCGCCGTAAAATGTTGCCGCAGCCCTTCTTGCCTCGGCCGGGTATAATAAGGACAAGCGACAAGATAACCCGCGACCGGCAAGCTATTCGCCACTTCGATTTCCGATACGACTTTTCGGGTATCGCTTCCGGACACACCCAGCATCAGTGGCGTCGTACCTTCCGCCGCTTCGGCAACCGTATAGATTGCGCGCTCTGTCTCAGAGGAGTTCAACGTTAGTCCCTCTCCTGTCGTCGCGGCCACAATTAGGCCCTCAACCGGCTGCTGCCGATAGTGCCAAACAAGGCCGCGCAATGACGCGACGTCCAGCTCGCCGTCAAGAAAAGGCGTTACCAGCGGCAGCCAAATTCCTTCCATTCGATACTTGTGATTTTGCATAATCCCTAACTCCTATCTGTGCGCCGGCGGCGTTAGGGCCATACTGAAAAACCCCGTCCAACCGGCCGGGGTTTCGTGAGTCTCTCTACGCGAAATGTTTCTTTGCTAATCGTATGCCCGCGCGAGCTCCACCATCCCCGATAAGGGAGACGGTTTCGATTTTATCGATTTGGCGCAATTCAGAAACATGACCGGACTTTGGCGTCAGTGATGAATGAAGTCAACGGCAATTCGTGAAGTTGTGACCTCTGCGCTTAAGAACCCGACTCTGCCGGCCCCCCGGTAATCAATCGGATACGCCGGCTGAAGGTCAGATAAGACCAGGTCCAGTCCAAGATCACGGCCAAGCGGTTACGAGCGTCCGCCATGAATGCGACATGGACCACACTCCAAAGCCACCAAGCAAATGTGCCACTGAGCTGGAGTCCCCGCAGATCAGCCACCGCTTTTTCCCGGCCAATGGTCGCCATACTGCCATAGTCTCGATATTGGAACGGTCCGGGCAAACGTCCGTCTTCAATACGCGCCCTGATCAATTTCGCGACATACTGCCCCTGTTGCTTGGCCACGGCAGCCAACCCGGGCAGAGGAGCGCCGGAGCCATTGTCGCACGACGACGTATCGCCAATCGCATAAATATTCTCGCAGCCGGAAACCGACAGGTTGGGATTAACAATGACCCGGCCCGCACGGTCCCGTTCGGCACCAACCCAGCGGCCTGCGGCGGACGCCGCCACGCCAGCCGCCCAGATTACGGTGCCCGCATCGATCCTTTCACCGGCAACGACGACACCGGTATTGTCGATTTCTTCAACCCTACCGCCAGTCCTGACTTCGACGCCCAACCGCTCCAGGGCTGTTCGTGCCTTGATGGACAGACGTTCCGGCATTGCCGGCAGCACGCGGTCTGCTGACTGAATCAGAATGATTCTGGACTGCGCGGGATCAATCGCATCGAACTCGTCCGCCATGCCTTGCCGCGCCAGTTCCGCAATCGCGCCCGCCAACTCGACACCGGTCGGACCGCCACCAACGATAATAAAGGTCATCAACCGGGCACGTTCGATCGGATCTTCCGACATTTCCGCTGTTTCGAATGCCAATAATATTTCGCGCCGCACTTCCGTTGCATCATCGATCTTCTTCAGCCCCGGCGCGTAGGGCTCCCATTCATCCTTGCCGAAATAGCTATGCTTCGCGCCCGTCGCCAAGACCAAATGATCATAGGGTACCCGCTGATCGCCGATGCAAACGGCCCGGCCATCGCTGTCGATATCAGTGACGCGCCCAAGCACAACACGGCAATTCGCGATCCGCCGCGTCAAGGCCCTGATGGGCGTCGCAATATCAGCCGGCGACAGAGTAGCGGTCGCGACTTGGTACAGCAGCGGTTGAAACAGATGATAGTTGCGCCGGTCGATCAATGTGACGCGGGCTCGTGCATGCCGCAGTCCGGTCGCAGCGGCGATGCCGGCAAAACCGCCACCAACAATCACAATGTGCGGCGCATCGGCGAGCCAATTGGCGTCTGCATCCAGACCGGGAAACATGCGGCGTACTCCAAGTTTCAACAAATGGTCGGCGGAATAAAGACTCGGGCCAGCAAAAGAAATAAGCAGAAGTCCCAGAATCATCAGCCCATAATGACTGCCCTCAATTCCAATCACAAAAATCAAGCAAAGCAGAACCGAGAGCAGAAGCGCGGCGATACGGGTCCCCACGCCCAGTCCTAACAAGACCGCGAAACCGATCAATGCCGCCGCAAGCAAGAGCATCGCGCCCGACGGCTCCATGAAACTAACGCCGTATCGTTTCACTATGGAGAAGTGCGTAGGATCCATACCGGCGAAAGCCGTGTAGCCGATGAGGCCCAACACAATGGCGAGCCATAGGCGTAGCAAAGCCTGATAAACAGGACCGAGATACGCCGTCAGAAAATCCCCAAGGCGCCGCGCAAATCCGGTCAGGGGCAGCGCAGAGCTTAAGAGGGAGGGTAGAAATTTATAATCCAGACTAATCCGGCCTGGACCTCGAATGATCGTAAAGCCCAACAGGATCATCGCATAGAGATGGTCGGGAACCGCAGGGTAGGCTTTATGCAGCAACGCAGCGCTGAGCAATAATGCGACACCAGCCACACGTGAGGCCAATCCCAATATCAACAACACCGGGGCGGCCAACTCGATCCCCGTCAGGAGTGCGGTAGCGGTCTCGGGTGAAACTCCCGGTATGGGCTGCACGAACGTAAACAGCCAGATTGTCGGTTCCGGGTCCGTCGTTTTCAAGAGACCGATCCGGAAGAAGGCCAAGCCAAGCCATATGCGGATCACGATGTCGACGAATGGCGTTAACCGACGTGTCGCGTAACTGTTAGCATCGTCAACCCACGCAACGAACGGCGGCGTCGTGCGTTGGTTCGGTGTGGTGGTTACCATCGAACCCCTCCTTACTCCGTTCCGATTCTGCGGTCCTATTCCTTGACGGTTAGCGGATAGTCGGGTGTTGGATTAAGAGGGCAGGAATACAGATATTGTCCTGCCACGAGATCAACCTCGTAGTCCTGGCTGCCGCCTTCCTCTATACCGCCGCCAACGACCTTGGGACGGATCGCGCGGAGCAAACGGCTTGACGCGCGGAGATAAAAGCCAAGTTGATACGGCACGTCCCTGTTGCTCACCCGAAAGACATAGCGGCCCGGCTTCAGGACGAGTGGCCTTACCTCCGCCAAACGGTCCGTGGAGGTTTCCGAATTGATCAACACACAATCCGTTGCCTGCTTGGTCTTGAAACGGTGATCGTAGCCGCGCTCCGGTTCGATAAATTGACAGCCTGTCTGCGTAAGATCGATAACACGGGGCTTTGCGGCCCAACCTGGCGAGGCAACGAAAAGAACAACAACCGTCGCCATCAGCCAGACCAGAAGAAGGCGTGCCGCGGCCTGCCGATAGCTCGCACCTGGTTTGATCAGCTTGAGCGCACAACAACAGTTCGACCGGCTCACTTCCTTCAAAAAGTTCGTTCGACGCATGATCTGCCTCCTCAAATTCCTGCGATTGCGAGCGACTCCATATCGGATACCAGTCTCGCAATAGTAAGGCGGCTCCGAACCGCGCGATGACAAGATTTTGTAAAGATTTGTCCGGCGTTTCGGCCCGAACCCAAACCTCATCAACCATCACCGCATCAGTATTTCCGCAATATTGGTCATCCGGAAATACCGAATTTCTCTCGTTTCGATAGCCTCAAGTTATCGAGCGCGTGCCAACCCGACTTCGCACAAACCATGGCGGAATGTGCTGCATAACCGGTGGCTATCGAAACGAAAGAAGATTGATATTTTCCGTTCTAAGAAATTGTCCCGATATTTCGCTCAATGCTGCGTATCCAAACAACACTAACCGGGGGTCATTGGTCCCTCGTTGATGTCACGGCAGTTTCGA
>JAJFJB010000384.1 GCA_021774435.1 Alphaproteobacteria bacterium
AGTTTCATCGGTTCGCCCTCGATGAACTTCGCACCCTGTAATCTGGTCAAGACAGGCGGCGGGCTCGCTGTTCGCTTGACCGATGATATCTCGCTCCCCGTGCCGGATGATCGATCGGCGCGCTACGGGCCCTATGCCGACAAGGAAATGCTCTTCGGCATTCGACCCGAGCATGTAACGGAGCGCCGGCAGCACGCCAATGGCGCGCAGCAGGACATTGCCGCCAACGTCAATGTCCTGGAACCAATGGGGATCGACACCATGGTATTCTTCTCCCTCGGTTCGACGGAGATCTGCGCCCGCGCGGAACCAGCAGCCGTCAGCAATGTGGGCGAGTCGATGGGCTTCACCGTCAATATGGATAAAATGCACCTTATCGACCCATCGACGGACGCGGTCGTCTAAATCGCGAAACCGCCAGTTCGGGCGAAATCAAACGAATATACGCTGACGGCCTGGGAGGCGAGTCGTTGACGGTGAATGTGCCCTTGACGGGACTCGAAGCGGCGGAAGGAATCGCGCAGTGCACGCGCGTGCTGGCGTCGCAGCCGGAGACTCCACATGCCGCACGCCTACTTGCCGCGCTGCTGCAACGCTACGAAATCAACGCGGAGATCGATGTTTCGCCGCGCGGTCTGGAAGCCGCGTTCGCGTTTGCAAATGTCGACAGGCAGGCGCTGTGCAACGGTGCGCTCGCTTTTCTGAAATGGCGCCCGCCTCTCGCCGACGCACTGGCGCGCGGCCGGGCCGACGGCTGGGACGCTGCGGCGGACCTGCTCGCCCGCAAGAGTGCGCGGCTGTTGCGCAACAGGTTGTTCGCAGCCGCCCTGATCCATGGCGTCGTCGCCGATCGCGAAATCGAATTCCTGCTTACCGCGCTGCGGCGGCGCCTGCTGCTGTCGCCGACGGTGTTTATGGCGCGGCCGGCCTATGAATTCGCATGCGTTCTAATCCGACAATGCCTGAACAACGAGTACGTTTTCTTCGCCGACGAGGAGGAACGGGCTCGCCTTGACGACCTGCATGTTGATATCGACGCGATGTTCGAAGGCGACGCGGCAGCGGGCGGCGCGTTCTTGCGGTTGTCTCTTTACCGTCCGTTTCATGAAACGATCGGAAACGAGGCGCGCGCCACCGACAAGGTGTCGCCCCAGGCTCTGCGCGCCGTGTTGCGCGACGAACAGGACAACCGACGGATCGAGGCTGAGCACGCGGACAGCTTATCCCGGTTGACAGTGCTCACCGACGAAACTTCTCACCGGGTCGCCGCACACTACACGGACGCGCCATATCCGCGCTGGCTGAGCCTGCAGGCACCACTACCGGGAAGCGCCAAGGATCGTATGCGCAGCCATTTCTCCACCGATGCGCTCGCCGTTGTCGACGGCCCGTGCGACGTTCTGATTGCCGGTGCGGGAACCGGTCGTCAGGCGGTAAATTCGGCCATCGGTTACGGCACCGAGGCGCGAGTCCTGGGGATCGACCTGAGTGCGCCGAGCCTCGCCTACGGCGCGCGCATGGCCGAAGCGCTGGGAGTGGCGAACCTGCGCTTCGCGATCGGCGATGTCCTACACCTCGACGAGACCAGCGGTTGCTTCGATGTGATCGAATGCGTCGGCGTCCTGCATCACATGGCTGATCCCTTTGAAGGATGGCGCGCGCTGATCAACCGGCTCCGTCCCGGCGGGCTGATGCTAATCGGGTTATACAGCGCTGTTTCGCGCCGAGTCATCCAGGTGCTATCCGAAGACCCGGATTGGCCGGGCCCAGACGCCGACGACGACGAGCTGCGCACCTACCGCAGAACGCTGATGGGCCGCGCATCCGACGATGACGGTTTCGCGCTGACGAAATCACCCGATTTCTTCACCAAAAGCGGCTTCCGCGATCTCGCCTTGCATGTCAGCGAACAGCACAGCGCGATCCCGAAGATTGGCGACTTCATGGCCGCCCAAGGGCTCGAGTTTCACGGGTTCAGCCTGCCGGAGGCAACGTTGCGGGCCTATGCGGCCGCCTTTCCCGATGACGAACCGCCCGGTGCGCTCGACAACTGGTGGACTTTCGAACAAGCCAACCCGCGGACCTTCTATGGCATGTACCTGTTCTGGTGCCGCCGGGTTGACCGCACCTGAAATCTGGTGGAGAGGGTGGGACTCGAACGCCACGTGTAAAACGTCACATCGGAGATCCCATATATACGGCATAGTTCGGGCGCCGACATCCCGGCCTGATAGGCCTTCCATATCCCGATGAACTACTCTTCTGAAAATCGCCGACGCTTCATCGTCCGTCTCCTTCGCTGGAAACGGACCCTAACCTCATTCCGGGAACTTTGCTGCGTCTAGCAACATGTCTTCAATGGGTAACCCGTGCAAATCCTCTATGCGCCTGCTCTAACGACGGCGCACGGATTCTCACACGCGATTACCGCATTGCACCGTGTCAGCCCTCTTTCATAGCTTGCCGCAGCCCCATATAGAGGCTCACGCACATGGCCAGCAGTACGATAGTAAACGGGAAGCCCGTTGATACCGCCATGGCTTGCAGTGCGGTCAACGCACCAGCACCGCCAACCAGCAACAATGTCGCGGCAACGATACCTTCGAAGGTGCACCAGAACACCCGTTGCGACACCGGGGCGTCGGTCTTGCCGCCAGCCGTAATTGTATCAATTACCAGCGAACCGGAATCGGACGATGTGACGAAGAATACCAGCACCAGAACGATACCGAGGATCGACGTGACCGTCGCGAGTGGGAGCGGTTTCAACATTTCGAACAGCTTCAGTTCGAGAGCAGCCCCCTTCACTGGCGCGGCAGCGTCAGCGACGACCTGCGCGATTGCCGTGCCGCCGAACGCACCCATCCATAAGATGGAGACCAACGTCGGGATGATCATCACGCAGAACACGAACTCACGGACAGAGCGGCCCCTTGAGACACGTGCGATGAACATGCCCACGAACGGCGACCAAGATATCCACCACGCCCAATAGAACGATGTCCAGCCTTGCGAGAAATTCGCGTCTTCGCGGCCAACTGGCATCGACAGGGGTACGATTTCCTTCACATAAGCAATACCGCCCGAGAATATTGCCGTGAAAATTTCCGCCGTCGGGCCAACAATAATCACGAACAGCAACAACAAAGCCGCCAACACGATATTAACTTCGGAGAGAACCTTCACGCCGCCGTCGAGGCCGCGCAACACCGAAATCAGTGCCAGCGCGGTGATAACGGCGATCAGCAGCACCTTGGCGCCGTTACCGGTGCCCCAGCCAAATAGATAGTTCAATCCAGCAAGTGCCTGTTCGGTGCCGAAGCCAAGCGATGTGGCAAGGCCGAACAGGGTAGCAAAGACGGCGAGCGTATCGATGATATGGCCCCACCAGCCCCAGACCCTTTCGCCCAGGATCGGATAGAACGCAGAACGCAATGTCAGCGGCAAACCCCGATTATACGTAAAAAACGCGAGTGCCAGCGCGAGGACGGCATAGATCGCCCAAGGATGCAGCGCCCAGTGAAAAATCGTCGCCGCCATGGCAAGATCGCGGGCAGCCTCGACACTTCCCTTTGCCGCCCCAAGCGGCGCCCAGTCGGTGCGCGCGCCGTTCTCCATCGCGGTTCCGCCCATTGAAGAGCCAAAATGCGACATCGGCTCCGCAACACCGAAGAACATCAGGCCGATGCCCATGCCGGCTGCAAACAGCATCGCGAACCAGCCTAGATAGCTGTAATCCGGCTTCGCATCCGGGCCGCCGAGCCGGACCTTGCCCATCGGCGATACCATTAGAAAAATGCAGAATAGAACGAAAAGATTTGCCGCACCCAGGAAGAACCAGTCGAATGTCGAGGTTAGGAATGGCCGAAACCAACCAAAGAACTTAGTCGCGTCCTCCTGAAACATCAGCGTCACAAGAACGAACGCGATGATCGAAAGGCCGGAAATTAAGAAGACCGGATTGTGAATATCGAGCCCGAACGGCGTAATATTGTCTCGACCGGTGTTGTAATCGGTTTCTATCGGATGCGGCACATCCTCATGCGTTCCCTCTGCCATCGCCCATTCCCTCCCGCTTGCAGCAGTTACCGCGCCAATTGATTTGGCATCGTTTGTTTGCGAGCGAATCGCGTGGTCAGAGCGAACTTGTGATTCGCCTCACCGGATCAACATAGACGTTGTGATGCGGCACTCAATGGCTAATTTGCGCCACTCGTTGTTTTGCTTGCGACATGCGTTCCCGAATCACCCGCAACAACCGCCGTGATCAACGAGCCGCCTCACCGACCAACCAGTCGGCAAATTGGGCGGCGTCGGGTGCAAGGGGGCGTCCAATTGGCGATGTCATGAAAAACGCGCCCGGCGAGTCGATCTCAATGTCGAGCGGCTTGACCAACTGCCCACTGGCTACCAAATCGCCCACAAAACTGTGCCAACCGAGCGCATAGCCTTGACCATTGAGAGCCATTTGCACGCCGATCAGATAATTCAAATAACGGTTACGAATCCCCGCTGCACGATGACCGACATAACGGAACCAGATTGTCCAATCGAGCCAGTGGTCACCCGGAATGCCGTGCGACTCGATCAACGGTTGATCCGCCAAATCAGTAACGCTTGACGGTGTTCCCGAAACGGCGAGAAAGGAAGGGCTGCACACGGGATAAATGCGATCACTAAAAAGGTAGCGGCACTCCTGACCGGCCCATTGACCCGTGCCATAGCGCACTGCGAGATCAGCTTGATCGTCCACAAAATTAATGGGTTCATCCCTGACAACCTGGTTGAGCGTTACGTCCGGCCTGGCTTTGGAGAAACGCGCCAGACGGGGCATCAACCAATAGAAAGCGAATCCTACCGTGGTACCGATAGTAACTTGATGATCGCTTTCAATGGTTCTTAACGAAGCCAAGGCGGCCGCCATCCCCGCGAAGCCTTGATTGACAGGGTCGAATAGCCGTTCTCCCGCAATCGACAATTCAACGCCTCGATGCAGCCGGCGGAACAGAGGCTGACCGATATAGGTCTCAAGATTGCGGATTTGGCGACTTACGGCCGCAGGAGAAACATTCAACTCTTCCGCCGCGCTCTTGAAACTCAGCAACCGCGCGCAGGCCTCAAAGGCCATCAATGCCGTTGGGGACGGAAGGTCACGTCTCATTTGTTCAGTTCACTTCAAGTTATGTCAGTTGTGAAATTTTGTCCGATTGAACAGCTGACTTTTTGCGTTTAGGAAAGAGATATTAGGTAATTTATATCAGGTTTTCTGAGATTTACCGAGGGTGAGCGCGCTAATCATGCGAAAAGGACGTAATCCTAACGGTGAATATAAAATTCACAGAACCGCATTGAATGCGGTTGCCGGGCCAATCGAAGAGGCGCGCGGACTGCCAAATTATTTTTACGTAGACCCGCGCGCATTTGCATGTGAGTGCAAACAGGTTTTTGCCCAAGGCTGGACCTGTGCCGGCTTCGCAAAAGACGCACCGCACCGAGGTAGCCTCTTTCCGTTCGAATTCGCCGGGATGCCGCTCCTGATGGTCCGTGGCGACGATAACCACATAAACGTATTCCACAATGTGTGCCGGCATCGCGGGCGTATACTCGTAGACACACCAAGCACGGTAAAGAAAGCGATCGCCTGTCCCTATCACCGCTGGACATACAGCCTCACGGGAAAATTGACGGGGACTCCGCATATCGGCGGGCCCGGGCAACATAGCTGCGCTGATTTCGAAAAAAACAATGTGAAGCTAAGCAAAGTCCGGAGCGCCGAGTGGTTTGGCCTGATCTTTATTGATCTATCGAATTCAGCGGAAGACTTCGATCGCTATATCGCGCCTCTCGCAGAGCGCTGGCGCGCCTTCAATGGTGTGCCGCTGATTCATACGGGTGCGGATTGTACAATCGAATTTGCTCTCGACTGCAACTGGAAACTCGCCGTCGAGAATTATTGCGAGGCCTATCACCTTCCTTGGGTACATCCTGGCTTGAACAGCTATTCGCCGCTGGAACAACACCACAATATCGTATCGCAAGGCTATTCCGGCCAGCAAAGCACCTGTTACGCACCCGGTGTTTCGGATTCGGTCCTAAACTTTCCGGACGCACCAAACTTGCCCCCCTTTTGGGAATCCGGCGCGGAATATATTTCGCTTTTTCCGAACGTACTGCTGGGCCTCCACAGAGATCATTTTTTTGCTGTGCTGATTCAACCCAATGGTCCCGGCCAAACCATAGAACGGTTCGAAATTTTCTATTTCGATGAAGCCGTTCGAGAAGACGCCTATGCTGCTGCCAGGGAAAGCAATCGGGACTTATGGCAATCCGTCTTTGCCGAAGACCAGGATGCCGTGGAAGGCATGCAGCGCGGCCGTCATTCGCCGGGCTTTGAGGGCGGATTGTTTTCACCTGCCATGGACCCGCCAACGCACGCGTTTCATGCCTGGACCGCGCGGGCGCTTTTGAACGGGCGCGCAGTGAATAACATCGCAGCAGAATAGCCGCTCCCTAGTGAAGCAACCTGGACTGGATCAACCGATGGCTTTTCCAACGCACAGCAAATTCATCATCATAGGCGCCGGCATTCATGGCCTTAGCACAGCCTATCATCTGGCCCTTGAATTAAAGGCGAAAGGCAAAGGCTCGGGAGACGACATTCTCGTCATCGACAAAACGTCCATCGCCGCCGGTGCGTCCGGCATTGCCTGCGGCGTGGTGCGGAACAATTATTTTCAGCCGGCCATGCGCGAGCTGATGGCCCATTCTGTGTCCGTTTGGGAAAGTGATCCGCTAGCCTACAGCTATCATCCTGTCGGCTATATGCAGATCAGCCATGAGGGCATGCGCGCGGACATCGCTGCAATCCACGAACAGCAAGCCGCCATCGGATACCCGTCCACCTTCGTCGAAGGTACTGATGAGAGCACGGCGTATATGAAGACCTTCTTTCCCGACTGGCAGGCGCAGGGCATCACGTCGGTCCTGCATGAGAAGAAAGGCGGGTACGCCAATAATACAAAGGCAATGTATGGCCTCGCCGGAAAAGCCGAGGCTGAGGGTGTTCGAATATTGACGGGGATTGCTGTCAGAGGATTGCGGATCGAGGGCGGATCCGTTACGGCCGTCGAGACCGATAGAGGCGAGATCAAAACCGATTATATCGTGGCGGGCGTCGGCCCCTGGGTGCGGTCGATTTGGGAAATGTTGGCGTTGCCGGAAGCCATTTCCATCAAGGGATCTGATGACCAAGTGCATCACGACATTCCGATGTGGACCTATTGGTCCTTGCAGGAAGGAACGCTCGGCGTCGATCCCGATTTCCAGAAAACTTCGGACGGACAGATGCCGCCCGTGATCCATGTCGATACCGATGCCCCCTTACTATCGGATGTCGATGGGTCGGTGGTGTCCGAAGAACCCTGGGGCATCTATTACAAGCCGGACTTTCATTTCGGCGGCGTCCAGGGCGGTGCAATGCCCTACGTCGTCGAGACGGCGCCAGAGGCCGTCGCCGTCGATCCCTATGGCGTCGACTCGCCCGATTTCGTCGTCGGCGACGATTTTGCGCATATGTGGTGTTCGGCTCTCGCCCACTGCCAGAAGCGGTTCGAAGGGCAAATCGTCAAATATAAGAAGGAGCCGTCGGGCGGCATCGGCTGCTTCACGCCGGACAGCTTTCCGGTCTTCGACGTGTTCCGCGAGAACTGCTACGTCATCGCGGACTCGAACCACGGCTTCAAGATGCTCGGCGTCGGCAAGCTCGCGGCCGAAGAAATCGTCAACGGTCCTTCCGCCTTAATGGAGCCGTTCCGGTTTGCGCGTTATGCGGAAGGCAAACAACACCCGGTATCTAACAGCCCGTTCCCATGGAGCTAAAACGGGCAATCAACCGCGCAAACTTTTGTTCTCCGGATCGTAGGGCGACTCTCCAATAACCGAGGCCGCATAGCGTGCGCCGAGAATTTCGATCTCCAGCTCGCTATCTGTTGAACCTGTGCCCGCTTCGACATAGCCGATCGCCAGGCTCTTACCGACATGATGTCCGTAGGCGCCCGCTGTCGCGCGCCCGATCATCTTACCGTCTCGATAGAGCGGCTCGTTACCGAGCGGATCCGCGTCGTTCGGTCCATGGACCTCCAGCGTTACGAACTCTTGCGGGATACCGGCTTCTTTTTGTCGGACCAGCGCATCGCGGCCGACAAATTCGCCTTTGTCGAGTTTTACGAAGCGGCTAAGCCCGGCTTCGAACGGCGTGTATTCGCGGGTTAGATCCTGCCCCCACATGCGATAGGATTTTTCGATCCGAAGCGAATCCATCGCCCTCATGCCACACATCCCCAAACCATGCGCCTCGCCCGCGGCGACAAGTGCATCGAAGATATGGTTCTGATAGGCAATCGGATGATGCAATTCCCAACCCAGATCGCCGACGAAATTCACCCGCATCGCGCGAACCGGCGCCATCCCAATGGTGATGTTGCGCGCGCTCAGCCATGGGAATGCTGCATTGGATAGATCGGCATCCGTAACGGCCGCGAGAATATCCCGCGCCCGCGGTCCCGCCAGGACGAGTACGCCATGCGCCATCGTTTGATTCTCAAGCTGCGCATCGGCATCGGCGAGGTTCTTCAACAAGAAATCGTAATCGTAGCGCTCGGCCGCCCCCGAACTGACAAGATAGAAACTTTCTTCCGAATCGCGTGTGATCGTGAATTCCGACCGTACGCCGCCCGACAATGTTAAGGCATGGCAGAGGCCGATACCGCCAATTCTTCTTGGCAAACTGTTCGCAACCAGCCGTTCCAGAGCGGCCTCGGCTTCGGGACCGGAGACGGTAAATTTCGAAAAACTCGTGATGTCAATCAGGCCGGCGCGCTCGCGTACCGTGCGGCACTCATTGCCGACATGCTCGAAATAATTCGACCGTCTGAAACTCCATACGTCTTCCCGTGGGGCGCCTTCCGGGGCAAACCAGTTCGGACGCTCCCAGCCATAGCGCTGGCCCCAAACTGCGCCGCGTGCGGCAAGACGGTCATGGCAAGGGCTGGTTTTGGCCGGCCGCGCGGCGGGACGTTCCTCATCCGGGTAGTGAATGACGAAGACGTGCTCGTAAGCTTCCTCGTTCTTTGCCTTGGTGTAGGCCTTGTTCGCATAGGGACCAAAACGGCGCGGGTCGACATCCAGTAGATCGATTCCGGGCTCGCCCTCGACGATCCATTCCGCCAATTGCCAGCCGGACCCGCCGGCGGCGGTAATGCCGAAGCTATGCCCTTCCGAAATCCAGAAATTTTTCAAGCCCCAAGCGGGGCCAATCAACGGACTTCCGTCCGGGGTATAGGCGATGGGACCGTTGACGATATCCTTGATACCGGCTTGCTCGAAACTCGGGACACGGCTGATCGCTGCCTCCACATGCGGCAGCAAACGGTCGAGATCTCCAGGAAACAAATCTCGGCCGAACGTATCCGGCACACCGTCGAGGAATACCGCCGGTGCGCCTTTTTCGTAGGGGCCCAAGATGTAGCCCTGGCGTTCCTCACGTAAGTAGTACGATGCATCAGACTCGCGAAGCACCGCCATTTCCGGTAGCCCGGCTTTACGGCGCTCGATCAGCTCCGGCACTTCGTTGGTCACGATATATTGGTGCTGGACGGGGATGACCGGAATATCGAGACCGACCATCGCGAGCGTCTGCCGGGCATAATTGCCGGTACAGCTTACAACGTGCTCGCAGGTAATATCGCCCTGGTTCGTCTTCACGCGCCACTCGCCGCTAGCGGTCCGCTCAATTGCCGTGACTTCGGTGTTGCGATGGATCGTGGCGCCGCGGTTGCGGGCGCCTATGGCCATCGCTTGCGTGACGTCCGCGGGCGCAATATGGCCGTCATCGGGATGATAGAGCGCCCCAACCAGCCCTTCGACATCGCACAAGGGCCAAAGTTCTCTGACTTCCTTCGGGGTAATGATCTCGAACGGAACGCCGATGGTATTCGCCGTTCCGCAATACTTGTGATACTCGTCCATGCGCTCCTGATTGGTCGCAAGGCGCAAATTTCCGGTGACGTGAAAACTGACATTCTGACCGGTCTCTTCCTCCAGGGATTTGTAGAGATCGACGCTGTATTTATGAACTTGACCAACCGCGTAGCTCATATTGAACAACGGCAACAATCCCGCAGCATGCCATGTCGAGCCAGCGGTCAACTCGGTTCTTTCAACCAGTGTGACATCCGACCAGCCCTTCTTTGCCAGGTGATAGAGCACACCGACACCAACAACGCCGCCACCGATGACGACCACGCGGGCATGTGACTGCATGGCTAAAGTTCCTTTTTCGCCGGATACATATTCGAACAAGTCTGAATAGGAATTTGTAAGTAGTTGTTCTTATGGGCTGGCCAGCCTGCGACTCCGATCATTCTGGTTCCGACATGAATCAAGAAATCACACTCATGTCGTGATTGAACCATGAAATGTCGCGCCCAAACGAGAGGATTCAAGCATCACCTTTACGGTCCCGGCCGCCGTCAATTCATTCCAAGCAAGCAGAAGGCCAAAAGCATGGGTTCACCGCTCACAAAGTCCAGCTGCCTCGAAACATCCCATGAGGCATTGCTTCGCCAGAGGATAATATCTCTCGTACGAGACTGTTCGATTGAAACAACGCCGCGCGAAAGCGAAATTTTCGGCTCCTATCGAAACCTGCTTCGGCCGGGGATGTCCGTAAATATTGCTTATCTTCCCGGTGCGAGCTTCACGGATACAATTGAAACGGCACGCCGGCTCCGCAAGGATGGCCTTAATCCAGTTCCGCATCTTCCCGCCCGTGCCATTACCTCCGAGGCAATGTTGCGGGAAACGTTGCATAGGCTTTGCGATGCTGCCGGGATAACCGACGTGCTGGTCATTGCCGGCGACCTTACAACGCCGCAGGGTCCGTTTAACGATTCGATGACGCTGCTGAAAAGCGGTGTGCTGCAGGATTATGGGATCTCGCAAATTGGGGTCGCGGGACACCCGGAAGGCAGCCCGGCAATCGACGCCGCAATTTTGCGCAATTCCTTGATTGCCAAGAATTCCTTCGCTGCGGATAACGGAATTGAAATGTTTCTTGCCACGCAGTTTTGCCTTGATGCTGTACCGATAATGTCATGGGAACGCGCGACCCGGCGGGATGGCAACCATTTGCCGATTGACGTGGGGCTGGCAGGCGCGACGACACTCAAGTCCCTGTTGAAATTTGCGAAACTTTGCGGTGTCGGCGCCTCAAGACGAGTCTTGGCACGGAACACGAAGAAACTCGTTCGCCTGAGCGCTGTTTCCTATCCAGACCGCATCCTGGCGGCTATTGCACACCAGTTATTGATCGATCCCGCCTGCCAATTCCGCCGGCCACATTTTTTTCCCTTCGGGGGTCTGGAGCGCACCGCCCATTGGCTGGACGCTGTTGCATCAGGCGCCTTCACGCTTAACGAACAGGCAAACGGATTCGATACATCAACTTAGCGACGACGCGGCTACGGCGTGGCGCCGCTCATCGCGTGGCGCATGCAGGAATTGTTGGCGGTAACTCTTCGAAAAATGCGATGCAGAGACAAAACCGCAAGCAACCGCAATATCGACGACTGGCATACCCGTCTGGATAAGCAGCATCCTCGCGCGTTGCAAACGCAATTCGAGATAAAACTGCGTCGGTGACCGGCCGACATGTTGCCGAAACAGTCGCTCCAGCTGGCGGCGGGACAACCCGATAAATGTGGCCAGTTCCTCCGGTGTTAACGGGTCTTCCAAATTATCTTCCATCTTTTCAATTGCCGCGATGAGCTTGGGGTGATTGCCGCCGATCCTGGTCCGCAAGGCCATGCGTTGCACGACATCAGCCGGGCGAATTTGATCGACCTGGCATTGCTCCGATACTTTCAGCGCGAGTTCTTCGCCATGTTCCATCGCGATCAGATGGACCATCATGTCGAGGGCCGCGGTGCCGCCCGAACAGGTGAAACGGTTGCGGTCGATTTCAAAAAGATGCGTATCGACATCGATAGTCGGGAAGCTTTCCGTGAAGGCCGGCAGGTTTTCCCAATGGATCGCACATTTGTAGCCTCCGATAAGTCCCGCATTGGCCAGCACATGAGTTCCCGTGCAGACCGCCCCGATATCGACGCCAAGCCGTTCTATTCGATGCAAGTATGAGAATACTTCTGGATGCCGATAGGATTCGGCGCCAACGCCGCTGCACAAGACAACCGCAGAAAACAGCGCACCGTCCCCATCCATCTTCGATGTTAGCGCAGAATCCGGGCTGATCGAAACGCCGTTACTGGCGCTGACCGGTGCGCCATCACTCGACATCACCCGCCAGGCATAAAGCGCGCGGCCGGACATCCTATTGGCCAACCGCAACGGTTCCACCGCCGCGGTAAAGGCGATCATCGAAAAATCCGGGATGACCAAAAACCCGATGCATTCCGGAAGCTGTCTTTGGTTGCCATTGAACATCGCAATCAAACACTCCATTCGCGGGTACCAACCGCGGGCCATTCATTATCGTACACGAAATATGGACTAAGCCGGAACAGCGAAATTGCAACTCATTGGGATCAAATTTCGGCTGGATGTCGCGTTTTGAACAAAACTGTTCGCCCCGGAATTATCGCGTCATCGGGAAAGATGAAAAAGGAGGATATCGGAATTTGCGCGCACAGCGCGCCAACAGGAGATCTTTGCCATGACGAAGCACGCCACAAGCGTCGACCAAAGCGACCGCAAGGTTCCGTATAATCTACGGCAGAGTGGTCCGACCCCCGTCGAGATGCTAATCTCGACACGCGTTCGGAAGTCGCCCTATTGGCACCTGTCCATGGAAGCAGGCTGCTGGCGCGCGACCGTATATAACCGCGTCTACCATCCACGCGGTTATGTGCGTCCGGAAGATGGTGGCGCGATGATTGAGTATGACGCCTTGGTCAATCACGTCACCATGTGGAATGTCGCCGTAGAGCGGCAGATCCAGGTCATCGGGCCCGACGCGGAAGCCTTTGTGAATTATGTCATCACCCGCGACGCGACCCGCATCGAGCCGATGAAGGGCAAGTACGTCATTCTGTGTAACGAAAAGGGCGGCGTCCTGAACGACCCTATACTGCTGCGGCTTTCAAAGAACGAATTCTGGTTCAGCCTTTCCGATTCGGACATAATGTTCTGGCTACAAGGCGTGAATGTCGGTTGCCAGTTCAATGTTGAAATCAATGAAATCGACGTTTGCCCCGTCCAGATCCAGGGCCCGAAATCGGCCGACCTGATGGCGGATATGGTGGGCGAATCCGTCCGCGAACTGCCATCCTATGGTTTAATGGAAGCTGTCGTCGGTGGCCGGGACTGCATTATTTCCCAGACCGGTTTCAGTGGCGAGAAAGGCTTCGAAATTTATCTTCGCGATGCCACACTGCATGCGGACGATATGTGGAACGCGGTACTGGAAGCTGGCAAGAAGCACAACCTCATGGTCATTGCCCCGGCGCATCATCGCCGCATCGCGGCGGGTATTTTGTCCTGGGGTCAGGACATGGATTTCGAAACCATGCCCTTCCAGTGCAATCTAGGTTACCAGGTACCGCGAAAAAAGACGTCAGACTATGTCGGCAAAGAAGCTTTGGAGCGCGCCCGCGAGTTGATCGTTGCCGGAACACCGCCCTTTAAAACGACGCTCGTCGGCATGACCATCAAAGGCAAACCGATCGACGAATATGCGCCCGATTTCTGGCTCATCTCAGGCCCGGACGGTGGCGAACCCATTGGATACGTCACCTCGCCCTGGTACTCACCGGAACTGGAAACCAATATCGCCATGGGCCACATACCGTGGGAAATGCGCGATTTAGGCAACAAGCTCAAAATCTGGCTGCCGGACCAATACGCCGATGTGCCTGGCCAACCGGTCGATGCGGAAATCGTCGAAATGCCATTTCGGCCGTCAGTCAATCCAAACGCCCGCGAAATCGCTAAGGCAGCTGGTCGTGACGCGGCGTTCTAGTTTTCATTTCGATAAGTTCACATGAAATCGGTTTTGCAGACGACGATCACGAAACAGCGGAGGGTATGATGCCTAGCGATAGGCGCCTCAAAGTCGATAGTTTTTCGCTCTCTCCAGGCAATTTGAGACGCTAAAACTGCCGCAATATGTGAGCATCCGGTGCATTGGCTCTGCCGCTGATGATGTTGGTCCGTTACGCTCAGACCTGAGCCTAATGTCACGGCAGCAACTCGTCGATACGATCGATCTTGTGTTCGGCGATGCACCCGAGGAATTCGGTTGGCCAGGCTTGAGGATCTAAAGAGCGACAGCTTGTTTTCTATCTGAGCTGAATGAGATAGCTGTTTGGTAGAGGTTGTTATGTGCCCCCGCAGCCCATTGAACCACAGAATACCTTTGGATACGGGCAGTCCGCGTCTGAGACCGCTGTGAATTATCTAGTTTAGGGATTGCTATTAGACGTGGGCACAGGTCACATCGTTTCAAACCGTTATAAGACGTAACTAATATGTATTGCGTGAAATTCTTGTAATTTCGTCCCCTCTTAGTCTTCCGATTCCAATTTTTCCGTGTATTGTTGGCCGAGAATAACGTGCGAAACGGTTCCAGAGCAGTAGGCAACGACCTTACTGCCGGAACCGAAAAATAATCGTGAGCCCATAAAGCATTTCAAGGTCCAGGGAAGATGCGGGCGGTGAATTTTTTTGTGGCCGTCCGTTGGGCGTACGCCATTCGGCGGTGTTTTGTCGGTGTTGCTTTGCTATGCCTGACGCATGCTGCGCTCGCGCAGAATCTTGCCCAAACCACCCCAGAGAATTTCCCCGGCTCAGCGGAACCGGGGCGGCGTGAGCGACCGACGCCTTCCCTGCCCGATCCGTCTGCCGAACTGGAGTTGAAGATCGAGTTACCGGCGGGTGTGAAGCCGCCGGCGGCGCTTTTGCAAAAGACGTTTACGTTAAAGGGTATCCGACTCGAAGGGGTGACAGCGTATTCCGAAGCGGAACTTGCCGGGCTATACAAGCAACTTATCGGTAAGATCATTACCTTCGGACAGTTCTATGCGATCGCGGAGGCGATTCAGGCGCGTTATCACCTCGACGGTTACTTTCTGAGCTTTGCCTTTGTACCACCTCAGAAGGCACGCGGTGGCGTGTTGCGGATCGCTGTCATCGAAGGGTTTATCGACGACGTGAAGGTCACCGGCGTAGAAAAACCGATCCAACGCATCATCGAAAGCACACTCAGACCGGTTCTTGAAGAACGCCCGGTAAGGCTACCGCCCTTGGAGCGCCGACTGCTACTCGCCGGGCAGCTCGCCGGCGTCACCGCAACCGGCGTGCTGCGCCGGTCCGAGAAATCTCGCGGCGCATCCGAACTGGTCGTGCAGGCAACACATGTACCGGTCAATGGCGGTCTGGGTGTCAATAACCGCGCGTCGGAATTTACCGGCCCCTGGCGGTATGGCGGCAGCGTGTCGGTAAACGCACTCGCCCCGCTGGCGGAAAGAGTTGCTGCGAATGTAACCATCGCGAATGGCATCCGCGAATTTCAGTCGCTCGACCTGAGCTACGAGCAACGGATCGGTGTAGATGGCTTGCGATTTCGTGCCGATTTCGGTGTCTCAAAAAGCTGGCCCGGTTTCACCCTGGAGCAATTCGACACAAAGACGCAAAGTGCGGAAGGCGAGTTGAATCTGACCTATCCCATTCTGCTTCAGCGAAACCACTCGCTAACGGCAGGACTCGGCTTATCCTATCTCAATACAGAAGTCGAGCTGTTGGGCGACCGGTTTACGCGCGATCGTATTCGGACAGCGCAAGCCGTCATCAGCTTTACCCAGACCGGATTTCTTGGCGGGCGGAACGGGGGGGTATTGGAGTTGACGCAAGGGCTGCCGACCCTCGCCGCAAGCGATCCGGACAAGGACGCAATGTCGCGCGGCGATACGGAACCCGACTTCACGATGCTCACTCTCGACCTTGTTCACGCACGGGCGCTCGGGCGCCGGTTCGATCTGTTTGCGAGGACAACGGGGCAGTACTCGTTCACGCCACTTCCGGCATCGCATGAGTTTGATCTCGGCGGCGAAGATTACGGCCGTGCTTTCAATTCCGGGGAACTGACCGGCGAGCTTGGCGCCGCTGTCTCCGTCGAGATCGGCTACGACGTGAAACACAACCTGCCCAGAGTTGGGCGGACCCGCCCCTATCTGTTTGCGGATTACGGCGTGGCATGGAACGAAGAGACGTCATCCTCGCTAGGGTCCAGGTTGGCGCTCGGGTCGACAGGGTTGGGGTTTCAGGTCGACTTGTTCAACACGGCTGATATGCGCATGGAATATGCGATTCCCCTCGCACGCACACCGAGCAATGAAGGCGATCGAAACGGTCGGTTCTTCTTCTTCCTAAACACCCGATTTTAAAAATCCCAAGCGCGCACCCAAGAGTTGCCGCACTGCGACGATGGGCGAATCCGTTACGCGCGATAGATGAAATTACCGTGGCGGGCCTCGCGCAACTCAAACGATAGTTACGAATAACATTTACCCTTTGTTTACCAGTTGGATGATTAAAGTTAACGCAAATACACAAAGGAAATCGGGTAGTTCGGTTGAATTTGGCGTTAACAACAGTGGTTGCAATCTTGCGTCGCGTGAGGCTCGGCCGACATGGCCTTCGCGCCGGCACTTCGCGTGCCTACAATTCTGGCGCGACGCTGGGTTTGTTGACGCGACTGCGCGCTGTACTTGCGCTCGCCCTTGCCGCAACGATTGCACTTGGTGACGGTTGCCTTTTATCGAATGTCGCGCATGCCAATCCGTTGGGCGGCAATGTCGTATCCGGCAATATCAGTATCCAGGAAAACGGCAATCAGCTCGACATCTTCCAATCTACCGACAAAGGGATCATCGACTGGCAAAGTTTTTCCATTGGCGTGGACGAAATCACACGCTTCCACCAACCGTCCTCATCCTCGATTACGCTGAACCGGGTTCTCGGCCCGGACCCCTCGCACATATTGGGGCGGCTAGAAGCCAACGGCCAAATCATGCTGGTCAATCCGAGCGGGATAATCTTCGGACAAAACTCGCGTATCGACGTCTCTGGGATCGTTGCGACCACAACGGATATCCGGAACCAAGATTTTCTGAGCGGTAATTTCGATTTTTCAATCCCCTCGACGAACCCGGACGCGTCAGTCGTAAACCACGGACAAATCACGGTCGCCGATACCGGTTACGCAGCCCTGGTCGCACCAACGGTTCGAAACTCAGGAGTCATCGCCGCGCGACTCGGCCGGGTCACTTTGGGGGCATCCGAAACCTTCACATTGGATTTGTACGGCGACAACCTCATCACCTTCGGAATCGGTGTTAGAGACACGCCAACCGGGGCAGACGGTTCGCCGGTCGAATCGCTGATCGGAAACAGTGGCAGCATCGTCGCCGATGGCGGCATCGTCACCCTTGCCGCGAGCAATGTCGGCGCGGTGGTGCAGAGCGTCATCAACACTGACGGCATCGTCCAGGCAAACACCATCGATACACAAAATGGCGAGATCGTTCTCGGTTACGACGGCCCGGGCGTAACGCAGGTCTCGGGAATTCTTCGCGCCATCGGCGACAATGCCGGCGAGGGTGGCGGCAAAGTCAAAGTGCTTGGCGAGTATGTTGCACTTTTCGACGATGCCGCGATCGATGCGTCCGGTGACATTGGCGGCGGCGAAGTCCTCGTCGGTGGTAACTTCCAGGGCGAAGGTCCTGAGCGCAACGCGGTCGCAACGGTCGTCGCGCAAAACGTAACCATCGATGCCGACGCCGAAAGCGACGGCAATGGTGGCAGAGTCATCGTCTGGGCCGACGATGTCACAAAGTTCTACGGTTCGATCTCGGCGACAGGTGGCGCCGAAGGTGGCGACGGCGGTTTCGCAGAAGTGTCCGGCAAGCAATATCTGGACTATCAGGGCTACACCGACCTGACCACGGCATCGGGAGAGGCCGGTACCCTGTTGCTGGATCCGCGAGACATCACAATCCAGGACGGCGGGGGCAATACCAATATTACCGGTAACCCCAACTTCTCCAGCAACGGCAACAACGCGATTCTCTTGACCGCAACCATCGAAGCTGCCCTCGGTGGCTCCAACGTTACCGTCACCACGGGAGGCACCGGAACCCAAAACGGTAAGATTACCGTTTCCGGGGCCATTGACGCCCCGAACACGGCCTTCGACCTGACCTTGACCGCGCACCAAAACATAATTGTCAGTAACCGTATCAACATGAACGCCAACGGTGGAACGGGAAGCCTGACCTTGATCGCCGACAGCGACGGGAACGAATCAGGAAACATTAATATCAATAATGCGAACGGGGATCTCACGACAAATGGCACGGCCATAAACCTCCAAGGCGCGAATTATTTTAATAGCGGCGGCGGCCTTATCTCGAGCAATGGCGGCGATATCACCATCACGAATTCCGCGCCCAACAGGCAAATCAATTTTTCAGCAACGCCGGCTGCCAATTCCTTCGAGATATCGGACGCCGCACTTGATCTGGTCAGAGCTGGTACCGGCGACATTTTCATCGGCGGTACGAACCAGGCTGGCAATATTGTAACGAGTGCGGCGGTAACGTTCGGCGGTTCGGCCGGTGCCCTTACGCTGCGAACCGGCGGCACGGCTAACATCAGTAACACCTTTAGTTCGGGCAACGACGATTTAACCATCATCGCCGAGAACGTTACGCTCGGCGCCGCCGTCACAGCGGCCGGGCAAACCGTCACGATCGAACCGCGCGGCACCGATACGGTTGTCCTCGGTTCGAACCCGGGCACGGGCAATTCGGTAGAGTTGAACGATACCGAGCTCGACCGGATTACGGCAACGACACTTGTTATCGGTGCAACGGGAGGGGGTGCCGTCAGCTTCACAAACGATATTTCGCCCGCCAACGTCACTAACTTGCACCTCAAGTCCGGCGGCACGATCACCGGCCTCAATACGACCGGCGGCATCACCGTCGCCAATCTAGCGCTGAGCGCCGGGGGAACGATCAACTTCACCGATACCTCGACCGCGATACATACGCTGGCGGTTTCGGCCGCCGGTCAGACAGCCAGCTTCAGGGATCAAGGCACTTTGGTATTGGGTACTGTCGATGGCGTCGCCGGTGTATCTGCAGCCACCTTTAACCTGACAACGGGCGGCGCCATTACCGATACCGTGGTTTCGACGATCACCGGTACGGCGACCTTCGATGCGGGCGGAACGGTTGCAGCCACTAATGCCATAACTCTGGACAGCGCCAACGACTTCGCCACCGTCGCCGTCACTCAGGCGGGTAACGTTGCATTCACCGATGCCAACGACATTATTTTGGGAACCTCGACCGTTTCCGGCACGCTGGGCGTTACCGCCGCCGGGACCATCACCGACAGCGGCGCCTTGGCTGTCACCGGCACGACGACGCTGGACGCAGGCGGTACCATCGCTGCCACCAACGCCATCACGCTGGACAACGCCAACAACTTCTCGACCGTCGCCGTCACGCAAGCCGGTAACGTCGCGCTCACCGATAGCAACGACGTCATTCTGGGAACCTCGACCGTTTCCGGCACGCTAGGCGTGACCGCCACCGGGACCATCACCGACAGTGGCGCCTTGGCTGTCACCGGCACGGCGACGCTGGACGCAGGCGGTACCATCGCCGCCACCAACGCCATCACGCTCGACAACGCCAACAACTTCTCGACCGTCGCCGTCACGCAAGCCGGTAACGTCGCGCTCACTGATACCAGCGACGTCATTCTGGGAACCTCGACCGTTTCCGGCACGCTAGGCGTGACCGCCGCCGGGACCATCACCGACAGCGGGACCATCGCCGTTACAGGCACCACGACCCTGGACACGGGCGGTACCGTTGCGGCCACCAATGCCATCACGCTGGACAATGCCAACAATTTCTCCACTGTCGCCGTCAATCAGGCGGGCAACGTGGAACTTAACGATACGGACGGTATCATTCTGGCAGCCTCCACCGTTTCCGGCACGCTGGATGTGACCGCCACAAACGGCGTTACGATCGGCGGGACGGCCAACACGGGCGGCGCCACAATCATCAAAGCCGACGGCGACGGCAACGGCACAGGCACTTTTACGCTTTCCGCCGGCCAGTCACTTATTGCCGGTAATAACACGATAAACATCACCGCCAACAAGATGGTCCTGGCGGGGAACGCGATCAGCAGCGGTACGGCCACAACAACACTGTCTCGCAGCTTTGGTGCCTCTTTCAATCTGGGATCGGGAACCGATGCTGCTGCCAATACAATCGAACTGTCGGACACGGAGCTCGATACCATCACGGCGGGCCTTCTACATGTAAACGGTCCTTCAGGCATCGATATTACATCGGCGATTACCCTTAGCCCCGCGAACGTCGCGACGGTGCGCCTGACTGGGGGGGCGATCACGGATACCGGCGGCAGCATAGGCGTAACAAACTTGTTGCTTGCTCCGGCCGCAACGTCAGCCTTGGATTCGGCGGCAAACGATGTAGACACGTTCGCCGCCAGCTCAGCCGGCATCAACTTAACTTTCGTCGATGCGGACGATCTGACGATCGGTACGGTCAACGGGGTGGCCGGTATAAATGCCAATAACGTCACGGTGACCGCCAACGGCGCCTTCACAATCGACGATACGATTACAAGTGCGCGCAGTATCGTTCTGACCAACAACGCGGCCGATGCCACAACGACCGTCAACGCGGTGGTTCGGGAAACGGCCAGCGGAACGCGCTCGATAACGGTCACCGCCGACGATCTGGAGATCACTGCAGGCGGATTCCAGCGAACCAATAATTCCGGCACCCACACATTGACCATCAATACTTTGACCGCCGGACAGCAGATCAATCTGGGCGGGGTCGCGAATACGCCCGGCAATGGGGTTATGGAACTGACCAACGCCGAGTTGGCGCTGCTGTCCACCAACGCCAACGAATTCAACGTCATCAATATCGGCGACGCCAGCGGCACGGGAACCGGTCGGATCACGGTGTCCGGCGACATCAGCAATCTGGATACCGGTACGCGGACGATCCGAAACAATGCCGACATCATCCAGACGGCGGCCCTGACGGCCAGCGCCCTGACCCTCAACGCGGCGACGGGTATTACACTGGATAACGTGGCCAACGATTTTACGGGGACTATCAGCGCTTCTACCGATACAGGCAACCTTACCCTCGTCGACGCCAACGCCCTTACCGTCGCGGCGACGACCGCCACCTTGGGCAACGTATCCTTGACGACTGTAACGGGGAACCTGACCGCGGCTGGCACGGTCACCGCCGGCGGCGCAGTGGCAATCGCGGCGGGCGGCGACAACAACGCGTTGACGCTAGCGGCAGTGACGGCGACGGCGGGCGCGCATACCTATACCGCCGACGACGTCACTATCGGCGGCGCTATTAATGCGGCAGCCCAGACGGTGACCATCGCCTCAACCACGGCGGGCGACGCTATCAATCTAGGCGATGACGGCATCATCAACCTTGCCGACACCTTGGAAGTCTCCGACGCAGAGCTCGACCTTGTGACAGCGTCGCAGCTGACAATAGGCACCGGGGCGGCAGGCGCGGTGACGGTAGCCGCCGACATCAGCCCGGCCAACACGGCGACGCTTAATATCGTAACGAATGCCACCGTTGATGCGGACACGGCGTCGGGCGGCGGGATTACGGCAACCAATCTCGCGGTAACGGCGGGCGGTGCGGTGGATATCAGCGAGGCCAACACGGCCATCGGCACGATTGCCATTGGAGCGGCAGGGCAGACGGTCAACATGGCAGACGGCGCGGGCGATCTCACGGTCGGTTCGGTTGCTGGTGTTACGGGCATTGCGTCGGCGGCGCTGACACTGAATGCATTGGATGGCATTGCGGTCAACGAGAACGTAACGGCCGCAGGCGCGACAAACATCAATGCGGATAGCAATAACGACGGCACAGGTACCTTTACGCTCGCCGCCACCAACTCGCTTGTCGCGGGTAACAATGACATCACTATCACCGCCAACAAGATGGCCTTGGCGGGGGCGTCGATCAGTAGTGGCGCGGCCAGAACGACCCTGTCCGGCACGAATGCTGCCGCTATCGACCTGGGCTCGGGAACAGACGCCGCCGGCAATACGGTGGAACTGTCGGACACGGAACTCGACATCATCACTGCCGGCGTTCTCCATATCAACGGACCTTCGGGAATCGATATCACATCGGCGATCACGCTTAACCCCGCGAACGTCGCGACGGTGCGCCTGACCGGCGGCGCGATCACGGATACCGGTGGGAGCATTGGCGCAACAAATCTGCTTCTTGTCACTGGTGGTACGTCAGCCTTGGATTCGACAGCGAACGACGTCGATACGTTCGCCGCAAGCTCAGCGGGTATTAACGTAACCTTCGTCGATGCGGACGACCTCACCATCGGCACGGTAGATGGGGTGACAGGCGTAACAGGTAGAACCGTCTCTTTGACCGCCAGTGGCGCTTTTACCATCGCCGATTTCGTTACCAGCAACCGCAATTTGACAGTCCGGAATAACGGCGTCGATGCGACCACGACTATTAATGCGCGAGTTTCAAATACGTCAAATAGCAGTACGCGATCTACCAATATTATCGCAGACGATTTGGAATTCGGCGGCGCCGGCGACATTCGCGTTACGGACAATGGCGCCAACCACACCCTCAACCTAATCACAGCAACGGCAGGGCAGCAGATAAATCTGGGCGGGGCGAACGCTGCTGCCAATAACACGTTGGAATTGTCCAATGCCGAGCTGGCGCTGATTCAGACCGGTGCGAGGAAGTTCGATACGATCAACATTGGTGATGCCGCCAACACGGGCCAGATCACCATTTCAGCCGACATCTCTAACCTGCCCACGACCATTACCGGCGGCGCCCCGATCATCGCGAACAACGCCGACATCATTCAAACCACCGCAACCGCAGTGGGCAATGTGACGTTCGACGCGGCTACGGGCGTAACTTTGGATAATGTGGCAAATGATTTCACGGGCACGGTCGCGGCTTCGACTAACACCGGGAACATCACTATTGTCGATGCTAATGCCCTGACGCTTGGCGCAATGACCGCGACAGCGGGCAACGTCATCTTATCGACGGTCGCAGGGAACCTGACCGCGACCGGCACCGTGACCGCCGGCGGCACCGTCAATGCAACGGCGGGCGGTGACAACAACGCGCTGACCCTGGCCGCGGTGACGGCGACGGCGGGCACGCATACCTATACCGCCGATGACATCACCATCGGTGGAGCGATCAACGCCACGGGCCAAACAGTAACCCTTGCGTCCACCACGACGGGCGATGCGCTGAATCTAGGCGACGACGGCGTTAACAATATTGCCGACACGCTGGAAATTTCCGGTGCGGAACTCGCTCTCATCACCGCAACCACCCTAAATCTAGGTGGCGGGAATCAAGGCGACATCACCGTCAACAACATCACGGCGGCCAATTCTAACAATGTCGGCACGGTGGCGCTGAATGCGACACGGAATGAATCGACGATTACGTTTTCCGGCACTGCATCGACTTTCAATGCGCTGACCGCGAACGCGGACGCGGGCATGGACGTCAATGTCGATTTGACGACAGACGTTGGCGCACTTTCGCTCAATGGTGATTTTGACGATTTCGACGACGCGGGCGACGACACATTGCAGTTCGGCGCCGGTACCATCACGCTCGACGTTGCCGGCGCCCTGACCCTCGCCGCGACGACCGGCGGGATCGGTGCCACGGGAAGCCTGGTGCTGAACATCGCTGACGGCTTTACACTTGGCGGCGATCTCACGATTGGCGGCGCGACAACGATCAACGCCGATTCCGATGCGGATGGCACGGGCACCTTCACGATCAATAACGGGGTAACCTTCGACACCCAAGGCAACGACCTCGGCGTGACAGCGGCCGACCTGGTGATTACCGGCACGGGCGCACTGACGGCAGGTGCCGGGAATATGACGATCCAGGCGACCAATGGCATTGCCATGGGTCTGGGTGACGGGGCCGGCGCGTTCTCGGTCTCGAAGGCGGAGTTGGCCCGCCTGACAGCGGCGAATTTAACTTTCGGCGGCGCCAGCACCGGCGCCATCACCGTCGACAATGTCCAGACGGCTGACCTGGGTAATGTGACCGGCAATATCACTATCGACGGCACGGCGACAGATAATACAATCGCCTTTTCGGGCGCGGCGTCCGTATTCGAAAACCTGACCGCAAATGCCAACAGCGGGATCGCCATTTCAACGGACCTGTCGACGAACACAGGCGCCTTGGTTCTTGAAGGCGATTCGAGCAATGCCAACGGCGCCGGCTCCGATGCCATTGCGATCACGGGCGCACGGACGATTGCATCCGCGACTGCGCTGACCCTGAACGCCACGACCGGGGGCATCACCGGCACAGCGGGCCTGACATTGAATGCGAACGCAGGATTGACCATTGCGGACAATCTGACGACCGCCGGAACGACGACGCTGAACGCGGACACTGGTAATGACGGCACCGGACAAATCAATATCAATGGTGCGGTGAACACGGGCGGCAACACATTGAACATCACGGCCTCGGAATTCGTGATGACCGGGTCTATCACCGCAGCGGGCGCGGGCGTTACGGTCAACGCATCCAATGGCAGGACCATCACCGCCGGTGGCAACGTATCCGATCTAAATTACGGCGATGCCGAACTCGGCAACACCACAGCCGGAACGCTGACCTTCACTGGCGGAAATATCACCGTTGAAAGCATTTCCGCCGCCAACTCCAACGGCATCGGGACGCTAGCCTTGAACGCTACAGAGGCCGGTTCGATCATTACGTTCACGGGGGCCTCCACCCTCAATTCGCTGACCGCCAATGCGCGGGATGGCATCGACATCTCGGCCAATGTGACGACGGACACGGGCGGCATGACGTTTGACGGCGATTCCGATAACGCGACAGACGCAGGCGGTTCCGGTGCCGACAATATCGACATTACTGCAAACGTGACCTTGGCCTCAGCCGCCGGCCTGACCCTGGACGCCACCACCGGCGGCATGACCGGTGCCGGTGCAGTGACGCTGAACGCTCAGGCCGGGGTGACCGTCAACAATAATCTGACCGCAGCAGGGACCGTGACGATCAATGCCGATTCGGAAGGGAATGGAACAGGCTCCTTAACCGTGGCGTCCGGCGCGACGGTCGACACCGGCAGCAACACTCTGGTCGCCACTGCTGCGGATTTGGACCTCGTCGGAAATTTGACCAGCGGCACCAACACCACGGACATTCGCGTCACCAACAATGGCGCCATCGATCTAGGTACGGGCGGCAGCGGCAGCCTGAACATCACTGACACGGAGCTCGACCGAATCACCGCATCTTCGCTGACCATCGGCGACGGTACGGCAGGCGCCATCACCATCAGTTCCGACATTACGCCAGGCGGCACGAATACGTTGAGCCTGCATACGGCCTCCACCGTAGACGCCGACGCGGCTTCGGGCGGTGGCATTGTCGAGACCGGTCTCAGGGTCAGCGCCGGGGGTGCGGTGGATATCACCGATACAACGACGAACGTGGATACCATCGCCATCTCGACGAACGGCGCCGTCTCCTACACGGACGCGGACGGGTTTACCGTCGGAACGGTTGACAGCGTCGTCGGCATTACCGGGACCGGCGCCGCCGTCACACTGACGGCTACCACCGGTGATCTCAGCGTCGACAACGCGATTTCAGGCACCGGAGTGACCGTCACGGCGAGCGCCGGCAATATCTTCGTCAATAACGACGCGGGCGCGGCCATCGATATCAATGCAGGGACTTCGAACCTGACGTTGCAGTCGGGCGCCGGTTCACGGATCGAGATTGCGGCGAATGCCAGGATAAAAGACAGCGGAACCATGCGATTAGTCGCGGACGATTTCGTCATCAACAGTAGTGCTGTTATTGAGAATGACCTCCAGGTCTTCTTCGGGCCCGTGACGGCAAACCGAGGCCTTTCCTTGGGGGCGGTCGATGATTTGGGCAATGCGACAGTCGAAATTTCCGATGCTGAGTTGGACACGATCACTGGCACGGGGAGCCGCATACAGTTTCGCGACGGCGGGTCCTTCGGGACGGTCAACGTGGCGGGCGCCATTGACCCGGCCGACGCGAGCTTCGACACGATACGTATATTCTCAACCGGCGCGGTGACCCAGGCAACGGGCGCGACTATCACTTCGCCCACCTTAATCTTCGATTCTCAAGCCGCTATCACTTTGAATGAAGCGAATGTCGTGGACCTCTTCGCCGCGCAATCGGCGACTTCCGGGGATATTTCCTACACGGACGCGGACGGAATAACGATTGGCACCGCTACCACGCTCGGTGGTTTCTCCCGGGGCGTGATTGCAACTGACGGTGCTGTGACCATCACGTCGAACGGTGGCGGTATTACGGTCAACAACGCGGGCCTGACCAACGATATCGGAGCGACAACGGGTGTCACACTGCAAACGGCGGCCAACAATTCCTTGACAGTTAATGCCAACGCGAATGTCGCGACCACGGGCGGGACGATTGAGGCCCGCGCCGACGACATCGTTATTGACACCACTAGCGGGGCTTTCACCAATACGGGCCGGACGGTGATTTTGCGTTCCGCTGCTGACAGCGAAGCAATCAATCTCGGCAGTGCCGCGGCCAGCTCTGTTGACAATACCCTTAAGTTGTCAGCCGCCGAGCTTAACCGGATCTTCGCCGGGCAGTTGACCGTCGGCCACGCCAACACCGGGGCCATCACGGTCAGCGCCAATGTCACGCCCGCGAACACGACGACGCTTGATCTGGTAAGCGCCTCGACCGTCACGGCCACCGCAGGCGGGATTAATGAAACAAACTTGGCCGTCACTGCGGGCGGTGCGGTTAATATCTCGAACGCGAATACGGCGGTCGGCACCATCGCCGTCAGCGCCGCCGGTCAGACCGTGACTATTGCCGACGCGGGGGCTTTGACCGTTGGCGCGGCGGGTAGCCTGACAGGGATTTCCGCTGCCGGTCTGACGCTGAACGCCGAGGACGGCATCACCATAAATGAGAATGTTACCGCCACGGCGGCAAGCAGCGTCGATGCGGACGACAATAACGATGGTACCGGCACCCTGACCGTGGCCACGGCGCGGACACTGTCCTCGAGCGGCAGTCAGTTGGACATCACCGCCCGCGACATCGCAATCAACGGCACAGGCGCGATCACGTCGGGTGCCGGGAACATGACCATAGACCGCTCAACCTCGGGCTTTGTCAGTGTCGGCAATCTCACCACCGGCTCGAACCAGTTGGAAATCCTCGACGCGGAACTGGACCAGATCACGGCAGCCAATTTGACCATCGGCGGCGTCAACACGCGCGTGCTGGACTTGGCCAATATTTCCAATACCTCGATTACGGGAACCGTAACCTTGACGGCGAACCAAGCTGCGGTTTCCGATGTCGAGGTCCTGGCTGCCGCCTCGTTTAACGCACTCACGATCAACGCTGCCGACCGGATCGGCGTCCAGAGCGATATCACGACCACGACTGGAGACTTGACCCTGGTTGGTGACTTCAACAACGCAAACACGGGCAACAGTGGGGAGGTCATTAGTTTTTTAGGCGCCCGCACCCTGACGTCTGCGGGTGCCATGAACTTCACGACAGCAGCAGGGAACCTGACGGCGGACAATACGGTGACGTTGAACGCCGCCAATGGCGTTACTTTCAATGACGGCCTAACGGGAGCCGGAGGCACGGTGACGATAGATGCTGACACCGACGGCAATGGAACCGGTGATTTCACCCTGGCGTCTGGTGAGACCATTGCGACCAGCAACAATCTGCTCTCGATTACCGCGAACGATATTGCCCTGGCCGGCACGATAAACAGCGGTGCGGGTGCGACGACGCTGCTGGTTTCGGACGCCGGCGCGATCGGGCTCGGCGATACGGTGGGCGACTACACGCTGAGCGGCGCCGAGCTTCAGAACATTACGGCGACCGGGCTCAATATCGGCGATGGGACCAGCGGCAATATCACGGTCAACAATATCACCGCTGCAAACTCGGATAACATCGCCGGAACCGTGACGCTGAACGCGACCAAGAATGAAGCGACGATCACCTTCTCCGGCACCGCATCGACATTCAACGCGCTTACCGCCAATGCGGATGCGGGCATGGACGTTGATGTCAATCTGACGACGGACATTGGCGCATTGTCTCTCAATGGCGACTTCGATAATGCCAATGATGCCGGCGACGACACGCTGCAATTCGGTGGCGGCACCATCACGATTGCCTCGGCGGGATCCCTGACACTCGCAGCGGCGACCGGCGGTATTGGGGCCACGGGAAACCTGGTCCTCAATATCGATGACGGTTTCACACTAAGTGGAAACCTTACCATCGGCGGTGACACCACTTTCGACGTCGATTTCGACAATGACGGAACCGGTGACTTTAGCGTGAGTGACGGTGTTACCTTCACCACCAGCAACGCGAACATGACGATCGTCGCCAACGATATCAACTTGAACACCTCGGGTGCTCTTGCGGCGGGTTCGGGCACCATATCACTGGAGCGTTCGACGGCAGGCACGGTTGGCGTGGGTGCTGCGACAGGCAATATGACTATTTCCGGGGCGGAGCTTCAGCGGATGTCTGCTGCGGGCGTCACCATCGGCGGCGCCAATGCGACGGCGATCACAGTCAATGGTGTCAGCGCAATCAATTCCGACAGTGCCAATACGGTAACGTTCGACGCAACGCGGGATAATGCGACAATCACATTCGCGACGGGAGCCTCCACTTTCGACGCACTCATCGCCAATGCCGATGACGGGATCGCGGTCAACGTTGATGTCACGACCGATGAAGGCAATCTGGCTCTGGAAGGCGATGCCGACAATGCGGCGGACACGCCGACAACCGGTGACCGGGTGACGTTCGCGGACGGGGTGACGGTGGATGCTTTCGGAGCGCTGACACTGGATGCCACGACAGGTTCACTGGCCGGTGGTAACAGCCTGACCCTCAATGCCCGCGACGGGGTCAATATCAACAACAACCTGTCGACAACAGCGGGCACGCTGACGATCGACGCGGATACGGATAGCACGCAGACCAGTGGTAATGCCGACGACATCAACATCGCCGCCGGCGTATCCATTACGGCAGGCAACGCGCTGACCCTCAATGCGGCAAGCGGCTCGCTAATCGGCGCCTCTGCGCTCAACGTTCCGGGTGGATTGACGCTCGGGACGGATTTGACCACCGCGGCCGCTACGGTAATCAATGCGGACTCGAACAACGATGGCACGGGTACCTTCTCGATCTCGGGCGGATTCGCAATTAATACAACAGGCAATACACTCTCCATTACAGCAGCTGACATGGATTTGTCCGGTTCGCTCAACTCCGGTGGTGCTGCAACGACGCTACTGGCCTCAAATAGCGGCACAATAGATCTTGGTGGCACGAGTGGTGCTCTAGATCTGAGCAACACCGAACTTCAGTCGATCACGGCGGGTAGTCTGACCATTGGCGACGGCACGGCGGGTGCAATTTCGGTCAGTACAGATGTGACTCCGGGTGCAACCGGCGGTGCGGGCGTGGCCACTGTCCATCTTGTCACCGGCAGCACGGTCACCGGCACGGCGGGCGGCATCATCGAAACCAGCCTTGCCATCACAGCAGGCGGGACGGTGAACGTCAGCGACACGACCACCAACATCGACAGCCTGGCGATTGCCGCCGCGGGTCAGACGGTAACATTCGTCGACACGAACGGTCTCGAAATTGGTGCGGTGAATGGTGTAACCGGTATTGCGGCAACGACCGTGAACCTGACAGCGGGCGGTTTACTGACCGATACCCAAAGCATCGTTGCGACGAACCTTTCGATTACCAATACAGCCGCGGCAACCACGCTCGATCAGGCGACCAACGACGTCGACAACCTCGCGATCAACGCAGCGGGCCAGACGATACTATTTCGCGATGCCGACGGACTTGATATCGATACCGTGAACGGGATTGTCGGTGCCACGGCGGGCACCCTCAACCTTATTGTAAACGGAGCGCTGTCCGATACTCAGGCGATTACCGCTAGCAACCTGTCCGTCTCCAATTTATCGGCGTCCGCCACGACTGTGCTCGATATCGCGGCGAACGATGTCGACACGCTTGCTATTGCCGCGACGGACAATATCACCTTCATAGATGCAGATGGCTTCACAACCGGCCTCGTTAATGGTGTCGCCGGTGTCACCAACAGTAGCGGCACCATCACCCTCACCGCGACTGCCGGGAACATTACAGTAGACAGGGCTGTCGATTCTTCGACCGGCGGCGCGGGGCTGGCCACGCTGACGGCAGGTGCCGGCACCATAACCATCAATAACGACGCCAATGTTGTAGAAGATCTCCGCGGTGCCGGTGTCATCCTGACTGCTCAACGGGTTGATCTTGCTGCGGGTGCACTTGTGCGTGCCAGAAGCGGGGGAAACCTTGTTGTCACGGCTAACGACCTGGCCGTGGCAGGCAGTCATAACATCGATGGTGATGTCACCTTGCAGCCTCTGACGCAGGATCGCGCCCTGCTCCTGGGCGCGACGGACAATTTCAGCAACGCGGCGGTTGAAATCTCGGATGCCGAACTGGACTCCTTTATCGGCACCACAACACGCTTGAATTTGGGCTCGAACGCGGCGGCAAACCGCTTTGGAACGGTTACGATCGAAAATTCCGTCGATCCGGCGAGTGCGTCATTATCCAATCTAAGAATCTTTGCTTCGGGTGCTGTGACTCAGGCGGCAACCGCCACAATCACCTCACCGAATCTGGTCATTGACGCCCAGGCGGCAATTACCCTGACGGAAGCCAATGAGGTTGATGTTCTCGCTGCGACGACAACGACCGGTGCCATCCAGTATACGGACGCAACGGCACTTGCCATTGGTACGGATACGGGTTTCACGAGTAACTTTGAACGTGGCATCGTTGCTGGCAACGGTGCGATTACTATCATCACGAACGGAGGCGATCTGACAGTTAATGATGCCGGTATCGTTAACGATATCGACGCGACGGGCAATATTTCGCTGCAAACGGCGGCGAATAATTCTGCAGTAATTGGAGCCGACACCGATGTAGAAAGCTCGGGCGGGACCGTGACGGTGCAGGCCGACGATATCGCCATCAATACGGCATCGGGGTCGATTACCAACACCGGCCGGAAGGTCATGCTGAGATCGGCTGCCGATGGCGAGGCCATCGATCTTGGCAACGGCGCCGGTGCGGCCGACAGCGATGCCGACAACATCCTCAAGCTTTCTGCTGCCGAACTCGGCCGCATCACGGCAGGTCAGCTGACCGTGGGACATGGCAACGCGGGTGCGGTCAGTGTCACCGCTGACATAACCTCTCCCGCAGGTACGCTCAGTGTCGTAAGCGGAAGTTCTGTGGATGCGGACACCGCGTCTGGCGGCGGTATCACGGCAACCAATCTGGCAATTACGGCAGGCGGCGCTGTCGATATCAGCGAGGCCAACACGACGCTCGGTACAATCGCTGTCAGTGCAGCGGGTCAAACCGTCACGGTCATCGAAACCGATGGGTTGGATATCGGAAGCGTCGACGGCGTTACCGGTGTAACAGCCGCGACCTTTAATCTCACCGCGAGCGGCGCGATCACCGATACGAGCACCGTATCGGTCACAGGTGTCACGACGCTGACGGTGGGCGCGGGCAACGACATCACGTTCGATAGTGCCGGCAATGATTTCGCAACCGTCGCGGTCACGTCTGGCCGCAACGTAACGCTGCGCGATACCAACGCTCTGGTTCTCGGTGCTTCGACGGTGTCCGGCACGCTCGATCTCACAACGGCCGGCGCTGTGACGCAGTCCGGGGCGCTCTCGGTGACCAACGCCACGACATTGACGGTCGGCGCGGGTAACGACATCACGCTCGGCAATGCCGGCAACGACTTCGCCGCCGTCACCGTCACGTCCGGCCGCAACGTGGTGCTGCGCGATGCCAACGCTCTGGTTCTCGGCGCATCGACGGTGTCCGGCACGCTCGATCTCACAACCGCCGGCGCCGTAACCCAGTCCGGGGCGATTTCGGTAACAGGACTCACGACGCTGGCGGCAGGTGCGGGCAACGACATCACACTCGATAACGCCGGCAACGATTTTGCCACTGTCGCGGTCACGTCCGGCCGCAACGTAACGCTGCGCGATACCAACGCTCTGGTTCTCGGCGCTTCGACGGTGTCCGGCACGCTCGATCTCACAACCGCCGGCGCCGTAACCCAGTCCGGGGCGATTTCGGTGACGAATACGGCGACACTGGCGGCGGGTGC
>JAJFJB010000385.1 GCA_021774435.1 Alphaproteobacteria bacterium
GCATCGGTGACCAGCTTGCGCACGGTGATCAAAGTGCGCTCCGCACCCTGAATGTCGGGTGCCAACGCGACATAAAGAAGGAGCCCGAGCAGGAACTGTCCTGCGGCTTCATTCCAGTGTGGATCCTTCTCCTGGCCCGAGCGGACGATCAGAGCATCGACGATCAGCATCGTGTCCTCGACGGGAAAAGGATTGTCCGGTGTTACCCCAGCAAGCGGATTAAACTTCGCCCGATACTTCTTTGCTTTGCCGCGCGCCCGTTTGAACGGATCCAGCACGTATACTTTCTGACCCCGCTTATGGCGAATTTGGGCTGTCTTGGTTGCCAGCTCGGCCTTTGGGTCGGTGCACAACACGCTGCCGGGATAAAAATACAGATTGTTGATCACGGTGACCGATTTGCCGGACCGGTTGCCGGCCACGGTGAGGATGTGCCGGTTGTCTTCGATGCCGATCATGTAAGCGCCAAGGGCGCCCAGCAGGATCTTGGCGCCGGGGTTTGCAGGGTCGTAGATGAGGTCCTCGCGGGCCAGGATGCGATCCGGATCCTGGAAGAAGGCGCGCGGTACCCGTTGTTCGCGCAGATAGCGGCTGGTCACGCCGCGCGGGATATCGTGCATCAAATCTTTGTCGTGTTTGCTCATCAGGGTTGCTCCTCGTGTTGGTCCAAGCAGCGCGCTCCGATGCTGGGTTGAATGACTACGCCGGCATTGGACGGGCAGCGCTCTATTCAGCGTTCGGATAACGCCATCACGGGCAGGATAAGGAGGCTTTGCCTTTGGCAACCTCGTGACTTCCGCGTCTGGAGCAACGTTCCAGCAATGCCATTTCAGATGGCTTGTGTATCCAACCGTCCCGTTCGTCCGTTCCATGGGATCAACCTGGAACCAGGCCAGGGGCGTGTTCAAAAAGAATTTTCCTATGGCCGTGCAAGGGCACGTCCCTTTATCGCGAAACAAAATTCCTTTACCGGCCGCCTTCGATTCACGTTGTGACGAAGGCAAGGCGGCCGTGACCACGCCCCCGGCAAAGTTCCCTATCGGTGACCCAAGGAAAGGCCGCACGGGGCGGTCTTCAACAACACAAAAGGAGAAAAATTATGATTGTTGGAATATTCACCAAAAACGAAACCGGGTCCTTCGAGGGCCAAGTCGAAACCCTAACCTTCAGCACCGAGATGCGGATCGAACCGATCGAGAAGACCGCGGACCGTGCTCCCAGCTACCGGGTCTACATCACACACAGTAATGTGGAGATCGGCGCCGGCTGGGACGAGAAGTCACAGCGCACCGGAGACCCTTACATCTCCGTCAAGATCGACGATCCGAGCTTCGCCTACCCGATGTGGGCGGCCCTGACCAACGGCGATGACGGCTTCACCCTCAGATGGTCTCGGCCTCGCCCCACGCCGGAAGCCTCTGGCGACGAGGTAACCCTCTAGGACCATCCCCGCCACCCAAAAGCCCCCGGCGATCGCTCGCCGGGGGCTTTCTCATTTATCAGTATTGGAGAAGGTGGCCTTTGTTTAGTCGGCCGGCAGCATCTCTACGCTATGTTCGAGGCAGGCGAGCCTGGCATCATGGCGCGACAAGGCGTTCAGCTTGCAAACCGGACAGACATACTTAATCCGCTTGCCGGACTTACCGCCTGTCGGCGGTATCGTTCCTTCCGTCGTCCCCTCTGAACCCGTTTCCGGTTGGATAATCGGCACTTCAGCCCAGGGAATCCTGAAGCCGCGCCGTTCCAGAACATCTACCGCGCCGATGAATCGGCCACCCGACATTATATAATGCGAAACACTGTCGCCGGTTTCCTTGCCGCCGCCGGTTCCCGTGGAAGACGGATACAGTCCGACCTGTTTCATCATCGCAGCCCATTGCCGGTTGTGATAGGAACCGCGGCCGGGCTTGCCGTGGTGGTGCTGCCACTGATGAACCATCTCATGGACCAGTGTGGAAAGCGTATCCACCAGGCTTCGTTCCTGGAAGTGCGCGGGGTTCAAGGCGACCTCGTCGGACTCAACGCCATCCTTGCGGACGTAACGCTTACCCGAGAAGTAGCCATAACTGCGGCTCTGCCGTTTCAGGGTGATGATGCAGTTCGGCAGTTGGTCGTCGAATAGTTCACCGTTGAAGTGGTCATATGCCTCTTGCAGAGCATCGTATGTTTCCCGCGTCGGCCGTATAGAAGGATCACGGCGTGCCGGTACGCTATGGATTGGTATCAGGTTCTGTCCCGCCATTGGAATGTACATTCCTCAAAAGATAAATCCGGAAACCGGCTCATCATTCCGTCAGTTTATGGCGTGTGTTGTGATGGGTTCCTCTTGGATTCCTCGTGTTGCAATGAGCTGGCTCGGGAAGCTGTAAGTCAGGCTGAGTGCGGATTTTAACGAGATCTTTAGAATTATCAGGATATCGTTAACCATAAGAGAAAGTTGAAGGGCGAAAGAAAAAGAAGCGAAAAAAGCGAGTCGAGAAAGAGAGCGGCGAAGCGGAAAGAAAAGAGAGGGAAAGAGAAAACGAAGAAGAAAAAATTAAAAAGAAAAAGAGTACAAGGTGTGCGGTGGTCGTACCTCCCCCGCCAACCTTGTAGGGGGATTGCCATCCCCCGTTTCACCCCCTGGGAACCGCCTAGGCGCAAACAGGCATTCGCCTGTTTTTACCAAGGCGTTCAGTCCGACGCGGAGGGCATCGAGCCCATCGCATCGGATAAGCAACGGATCGACGTTGCATCCCGACCGGTAGTTCGTCACCGGCGCCGCCCAGTTGGAGATTGCCGCTCTCCACTTGGATCAACCATCGGCCAAGGAACGTTCCTTGGATGCCGGCAGGAGAATTCGCTCTCCCGCCCCATCGACCCAAGAGCGTTCCTGCCCTTGTGCAACCTGACCAACCCAGCGCGGTTTGGATGCGCGCCAACAGTTTCGAATGTTGGATTACGACCGGATGTTTCGGCACCGGCGTCGACATCAAGGGCTCGCCCTTAGGGACCCGCCCTTAAGGAACCCGACGGCCGCGCCTGATCGTATTGCACAGCCTTGGATAGGTGCGGCGCGCAGACGAGGAAGTCACGAGGCCGATTGAATATCGCTTGCCTTACAAAGGAGAATAATGCCGGACAAAGCAAAACGAAAACCACCCTATTCCTATCGGCCGCCGGAAGATCGGCGCGCGGCGTTCGAACGTCGTGTTGCTGAAAGTGGTCTGTCCGTCAATGCATTCATCACGGAGGCGATCTTTGGTCGTAATCGTCACCGCCCCGCCGAGATGAGGCTCTTAAGCCGGTTGTTGGGGGAATGCGCAGCGATCGCCGATCTGGTTCGCAATGTCGCGAAATCTGAAGATGCCGATCGCCTTACACCTCTTCTCGAGGCGATCAAGATCTTGCTCACTGAAATTCGTTCCGCCTTATTCCTGCTCATGGGGCGCAAGCCATGATCCCGTTTGCCAGTCAGCGCGGCGGCGGTCAGGACCTGGCCACTCATCTCCGAAACGAGCATGACAACGAATATATGGAAGTTGCCGATCTGCGTGGCGCCGTGGCCGACGATCTGCATGGCGCGTTCGCCGAATGGGAAGCGCAGGCTTCCGCCATGACCAAATGCGCCAACTATCTCTACAGCCTGTCGATCAATCCCGATCCGGCACAGGGGCCTATGCCGCGTGATCTTTACGACGACTATATAACCCGCGTCGAAGAAGCCCTGGGCCTCGACGGGCAACCGCGTGCGGTGGTCTTCCATATCAAGGAAGATCAACAAGGTGTCGGACGTGAGCATTGTCATGTCGTTTGGTCGCGCATCGATGTGCAGGAGATGAAGGCCATCCAGATGTCCTTCGATCATGACAAGCTAATGACAGTGACGCGCCAGTTCGCCCGCGATCATGATATCGAATTGGCGCCGGGCTATCACAAGCTCGAAGATCGCAAACGGCAGACTTATCGCCAGTTGTCGCTCTACGAAAAGGCCCGGCTGGAATCAACGGGCTTCTCGTTGCAGGAACGGCGCGATCTTATCACCGAACTGTGGCACGGGCGGGATACGCCGGACTCGTTCGTGAAAGCGCTCGAATATCATGGTTACGTGCTCGCTACGGGCAGACGGCCCTACGTCCTGGTTGATATTCACGGCGATACGCATTCCTTGCCGAAGCTGATCGACCATAAAGCCGCCAACACAAAAGCAATTCGCGCATTTCTTGGTGCTGATTATGTATCCGATAATCTACCTTCTGTTGAGAATGCGAAAGAACTCGCCATTGCGTATAGGAAAACGTTGGTAGCCTTCAAGCAATCGGAAAAGCGGGCCGACAAGACCGACGAACTCAAGGAGCACCAGGCCAAGCGCCGGGTAAAACTCGACCGCAAGATTGCCGCCTTCTTGGATCGGCAGAAATACGAGCGGCTTGCGCTTGAAGGACGGCATCGTGTTGAGCGCGATACGCACCGTAGCGGTTATCTCGACCAAACGCGTGACATCAAGCTAGACCGCCACGAAAACAAACCGCGTGGCCTTGCCGGGTTCTTGGCCAAGGTGACCGGCGTCGAGCAGGTTCGGCACAAGGTCCACAGATATCAGGATAGGAAACGATACGATGCGTTTTTGGATGAGAAGCACGAGACGCGGGATCGCCAGGACGAGGAACAAAAAACTCAACGGCGCGGGCAGGAGATGCAAGCGCTCGACATGGAGCGAAAGCGCCGCGCCCTCGATCATACTGAAAAGCGTGAGCTGCAATCGCTGAAAACGTCGTTTGAGAAACAACAGGCCATTCGGTACCGATCCGGCCATGAGCATATGCCGTCACTGCGGCTCGAACTGACACCGCCTGGACGCAAGGCCGTCCCCCACAAAGCGAAGAACCGTTTTACTTCGGAAGTTGGTCGCGTGCTGTGGCCGGCCAAAAAGATCCGAACGCGGGACCCTGGCGCCCGGGAGAACACCGTTCACGAGCAGTTCGGTCGGGCTGCCCAAGGCGGTCGTGACTGGGAAGCCGGAGCGAGTGGAACGACGGCGTTACCGCCCAAACCACGACCTTCCTTGGATGAAAAAGATCAGACGCAAGATCGAAGGGAACGGTTGCCGGACCCCAAAGCCAGAGACAGCATCAGAGAGGGTCACATCGACCGGGCACTACAGGCATTTGATCGCAAGCACGAGAGCACAGATCAGGCAAAGCAACCTTCATCGCAGGAGCAGCCTCCTGAGAGGCTTGGGCGTGAATACAAGGTCGACCAGCCGATCGATAAATTGAGGCCAGGGTTGGAGAGTGGGTCAGGGGTCTTGCAGCAGGAATTTGGCGCGGCAGCATCGGGACAGCCCGACCCTGAAATCACAACCGGCGGGAGTTCCAATCAGACAACATCGGAACCGAGTCAGCCCACACGAGAGTTTGTGCCGAAGCCGCCGGATAACGAACCCGACCGCGAACGATAGCCAAAAACAACGAGGAAAAGAAAATGCCAGAAATCACAAACGAACCGGATGCCGCACGGGATACCGGAGAAGCGGAATTGACGCAGAACGACGATCACGGCTCGGCGAAAGAGCAAGCTCTTGAAGCGCTGTTTCCGCCCAAATGGGAATGGCTGCGGCATGAAGACGCGACGCGGGAGTTTGCGGCACAAGTTGCTGGAGCGACTCGGCGAACGGAAGCAAGGATCGTTTCCGGGCTGCCCGCCATCTTGTATATTGGCCATGATCGATCGAACCCCTCTTCGCAAAAATAAAACGTACGGCAGACAAGCCGTTTTGGCGTGTTTCCCAAGGACCGATAAGTTTCCAACCGCAGGTGCATGACCATGACGTGGATCAAACGGTTGCGTCCAATCGGTTCCTGAACCGCGCATAGTGGGCCTGTGTGGATTTCCGCCCTTACTGGCAACCGTTTTAGTTCGATATTTTCGATGCAAACCGACAAAAATATTCGTTTTGCAGCTGGACCAATAGGTTCTAACTATTTTGGGTTTGGCGACATTCGCCGTCACAATGTCTATGGAAATAGCCATGGAAAATGACAGCAACCCAAAGACATTCGATAAGTATGAGTTTGTTTCGGCACGGCTGAACTTGCGGCAGCGGTTCATTGAACTTACGGGACGGCTGGATATCCCCCGTTCGAGTTTGTTCCCGTCAGGCGCGCCAGAAGCTGGTGCTGCCGAATCCGTCGATAGGATCGTCGCCGCTGCGGGGTTGAGCGAGGTTGTCGAGTCGGAGGTTCGTGCCATACTTGACGCACTGGTACGGATTGAGAATGGCACATTCGGCATGTGCCTTTCATGTGGCGATCCGATCAACCTGCACTATCTTCGTGTGGCTCCACATTCGACGCATTGCAGCGTTTGCGAGGCATCGCATCCCAGCGCGCGTACGAGTCCCGTTATGCCGCGCATCAGGACGACTAGCCGCAGGCGGCTACGCCGCGATTTCGATAATTCGCTTCACCCAAATAATAGTACCTGCCCACATGGGGACTTCGATGAGAACGCCCGCCTTTCATCCTAACCGTCATGCTCGAAATACAGCCAAGACCGCGGATGGTTTGCACAGCAATTGCCGCATTCCATTTCTTTAGACCAAACGAGTAACGTTTATCCCGGAGAATCGACATGGTTGAAGTCGTCGTACGCGACAATAATATTGATCAAGCAATTCGTGTGTTGAAGAAGAAGATGCAAACCGAAGGGCTCTTCCGCGAGATGAAACTGCGGCAGTCCTACGAAAAGCCTTCTGAACAACGCGTTCGTGAAAAAGCGGAAGCGAAAAGGCGCCATCGAAAACTGATGCGTCAACGGTTGGAGCGACAGGGCTACTAGCACAATCGCCGATGATACGGTTGAAGAGAAATCCGCCTGGCAACGAATTCATTTCTTTGATCTGGCATGGCGTGCCTTGCCGCTGGACTCCGGAAATGAGGGAGCCGCCATGTATCAAGAATTTAATTGTCTTGAATCGGGCTGTAAAAAACGAAGGTAACGCCTTCGCCCGCGACGGTGACAGTGATTAATCCTTGCTCATGCTTAAACAGGTAAACCTGTATGACAAATGATCCCCGCGCGCGGTTAGAAAAGTGAATGATACATCTGGATGCCATACGAGAACGGCACGAATTTCTGTTCCGAATCTATCCGTCCGGACACACAAGACGTTCAACGTTGATGTTGTTGCGAGCCTCCCCCTATTCAACTTGCTCGCTCAGAACCTTGTCGACAAAGGGTACAGCGTTCATAAAAATGCCCTACCGATCGGGTTGAGCCAAAGTCTCTTGAATCAAATGCAGGAAATGCCGCCATCCAATTTTTGCAAGGCAGGCATCGGACGAAATAATTATTTCGGCGTAAACCCACACATACGTAGCGATGAAATCTCGTGGATTGACGGTGCCACCAAATCTGAGAGTGCATTGATTTTTTGGATGAACTCCCTTCAAGCTTTTCTGAACGTACGCCTCTACCTTGGCCTGGTTTCATTTGAGAGCCACTTTGCTCTCTATAGAAAAGGCAACTTTTACCGGCGGCATCGAGACGCCTTTTTGGGAGAAGGCAATCGCGTGCTGTCCGTTGTCATCTATCTGAACAAGAATTGGTCGGCGGAGGATTCCGGAGAACTCGTTCTATTCCCCAGCGGGGAAAACACGGCGATTACGGTCGCACCTGAATTCGGCACGATGGTTGTGTTCCTCAGCGAAGACTTCCCCCACGAAGTACTGGCGACAAATTGTAATCGATACTCAATTACCGGCTGGTTTCGCAGAAACAGTTTAGCCTAAAACCTACTCTCTGACGTAAAGCAACTTTTCCTCCGCGACATCGAGCGGGCTGCCGACGAGGCTAAAAGATTGCGGTGCGCGCTCACGCGTCGCACCCGCGGGCGGATAATCACGGTGCTCCCATCAATGTATAAACCGGTTGGTGTAGGTACTTTCGGCGCGTGGCTGACATTGGGAAGTGATCGCGCTTTCGACGCCATAAAGTTTTCGTACGCATCTTCCGGCCACGCGACACTGCGCAACATGCGAACAGGCTTTTCTGCTTCCCGCAACGCAGAGGCCGCTTCGATAAGTCTTTCGCGTTCACGGGCGCTGAATTCGTTTCGCGGTCTCACCTTCGTACAACCTCCATCCACATTTTACTGCGGCGTACTACTCGAGTGTGGCACCCACGATCCATCTAACTGCCACAGACCTAATATATGGTTTTTCGGAAGAACAGAGCATCGCAATTGCACTGGTCTGTGCGGTCCGGACAAGTAAATTCTCCCTCATTGCAACGATCCCGAAAATTGGTTTCCAGGCGCAGCCAGAATTCAAAATCCATTCGTTTCATTATGCCATGGATTGGGGTCGAGCTAGGCCCGTGCTTGAACGATGCGATAATTTTATCCGCGCCATGCCCTACAAGTAAATCGTGTAACCGCGATAGAAGGCCGGTGCCCACGCCTTTGCCTTGATATTCTGGTGCGACCGCAAGGCTTTGAATTACGCCAAAGGCGCCAGCAGTATCGGCCGATTCAAGACTATCCGGAACGAAATCAACTCTGTGTTCAAGGTAATCCCGCAGGCCTCGTTTGGGGAGTAGCCGCCCATGGCAGAAACCCAAGAGTTCGTCTTTATCGACACACACCAGCATGTGGGTATTTGGCTCACGCACTATTTCGGACGATTTACCGAAATAGTGCGTTCCTAGCACACGGTCGGCCACCAGCCTTACCTGTCGTTGCCAATGCGCAGTATATTCCTGGTATTCCATACGATATGTCCAAATTGATCGTCATTGATATTAGTCCGATGTTCGAGAGACTGTTTCCTCTGAAAGGTTGATCGACCACATTTCACAGTCAGTTTTTTGTTTCTGTCAGTTATGGCCCATCAAAACTATTGACCGACCCCAGGGCTAACTAGCGATATACTGTCTCATCGCGTCGGCCTCGGTTTGCACTTCGTCCAAACGCAGTTTGATAATATCGCGGATACTGACGATACCGATCAGCTTTTTACCGTCCACCACAGGCACATGCCGGATCTGACGGTCGTCCATCAGAGCCATGATGCCGGCAACATGATCGTGCACAGTGCAAGTAATCACCTCGGTCGTCATGAGATCGCGAACAGCGTGCTTGAGCACATCGGGTCCAAAACTTTGAAGCCCGCGCACGACATCACGCTCAGAGATGATACCGTCGATGTGAACGCCGTCATTGCTGACGACAAGGGCGCCAACATCGTCCGCTTCGAGTGCAGCGATAACATCGATGACCTGCACTTCGGGCATCACTGTTGGTACTTCCGAGCCCTTTTCATTCAATATCCGTTTAACTGTCATTTTGATTTCCTTCGTATTTAACGAAATCGCACGGTTCAAGAATCATGCGCCCACATTCCGGCAGGGAAGGCTACTTTCAATGCGCAATGTTCTCACCGCGCGCGACTTGAGAACCTCGCCGCCAACCGGTACCCAGTCCAAAACAAATCTGCGAGACGGCAAATATCCATAACATCGGGGTTAAGCTATCCAGCACGAGCGCCAGCGAAAGCATGAAGACGAGCACGCCTTCATTGAATAAAAGAACTTTCGGCTGCTCGGCGATAAGCCAGCGCAGGTTTGGCACCAGGCCGAATCTTAGCCCCGCAACCTCAGGCACTTCTCGGTCACGGTCTTTCTTGACGATCTTTTCCAAGTAGTCCCTGTCAGCCGACATCTGAGAATAAATGCCGACATATTTCGAGTATCCGCGCAGCGTGTAGAAGGCGATACCGATAAAGGCGAGAAACACCGGTAGAACGTCTTGCGATTGCACATAAGCGGCATAGCCAGCGGCACCGAACCAAATCAGAACCTGAATTTGATCCGTCAATTTGTCATAGTAGCCACCGGATGGCGACGGCGTATTTCGGTACCGGGCCATCTGGCCATCCATGCAATCGAGCACATGGCTGAGTTGGATGAGGATCGCCGCGATGACAAAATTCACCGTTCCACCACCAAGGATGAATAGCACCGAGACGAACGCGACGAGGAAGGAAAATAGCGTAATCAAATTGGGCGTCAGCCATTTAATGTCGACGACCATGTAGTTGGCGGCAATGGCGAGCGGCGATGTCACGAACGATGACCACCATTCGTCATCCTTATTTTTTGTCGCCCACAGGCGGGTCAGTTTATCGTTCACAAGCGGTCTCCAGTTTTAAACATATCTCAGATCGCGGCTACATTGACGGGCTTGAAGATTGGGTTTTGAGTGCCGAGGGCTAAGACCGGTTTCGGAATTACCACATTGAACTCACGCAGGACGCCGCCGAGCGTATCCAAAAAGAACTGAATATCGACCAACGACAATTCGCCGATATTGCCAACCTGAAAAACGCGATCCTTAAAGCACCCTTTTCCTTCGTATATAATGATGGTTTGCGCGCGCAGTTTTCGTCGGAAGGCTGTCATGTCGATGTGAGAGGGCAGATGAACTGTTGTGAGGACGGAACACATGTCTTTCTGATCGATGAGAAACCTCAGCCCCAGCCGCAACATTCCATCCCGTAAAAGCTGTGCCTTGTAGCGCAGGTTTGAAAATCTCTTTGGACCGCCCTCGGAGAGGATATTGATCAGCGATTGTTCAAGGGCGTAGAACAGCGGCACGGCCGGTGTGTTCGGTGTCTGCGAACGCGTTTTCAGAAAATGATAGAAGGTTGCCAAGTTTAGATAGGTGGTTTTAGCGGGAAGATCTTTCAGTTTCTCAAATTCCTGTGTTTTCCCGATAACGAAGGAAAGTCCAGCGTGCGAACCAATCGCTTTCGAACTTGAACTGGAACAAAAGGCGATATCGCATTTCTTCAGGTTAATTATCTCAGCACCGGCACTGCTGACGCAATCGACAACAAACATAGCGCCATTCGCCTTCGTAAGGGCGCCAATAGTTTCTATTGAATTCAACATCCCGGAGCTGGTTTCATGGTGAACCATCGCGACAACGTCGATGTGATGGCTTTTCAGATATGCTCCGACAGCGGCCACATCGATTTCTTCGCCCCAGGGGAATTCCAGTAAATGCGTGTTCTTGTTATGGATCGTTGAAATGGCGTGCAGACGTCCGCCAAACTCACCGTTAGAGAGAATAAGAATATGTTGGTCGCCCACGGCGGATGACAGAATGGCCTCGTTTGCGGCCGTTCCAGACCCCGTAATAACAACAGCTCTGTAGCCGGAATTATCCGTCAGCTGAAACAGTTTCAAAAGCTTGGCCTCAATACTTTTCAGCAGATTTTCAAATTCCACTTCTCTATGGCAAATATCATCTTTACCAATAGCATTCCGCACATTACCGGCGACATTTACCGGTCCCGGTGTGAACAATAAATGTTCTCTCAACAATTTTTTATTCCTCCAAAAACACCCTTTATTTCGATGACAATGATCGGATTGGGCGCCTGGAAAGCGGAAGTACGAATGGAGACGAAAAAATTCCGGGCGGTTCTTTGCTAAACCTATGCACTGAATTGGACACAGCCAAGGACATGGCGAGGGTGTCACCATGAATGTGCAGAAGGCGAAAAAAACGATAAGTAGAAAGCGTTTGCGTGACAAAAAGTAGCGCGTTTTCGGTATCGTTACTGATTAGATTTTCACCGTCCACCAAGGGTGGCCGATGACTTACACTTTGGGCATCACTGTTGGTGCTTCCAAGCCCTTTGCACTCAATATCTGTTTAACTGCGATTTTTATTTCTTTCGCATTTAACGAAATCGCACGGTTCAAGAATTGTGCGAATGTTCGATCGTGTGGAAGTGTCCACTCGGGCATGGGCTCGCATACTGCCCGGCGTTGCAGGAGCATCGTCGGGCCGAATCGAAACTTAAAACTCGCACGAGTTAGAATTG
>JAJFJB010000386.1 GCA_021774435.1 Alphaproteobacteria bacterium
GGCCTCGCCAATTCCTCCGGCTTGGTCGGCAGGAACCTAATGCTGCACCCATGGCCCGTCGTGGTCGGTTATGTGAATGAGGAAGTCGACGGTGACCGCGCGCCACAGACAGTTATGTGGAGCAAGGAGTTTTACGAAACCGACCGTTCGCGTGGCTTTTTGCGCGGCTACACGCTTCAATTCACCCGCGGCACCGGCCCGGTCAACGAGGCAGTGAATAGCATGGTGGCCGGCCGCCTGCCCTGGGGCAAAGATCACCACCGCGTCTATCGCACACTGTTCCACCGCCGCCTGCAGATCGGCGTTGCCTGTGAGGACCTTCCTGAGGCACACAACCGCGTCACCTTGGATCCGGTGCTAAAAGACGGCCACGGCATCCCCGCACCGAGGATCGATTACACGATCAGCGAGAACACCCGAGCCATGATGGAACACGGAATCGCCCGCGCTTCGGAAATCCTCGAGGCGGCGGGCGCGACGAACATATCGGCCTCCCGCACGGTGCTGAACTATCCCGGACATTTACTCGGCACAGCGCGCATGGGCGCGGACCCGGCCCATTCCGTCGTGAACGAATGGGGCCGTAGCCATGATGTCAAAAACCTTTTCATCGTGGATGGCAGTATTTGGGTTACCTCCGGCGGCGTCAATCCGACGTCCACCATCCAGGCCCTTGCCCTTTACATTGCCGACAGCATCAAGAAACGGTTGGAGACTTTGTTTGATTGACACGGGAAATGAAGGCCGGTCTTCTAGATGCAGAAAAACTGTCGCAGAGAAAAGATTGGCTGCGATCCTCGCCATTGATGTGACCGGTTACCCGCGACCATCTGCCCATCTTATGCCGTCGATACATATGGTGCGGAATAGCCGCATACCGTAAGGTCGGCGTTGAATTGGCTAGCCTGGGTCCGTCAGCCCCTGGCCAAACGCAACAAAAACCGAGGACATCGCATGGCCCGCGTCCCCGTCTTGAAATCTCCCGACCAACTGACCGGCGAGGCCCGCGATATCGCGGAAAAGATCGTCGATACGCGCAAATCGCTGGAAGGCCCCTTCTCCGTCTGGATGCACGCGCCGGAGTGGGCCGAACGTGTCGCCCATCTGGGTACGTTGGTACGGTGGGAAGGTACGTTGGAACTGCGGATTCGTACGCTCGCAGCACTTGTCGTCGGTCGGCACTTCGACGCTCAGTATGTGTGGGGCATCCAGGGTGTGATTGGCGCTGAGCGAAACGTTCCGCGCTCGACAATCGACGCGATCCGTGACGATCGTTCCGATGGTATTCCGCCTGAGGACCTGCAGATCATCGACTTCACCCGGCAACTGCTGCGCGCGAACCGCGTCGAGGAACCGCTAGCGCAAGCGGTCATGGAGCGCCTAGGAGCCGATCAGTATGTGCAATTGACGACCTGCATCGGTTACTACGCGATGCTCGCCATGACGGTGAACGGGGCCGAACTGGAGCCGAACCCGAATCACGAATCCTTGACTGTCTGACGGTAGAAAACCTGGTAACAGGGGACTCCGAGATCGAAGACCGACCGTTGTTCGTGGTGCGCCCAGCCCGCAAGGATGGAATTCGTCCATCGCCATTACGAATGCAGCGCCTGCCGAAGGCCGGTGACGGATTGCTGTGACGAGGAGCAGGCGTGTTCCGTGGTGCCGACTGAACGTGTTACCGGTAAACCCGAAGTCGGATATTCGAGTATGCAGGGATGGCAACCTATTTTTGTGGGTGTACCAAGTTCTGCTGGAGTCAGAATGGTGACATTGCCCTCCTTGGGCAGTGTTCACAAGCACGCCATTACTTCAACCGAGAACATCTACGACCAGCGGTTAGTACCGCTACACGCCGCCTTTACAAGGCACTTTCACTTAGCAATATTGAGCCTCATCACTATTGGCGAACTGGGATGGGGTTATGACTGCTTCAGTCCACGAAGGAGGCTGTGTCTGCGGTAAAGTCCGTTACAAGGTTCATGCTGAACCCAGCATTGTCGTTGTTTGTCACTGCGAGTGGTGCCAACGGCGCACCGGTTCTGCGTTTGCAGTAATTCCGAAATTTGACAAGCCAGACTTTGAGCTTTGCTCCGGCGAGCTCAAAATCTATCGCGAGATCAACGAATACGGTCGCTGGTTAGACCTTGGTTTTTGCGCAACCTGTGGAACCAATATCGGTTTTACCCAAGAGCGTCGGCCAACGGCGAGAGCAATAGATGCGGGAACCTTTGATGACCCGAGCTGGATTACGCCTTCGAAGCACGATTTTCGCTATATCTTTGTACGTACAAACCACGATTGGACGAATATTCCAGAGGGTTCTCAATGTTATGAAGACCAGCTGCCGACTTGAAAACACGCATCAGCTGAGCGAGAGTTCGCAGGGCTGGCAACCAAATTTAGATATCAATCCAAAGTAATAAACATTGTTGTTTATAATCCTTTAAGCGTTAGATCGATATAAGCTGGGTCGATATATTATATCGATGTAATGGGGGGTATTTTCTTTTCCGTTAGATTCTGTCCAAACGCGATTCGCGTTATTCCTGGCTTGGTCGAAGGGCAAATCCTAACAGACAAGTGTAGACCGCATTCAGCGCGACAAATATCACAACATATAGGTAACCCGGCATCTCGAGTGGCGTGCGTGGCCCCCTGGATATCTTCAGAAGCAATAGCTGTGGCGCCGCAACAATGCCAATTTTTTTAACGCTATTACCAATTGCAGCCGACACGAGAGACGAGCGCCGGTGCTCCGGTAAACGGCGCACGACGAATGATTTTTCCTGCACCCCTTCTAAACAACGGAAATCCGATACGCCAAATATCGCTAGCGAAGTTCTGCGTACCATCGTTTCGATCACCCAAACGCCGACACCTGACGCTAATGACCTGTTCTCAGGCGTAATGGGCATCGCGCAAACAATCGTTTCCGTTGCAGTCGCGGGAATCGCCGAAAGAGATGTTTCTCGCGAGATCCCTTTCAGTTCCCATGGTGGCACTCCAATCTTCTCCAGAATCGTCTGATGATCGTTGCTGTGGTCTTGTTCCGATCCCGAATAAACGGCTCTGTGAACAGACATTGATGCTTCGAATTCGATACAAATCGGTATCATAAAGATCGACATGACACCGGCAACCGCGATTGGTAAGGCCAACGAAGCGACGTTAGCGCGTCGGCTTCGGCTGGCGATCAAAATCAGAATCAGAGTGACACCACAGGTCGCGGCAAGCGCAACTGCAATTCCGAAACGATCAAGGGCGATCAATAGCATCGCCAACGGCCAATTCAGAAGCACAAACCCCGATCCGGCGAGAAATTTCCCCCAGCTCAGTGCATAAATCGGTTTTGAAGAACCAGTAGGCGTGGCGGCGGCACACACGATCCTAGCCATTTGCCATACGCTTGAGCCGCTCGACGTCTATGACCACCAGTTGACGTCCCTTGAGGCGGACCAGCCCTTGCTTTTGAAACCGGTCCAGCGATGCGGTGACCCATTGCCGCGTCGAACCGACCATGTTGGCAAGCTCTTCATGGGTCAGGTCTCGTTCGATACGTACTTCGGCATCCTGCCCAACACCGTCGAGGTCGGCGAGGATCACCAAAAGCTGCGCCAGACGTTCCAGAACAGACCGCGTGCCCAGCATGTGAACGAGAGCGGAATAGCACTTGCCCTTGAAAACCAACCCCTCGACGATGCTGACGGCAAGCGACGGGAAGCGTCCCATTAGATAACGCAGATCGTTGCCTTTGATATGGAGAAGTTCGCTAGCTTCGATCGCGGTACCGGACCACATATGGGTGCCGCCACCGAACACTTCAGGGCCGCCAACAAAATGCCCCGGCGTCCAATAGGCCAGTGTGATTTCCCGGCCGGACGGCCCGGAGTAAAAGGTACGTACACAGCCACTTTCCAAAACATAGATGCCGTCGTGGGGATCGCCCTGAAAGAAGACGCTATCCCCCGCATTGACCGCAAAAGCGCGACCACGGCTACGAACGTCTAAAAATTCTTCCGCCGTAAGCCGTGTAAGAAAGTTTGGCCTGTCTGTTATGTCGACAATTGTCTCGCTGAGATGCAAAGCGGCGGCTGTTCCATCTCGCGGGGCATGATACTCCGATCTATTCATCTCGTTACCTTCCTTATTGGCGTTTCAAACCGGCGGAAAAGTTCGCGACTGCGGCGATTTCGGCATCTGATAGCCGACGCGCAATTCGGCGCATCACCTTGTTCGGGTCATTGGTCCGCGCCTCCGCTTGGAAATCCCGCAATTGCTTTGCGAGATAGTCCGCGTGCTGACCTTCGAGTCTTGGATAGACCTGATCGTCGGGCGGATTGGCCTCGTGACAGGAATTGCAAGCGGGAATGCTCGCATCCGGTTTGCCGGTTTCGAATAGCATCTGCCCCAATGCAGTTGATTTAACGCCGGAAGGGCGTGGCGCGGGCTGTTCGCTGAAATAGCGCGCTGCCGCGCGGAGTGTTTCAGGTGTCAGCAATCCGGCATTGTCCGCCATCATCCCGCCATCGTTGACACGTCGTTTTCCGCGAAAATCTTTCAGCTGTTTAACAAGATAGGCGTAGGGCTGATTAGCAAGCTTAGGGAACTTCGCCATACGGCTGACACCATCAAGCCCGTGGCACAGGGCGCATGTTTCCCACGGCTTAAGGCTATCCGTATCGATCATGTCTGCTTGCCCCGCATGCGCGGAAAATCCAAGAGCCAGACCCAGCGTTGCCCCCACCAATTTCATGCAACGCTCAATTCATCTTGTGATTTTTATGGGGAAGATGACTCGAAGAAGGGGCTCTTTTTACGGGTGCCTTGATAGCCACAATGGCACCGTCAGCGAAAAGCAACGACAGATCGATTTCGTCGCCTGCTTTTACGGGCTCGATCGGTTTGACGAGCATGATGTGGAAGCTACCCGGTTTCAGTGCCAGTGCACCACCGGCCGGTATCGACAACTGGTCCTGCCGGACCATTGTCGCCACACCGTCTATCGTCTTCGAGAGATGTAATTCGGCTTTGACGTATTGCTTGCTTTCGACCCCGACCAAGTGAATTTCTTCCCCACCGGGATTTATCACCTTGAGATAGCCGGCATGCATCAACATGTTGGGTGGTGCTTCGCGAACCCAGGCGCCGTGGACCATGGCCTTTTCTCCGGCGCTCACGGAAAGCGCTATCGTTGCGAGCAGTACGGCGCCTGTTGCGACGGCGATATGATTGATTAATGTCTTGGTGAAATATGAAACGCGCATCCCTTATCCCTTTGTCTCCATTGCGAAACGGTTTCGAATTTCCCGAAAAATCCGCTTCATTTCTTTCGGATTAAGCGGCGGCGGGAACTTGGCCGCGACGCGCGCTTTGGGGTCGATCAAATAGACATACGCGCTGTGGTCGACCAGGTAATGGCCGTCCTTGTCTTTACGGCCGAGCCGATAAAATGCCTGTACAGTCTCGATGAAACGATCGATCTCGTTACGAGAACCTGTCGCGCCAACGAAGGTGTCGCTGAAGTGCCGCAGATAGTCCGTAAGGTTTTCAATATTGTCGCGTTCCGGATCGACGGATACGAAAAGAAATGTTGGAGCCGCGGTCTCGTCTTTTTCTTCTGCAATGGCGGCTTCCACAGCGGCGAGATTGCCCAAAGTGAAGGGGCAGACATCCGGACAGGATGTGTATCCCATGGAAACAAACGTCCATCTCCGAGAAAGGCTGTCGGCGTCGACCGGAATACCCTCCGTGCTATCGAGGCGCAGGGTTGTTAGGGCAATTGGCTTATCCAGCAAGAATTCTTCGATGTCGCGCGACAGGACCGGATTGGACACAATCGTCAGCGACAGAAGCAATGACAGGTAGATGAACAATCGGCGAACAATCATCAGCTATCCCTTGCTTTGCTGTTCGAACGCTTTAAGCGTTTCGGCGCGGATGACTTCAACGCAATGTTTCTTGATTTCGACAAACCGGGGATCAGTGACGATTTCGAAGTCGCGCGGCCGCTCTAGATCAACTTGGATATCAGCGATAATCCGGCCAGGACTAGCACTCATGACCACAACGCGGTCGGCCAGAAAGACCGCTTCATCGACATCATGTGTCACGAATAGAACTGTGTTGTTGAACTTGCTCCACAGGGCCAGCAGGCTTTCCTGCATCATCGCGCGCGTCTGTGCATCCAACGCGCCGAACGGCTCATCCATGAGAATGACACTGGGGTAGTTGCCCAACGCTCGCGCAATACCGACACGCTGCTTCATGCCGCCGGACAATTCTTCCGGATAACGGTCGGCAAAGGCGGTGAGGCCCACCATCGCCAAGAAGGTGTTCGCTGTACGCGTCGCTTCGATGTTACTATGCCCCGCTAGACGAGGACCGAAAGCCACGTTCTCCCGGACTGTTTTCCAGGGAAACAGCGAGTATTGCTGGAAAACCATGCCGCGGTCAGGGCCGGGTTTTACAATCGGTTCGCCGTCGAGCGACACGCTACCGACAGTGGGATTGACGTACCCCGCAACCGCATTCAAAAGAGTGGACTTCCCGCAACCCGAAGGTCCCAGAATACACACGAACTCACCAGGCTTCACATCGAGAGAGGCTTTGTCGACGGCGACGTGGGCGCCCGGCCCGTTGCCAAAGACGATACTGACATCATCCGCAAGAATATGTCCCTTGTCGGCCGTCTGTGACGGTGGGGGTGCGGTATTCAGATTGAGTTCAATGGCGTCCGGCATTCTTGTGCCTCCTTACCGCGTTACAGCGCGTGGCTTAGTTGCGGCGAAACAGACAGTTTGTCTTGTTGCACCCGACGCCTTGCGAACCAGAAGATCGACAGCAGGAGCAACGCGAACCCGCCGAAGGTGATAGCGTCCCCTAGAGGTTCGAGCCAAAGCGCTGTCGAAGCGCTCATGCCAAGCATGGCAAGGCTGACGACCCAAGTCGGCGTCGCGCAACACACGACCCAACTCAATGTCGCGAAGCTCAAACCAACCAGAGCTGCACCACCACCCGTCGCTGCGACGGCCCGTTTCGAGTTGTCGGTCGAACACACACCAGCATAGGACGACATCGCCAG
>JAJFJB010000387.1 GCA_021774435.1 Alphaproteobacteria bacterium
AACGGACCAACAAAGCCTGTAACGATGACGGTGACGACTGGGTTTTGGACGAATTCAGCCAAAACTTTCTCGACATCACGCGCCAAGTCCGTCGGAGTTTTATTTGCCGCTTGCAAGTCTTCAATCAGTGGCAATGAAATCCGGCCATCCGGTCGTACGGGAACGGTTGTCGACAACTCAGGATTTCGCCAAACAAAAATTTGCAAATTGTCGCCCGGTCCGACCAGATATCCTGGCGATGCTGCGACAGATTGTGGCGCTGCTGTCGGCGCATCCTCGAAATCTGTACATGCACCCAGCCCAAATACGAGCAAAATCACCGTCAGGCCGCGAAGCAAGTGCCCGTGAATCGATATCTTTTTCACCAACTCGTCCCCGCCTCAAAAGTTCATAACAAATAAGAAATACATCATATTTATAGCTGTAGGTTTCGTCAAAGTCTTACATCAAAAGAAAATATAGAAAATAATATTACCAATCCCTTAAAAAACACTGATTTTGAATATTTTCATTAACCAAACCACGGACCAGTTCGCCATTGCGGCGGTGGGAACGAATCGCACAAAAAGAGACAAATTCCATGCATTATAATCCATTTGGGCGATGCTTGACGGCGACAGAACTTTGTTAATGGGTTTCCGATGAAACGATCAGCCAAACCTGGCAGGGAGCCGTAAATTGAATATCGATGACAAACTGAGTGAAGGTTACATAATCGGTTGTGAATGCGAGGCTTATTTCATTGTGCCGCGTTTGGGTGTGTCGGTCGAGTGCCCTCATTGCGGCCATACCGAACTACCCGCCAACATGTTGACACGTTGGACGCTTGGAACAGACACGGCTATTTTATTTGACGCCGCTGACTAATTAGTAAGACTTACGTAGTTTTACTAGTGTTTCAGCTTAAGGCATGATGTTATGGACGCGCAAACTTCTGTCGCGGCGCACACGACATAAGAGTGGAGATACGGTGTTCCGATTCACGAGGCTGTGCTGCGACCGCGTTGCCGCTTTGCCGGTAAGGATTGCGCTGTGATTCGCGTTTTTCGTGTTCACATTGCGAAACCCACTCTGGCCCTTGGGCTATTTGATGGGTTGATTTTGCTTCTTTCGATCATCGTTGGTTACGGCGTCAGCTACTTCGATCTTTCGCGGGCGCTTGCGGCCTACAAAGAGCAAAGTGTGCAATGCGTCTTCTTCGTCGTTGCGATCATGCTCTCCTTACTGATGATGGGATTGTATCAGCGGCAGTTTATATCCGATTTAAAAATCGCTTTGCTTCGTCTAATCGCGAGTTTCGCGACCGCTGTACTGGCGATGTCAATTGTATTTTATATTCTGCCGGACACGCGCATATGGATGAGTGCGCTGCTGCCGGCGCTGGCACTAGGGTTGATCGGTGTCTTCTTGGCCCGGCTCTTTTTTGTTCGTGTCGCGGATATCAACGCTTTCAAACGACGTGTTCTTGTTTTCGGTGCCAGCCGCCAGGCGCAGGAAATTGAGGCGCTTGAGAAACATGGTGGGTTTTTGTGCGTTGGTTTCTTGAAAATCGGCAAAGAAGAACCCTTGGTCGAGGAAGCTCGCGTCATAACGGACAGGCCGGATCTAACCGAGATTATGAGCGAGTACGATGTCGATGAAGTTGTGGTCGCAATTCGGGAACGGCGAGGTGCGATGCCGACGAACGAACTCCTGGCCTGCCGAATGCAAGGCATCCAGATCAGTGATTTCTGGACGTTTATAGAGCGCCAAAAGGGGCAAGTTGAGCTGGAAGAGTTGCGACCAAGCTGGATGATTTTTTCGGAGGGTTTTTCGTCGCGGACAAGGTTCCAACGCATAGTGAAACGTATATTCGATGTTGTCGTAAGCCTGTTAATGCTCTTGTTTTCGCTTCCTGTTACAACGTTGGCGGCCGCTTTGGTCTACATACAGGATCGGGGGCCCATCTTCTATCGTCAGGAAAGGGTGGGGCTTTACGGGAAAACTTTCTATCTTTTGAAATTTCGCAGCATGCGGGTTGATGCCGAGAAGGATGGGGTCGCACGGTGGGCCGCTTCAAACGATTCCCGGATTACCGCAATTGGCGCCTTTATCCGTTTGACCCGGATTGACGAGATTCCTCAAATTTACAATGTCTTGCGAGGTGAAATGAGTTTCATCGGTCCCCGCCCGGAACGCCCGACGATTGTTGCAGAGTTGGCGGAGGATATTCCATTTTACAATTACCGTGATGCGGTAAAGCCGGGCATTACGGGTTGGGCACAAATAAACTACCCTTACGGAGCCTCGGTCGAAGATGCGAAGCAGAAGCTTAAATTCGATCTTTTCTATATTAAGAATTACAGCCTTATGCTGGATTTCTTGATTCTCCTTCAGACGGTCCGCGTGGTGTTGTGGCCGCAAGGCGTTCGTTGAATGCTGCCTCACCATGTGTTTGAAATCTCATATGCGTCATATCGAGAAGAGAACTTGAATTGACACAGCAAGAGTCAGCAGAATTCGCACCGTCCAAGCCTTTTAGCGTTGGCGATTCCGGTGGTGTCGGCTGGAAATTGGCACTCTTTGTTCTGGGGTTGGGACTCATTGTCCTGATTTTGATTTATTGGGATACGGCTGTCTCGATGTACGACCTCTGGTCGGAGGTTCACGCCTATAATCACGCATTCCTGATACTACCCGTCTGCCTGTTTCTGGTTTGGGAACGCCGGCATATTCTCGCGTCGTTACAGCCTCGGCCGAATTTGCTGGGGCCCCTGGCGGTTTTCGCGTTTGGCGCACTTTGGCTTGTATCGGATACGGTTGATGTTGCGGTTGGCCGTCAGGTTGCGTTGGTCGGGATGGCGGAAGGGCTTGTTTTGGCCACTTTGGGATGGCGTATTTTCGGCAAACTCATATTCCCGCTCTTCTATGTTTGGTTGATCATTCCCGTTGATCTTGGGTTGCTGCCCGGCTTGCAAAAATTAGCGACAATCGCATCCGCCTGGGGAATCGGATCCCTAGGCATCCCTACTTTCGTTGAGGGCGTTTTCATAGAACTTCCGACGGGACGCTATTGGGTTGCGCCTGGTTGTGCGGGGCTGAATTATCTGCTCTCAGGATTTGCGCTATCCTTGCTCTACGGCGAACAGATGTACAATGGCTGGGCGAAGCGGATTACTTGCGTCGTCGTTATGATCCTGGTCGCGATTGTTGCCAATTGGATCCGAATTTTCGGTCTCATCGCAGCCGGCCATTATTTTAACCAAATTTACGATATCAACGATCACTACACCGAAGGTTGGTTGTTTTTTGCGGTGATCGTCTTCGTGATGATGTGGATCGGCATGCGGTTTCGAGATCCATTGAGCGACCAAAACTCCTCTATCGATACGTCGGAGGTGTCCTCTCGGAATAGGAGCACCAGCGCTGTCGTGACATACCTTGCGATCGCAATCGTCAGCATCGCAGGGTCCATGGCGTTTCCCGCATACGCCGCGTATCGCCTGAGTGGATTGCCGCCGGCAGTTGATGCGCGCATCGAATTTCCGGCAAAAATTGGCGACTGGCGGTTAACCGATGAACGTTCCAATTGGGAGCCATCCTTCAGGGGTGCCGACGCACAATCAACACGCCGCTACAGCAATGGCTCCGCAAGCGTGGATATCTATATTTCGTATTTTGCGCGCCAGGGCGATGGCCGCGAAGTTGTGGCCCGAAAAAACCGTGTCTATGACAGCGAAATTTGGAAACGGCTGCGAAGCGGGGGTGCAAAGGCGCATGTTGGGGCCGTTCCCGTTGATCTTGCCGTGACGTATCTCCAGTCTCATCAACGGCGGCGCGTTGTCTGGCATGCCTATTGGGTCGACGGGACCTATACGCGCGATACGATGAAGGCGAAACTATTTCAGGCGAAAGCCGAGTTGCTCGTCGGTGACCGTCGCGCGGGCTTCATCGCCGTTTCCAGTGAGAACATTGATGATCCGGTGGCGCTCGCAGCGATCTTACGGTCGCTGCCATCGTTTGAATCGCTCGTGGCCTCTGGCGCGGCCGGCGGTTGAGTGGGAGGCGGTCTGAGGGCGGATGTGTGGTCTAGCAGGTATATTTGACAGCCGTGGAAGGGGTGAAATTGACCGCCCTTTGCTGCTGAGAATGAATGACGCGATTAGTCATCGCGGTCCCGACGGGGACGGTATGTATTTCGAACCCGGGTTGGGTCTGGCCCACCGCCGCCTCGCCATCATCGATCTTGCGCACGGCGATCAGCCGCTGTTCAACGAAGACAGAACCGTGATGGTCGTCTTCAATGGCGAAATTTATAACTTTCAAGAGCTTATGAAAGAGCTTGAAGCGCTCGGGCATAGATTCAGGACCCGGTGCGATACGGAAGTCATCGTTCATGGCTGGGAGGAGTGGGGCGCCGATTGCGTGACCCGGTTCCGCGGCATGTTCGCCTTCGCACTTTGGGATTCGAATACCGAAACACTGTTCCTTGCCCGCGATCGCCTGGGAAAAAAGCCGCTATATTACGCGCCGCTGCCGGATGGCAAGGTACTCTTCGGTTCCGAGCTCAAGGCGCTAATGCAACATCCTGGATTTGCCCGGGAAATCGATCCACAGTCGATCGAAGATTATTTCGCGCTCGGTTATGTGCCCGAGCCTCGGACGATCTATAAGGCGGCGAGCAAGCTTGAGCCGGCGGAACGCCTTGTCTGGCGTCGCGGCTCGACGCCCAAGAAGGATATCTATTGGGATCTCCGGATGTCAGAGGACGGTCCGGCTAATTTCGAGGAGGCACGTGAGGCATTGCTCGAGCGTTTGACTGAGGCCGTGCGGATGCGGCTCATATCCGATGTGCCTCTTGGCGCCTTTTTGTCGGGTGGTGTCGATTCGAGCGGCGTTGTCGGACTCATGGCGCAAGCGACTGACCAGCCGGTTAAAACTTTTTGCATTGGTTTCGATGATCGTGCCTATGACGAGTCGAATTATGCCCAGCAGG
>JAJFJB010000388.1 GCA_021774435.1 Alphaproteobacteria bacterium
TCCGACATGCGGTCGTCGTCGACGCTCGGCTTCTGCGTCACCAAATCCGCTGTCGCATAGGCCGCGTTCTGCAATTTACGATCGAGACGCAGAAGACGCGTCGCCTCGACCGCCCCCATGAAAAGCAGTGCCATCATCGGCAATATCAGCACGAACTCAGTCATTGCCGAGCCCTTCCGGCACCGAAGGCATTGGAAAATTGTACGCATTATCCACCCAACTCGTATGGCTCGTTCTGGAAGGCCATCGTCGACAAGAGCAGCACACCCCCCGTCCCATCTGTAGACAAAGCATTGCTGACGAGGGGCGTTAGAAACTGCCATCGGTAAGAAACACGGATGATCGTAATCTGGCTGCTATTGCCGGGCGTAAATTGGTTGCCGATCAGATTGCCTTCTTCATCGAATTGCAGCGTTAAGTCGACCGAGCCAAAATCATCAAAGGTGCGAACGTCGAACACGACGTCATCACAATTCACGACACCGAAAAGCGAGTCGCAGAGTTTCGTTTGAAAGGCCACCAGCGGATCATCGTCTTCCTGGACGCGCCCCGTGCGAATATCACGGGCCGCGCTTTCCGCAGCACCGCTGATCGTCGCATCGATGAAAAGCGTCACCGCAACTTCAGCCGTTGCTGTCAACAAAAGGACAACGAATGGCGCAACGAATGCGAATTCTATGAGCATACCGCCTCGCGTCGAGGCCAAAAGGCGCCGAACGTTTCGAATAAGCGACAAATCGATAATTCGCATGTCCATTACTAATCTTTTTTCGCAGAAGACAAATCATCACTATCATTTTTATTTGAAGTAGTGAAGTTTTTATTGTTAGTTATTTGTTTTTTATTTAATATAAACTTAATAAAATTAACTTATGTTTCAAATAAAATTTTATATATTAAGTATTACTTTTGTAATAATGCAGTACTGTTTCGGTACTTCACGCCTTGCGCATTGCCGGTGAAGTATCGATATACTGCTAACAATTGTCTGGTTCGATGGTGCGAACCGACCTGACTGGACACGGCTCACGACATTGGGAGGAATGGCCATGGAACTTGGCGTCTTCATATTTGCGACTGATTACAGCATTCAAATCGACGAATTAGCGCGCGCTCTGGAAGAGCGGGGTTATGCGTCGTTATTCCTCCCCGAACACACCCATATTCCGGTGAGCCGAAAATCGCCCTGGCCCGGCGGCGGTGAATTGCCGAAGGAATACGCCCATACTCACGACCCTTTCGTCGCGCTTTCATTCGCGGCCGCGGCGACCACGAAACTGAAGCTCGGCACCGGTATTAGTCTCTTGCCGCAGCGCGAACCCATCGTCACCGCAAAGGTCATTGCCAGCCTGGATATGCTGTCCAACGGACGCTTTGTCCTGGGTATCGGCGGCGGCTGGAATGTGGAGGAGATGGAACATCACGGTACGACCTATAAAGAGCGCTTCAAGCTGATGCGGGAAACCGTTCTCGCGATGAAAGCGCTGTGGACGGAAGAGGAAGCCGAATTCAATGGCGACCTGATCAAATTCGAGAAGTCCTGGTCCTGGCCAAAGCCCGTCCAAAAGCCGCACCCGCCGATCATTCTCGGCGGCGAAACGAACTACACCTTGCGCCGGGTTGCCGAGTATTGCGACGGCTGGTTGCCGCGCGTCACGCCGGACTTCGACCCCGCCGAAAGCATGGCGCGCCTGCGTCAGGCCGCCGACGAGGCCGGCCGCGACATGTCCGAGCTTTCGGTAACGGTTTTCCGCGCCCCCCCGGACGCGCAAAAACTAGAATCCTATGCGCAAGCCGGCATTTCGGCAGGCCTGCTGCAGCTCCCGTCGGCCGACCGCGATACCGTCCTGCGGATTCTCGACGAACACGCCCCCCTTCTCGCCTAGAACGCACGAGGGACCGATTGTTAGAACCGCGCCGCGATGAATTGCTCAATGTGAGCGTTGATCGCGGCCGGTGCTTCCGTCATGCAGAAGTGTCCGGGACCGGACACTGTCACAGAGTCGGCACCCGCAATATTTTCTAGAATCAGATCCTGGAACGGGCCTGACTCACCGTTTTCAAGGGGCCTGCGTTTTCGTTCCAGATCCATGGTTGTACTTTGAATGGCGAGCACGGGGACCGTGATTTCCGCCATCGCCGGCTGTAGCACGTCCGCATCCCAGGCGACGAGCGCCCGAAACAAGGGACGCCCCGTTTCCTCTGGAATCGCGAGCACTTTTCCCAAAGTCTCGTCTTTCCAATCCGGTGGGTCGTCAAAGAACATGCTTTCGAATAGACCGCGCACGACATTTTTGTAGCCGTTTGCCGCAATCGTGGCGTCGAAGGCCTCTTGCCCCGCGACCCGATCAACACCAACCCGGCTGCCATCGACGAGAACCAAGCCCGCAACCCGGTCAGCTGCCTGACGGCGTGCCTCCATCACAATCCGGCATCCCATTGAATGGCCAACAAGAACTGCCCCTTGCAGGTCTTCCGTCTCAAGCAATGCCGCGACATCGCCACCAAGCGTTTCGACGGTCATTGGTGCGGTACCGCGCGGCGTCTCGCCGTGGCCGCGAAGGTCGCATGCCACGACAGTATGTCCAGTGGAGAAATGAGAAACCTGATGCCGCCAATCCTGATGCCGGCACAAAAACCCGTGTACAAAAACGATTGGCGGTGTTGCAACGCCTTCGCGAATATGATGCAACTTGATATCCGGCATATTTGATCCCATTTCCATTCGTGTTAACCGTCATATCCCAATATAGCGTACAGCACTGCTCGATGGGGATAGTCCGGATTGCACTTCGGCTGAGAGAGTAAATATGAAAGTTCGCATCGAATATTGCGTAGTTTGAAACTACGAACCGAGAGCTCTCCGTGCGAGAGACATCATTTCCAGTATCAATTCGAACGCCGAGTTCGACATCGTTGGCGGTCGGAGCGGCGTCTTCGACATCGATATCGATGGCGAGCGCCTATATTCCAAAGCCTCGACAGGCCAATTCCCAACGGATGAGGAAGTACGGAGCCTGCTGGGCTAGAAGGCCGTGTTCGGCTCGGTAAGAAATTGCGCTTCCGCCTCCGTCGAGTCCCGCCCCAATACCGCGTTTCGATGGGGAAAACGGCCAAAACGCTCGATGATCTCCAGATGGCGTACTGCGTAATCGGATGTTTCTTCACCGAGCGTTGCAAATAGCGCGACAGAGCGCCGCTGTTCGGCTAAATCCTCAGCATGCATATAAGGCATGCATAAGAACTGTCGCTGCAGCGGGTTCAACGTCTTATCGAAACCCTTTTCAATCGCGTTTCGCGCCAGATCCAGCGCAGCCTTGTCAGTCGCGAAGGCACGCGCGTCATCACGGAACAGGTTACGAGGAAACTGATCGAGAATGATGATCAGCGCCAAACAGCCGAGCGGCGTTTTTGCCGTCTCTGCCAATTTTCCCGCAGCAGCGGCGTTATAGGCGTCCCCAAAACGGATCGCTATTTCAGCGTCGAAATCGGCATCCTTCCGATACCAGACCGCGCGTTTGGTTTCAGGCTCGTCGCCGAACCAAAATGACAACACCTTTTCAGTAATATCCTTAAGTTCAGTATCGATCGCTATACCCTCTTACCCGCTTGTTCTCGTGCGACCATAGCTGAATTGCCCACTTGCTTCATAGCAAACAGTGAATGGGTTCTTGCTTGGAACCAACGATCAGGTTTCACTGAAGAAATTGAACTACGGTCCAAAACGGATTTGGAGAGGACGATGACGGCAGATCATGAGAAGTTTATGGATATCGCACTGGAAGAAGGCCGCAAGGGCGCCACGGAAGGGAACCCGCCAGTCGGATCGGTCATCGTCAGGAATGGCGAGATTATCGGCGTCGGCCGCAATCGCGTTAATTCGGATATAGACCCCACGGCACATGCGGAAGTCGACGCTATTCGCGACGCTTGCCGCAACATCAATTCGACGGACCTTTCGGGCGCGGTTTGCTATACTTCGATGGAACCCTGCCCCATGTGCTGCTGGGCGATCGAAGCTGCGGGGTGTGAAGGCCTTGTCATGGGATCCCGGCATGCTGATTTCCGCGGCACCGCACCACGTGACTACGGCGGATATAGCGTCGAAGCGCTGCTGGAATTGACGGGGTGCTCCCTCGATGTTGTCACAGATATCAAACTCGATGAATGCAACGACGTCCGACGCGCATGGTATGCGGAGAGCAAATCCTGACCGCGCGACGCTGCTTTTTCCGCGCATTTCGTTATCCGGGCCTCGCGTTTCTGGCTGGCTTGATGGTCAGCACGGCCAGTCAGACGGCCAACTCGGAAGATACAGCGGTGGTTCGCATCATTGCACGAGATGGCGTGGTGATGACGAAAACGGCATCCGGTCCGGTTCGTACCATCGAGGTGCATGATGTTCGATCGCGAGGAGAGCGAACGCGGCTACTGGTCGAAACCGTACCCAGACCAATTGCTGTCGCTGTCCTCTTTGCCGGTGGGAAGGGCAGCATGAAACTGTCAGAGCGCGGTGAGATCGGATGGGGCAACGGAAACTTCCTCATCCGCAGCCGACCATTCTTTCAACGAATGGGATTTACGACGGCGATCATCGATGCCCCGACGGATCATCCCCGTGATCTGCGTCACGGTTTCCGAGGTTCACCGGAGCACGCAGCCGATATCGGCGCCGTGACAGCCCACCTCAGAAAGATTTTTAATTTACCCGTTTGGCTCATCGGCACGAGCCGGGGAACGAACTCCGTCGCCAGTGCCGCAGCGAAACTTACAGCACACCGTCCGGACGGTATCGTCCTGACGGCTTCAATGCTGACCTTCAACGAAAAGGGCGATCATCTTTTCAATTACGCGCTGGACCAAATCACGGTTCCAGTACTCATCGCACATCATGAAGACGACGGGTGCTTCGTCACGCCGCCGGGCGAAATACCCAACCTTACCGACCGGCTTTCCGCCGCAAAACCGTTAAAGACTCTTATGTATCGCGGCGGGCTTCCGCTCGGGAACCCTTGCCGGGCCGCGCACTATCACGGGTTCAACGGTATTGAAGAAATTGTCGTTCGCGACATCGTGAATTGGATCAAAACGCCCGCACCCTAACGGACCGCAAGGTTTTCGCGTAAACGCGATAATCGGGATCAGGACCAGTGTTCCAAAACGCTTCGCGCTTCGCTCATAATTTGGCGGACGACCTCACCGGCGGGCGGAATGGTATCGATCACACCAGATCCCTGCCCTGCCGCAAGGACGCCGTTTTCGGCATCTCCCTCCATCCGTCCTAGAACAGAAGCCGGTTCTCCAACTTCGCGGAGTTGATAGGGAAACGGTTTTATTTCCGCTTCACGAGAAGCCCAATAATCGGTGAACTTATTTCGGATGATGCGCGCCGTCTTGCCCGAATGCCCGCGCGTGACGATCGTGCCGTCTTCGTCGATATCGACAATTTTTTGCTTGTAGTTGAAATGACCGCGCGCCTCTTCCGTCGCGATGAAGCGCGTACCCATCCAAACACCCTGCGCCCCCAATGCAAGCGCCGCGACGAGCCCTCGTCCATCGGAAATGCCACCCGCGGCAAGAACGGGAATGGTCACGCTGTCAACAACCTTGGCGACGAGCGGCAGTGTCCCAACCCGGCCGACATGCCCGCCGCCCTCATGTCCTGAGGCAATCACCGCATCGACCCCGGCGGCCTCGACCTTGCGCGCCTGCCGCGAAGTACCAATCAGGGATATCACTTTCATGCCCGCCGCGTGCGCGCGCGGGACAATTGGGGCGGGATTACCCAGGCCCGAGACGATAACGTTCGCGCCCTCCTCGAAGGTTACTTCGATATGCTCTTCGACTTCCTGCGTGTAGCCGCTTGACGTCGCATCGTCGCCACGCACTTCCGCAAACAGAATATCGACGCCGTAGGGCTTATCCGTTTCGTTTTTCACCAGTTGGATTTCCCGGCGCAAATCTTCCGGGTCCATGAACGCGGACCCGATCACGCCAAGACCGCCGGCATTCGAAACTGCAGCCGCCAACCTCCCATAGGCAACAGAATACATCCCCGCCTGGCAAACTGGATATTGAATGCCAAGCAGCCGGCATAGGGCGTTATCTTCGAGTATTTTCGTCAGTGACATAGCCGTCCTTCCGCGCGTTGCTCGTCCTATTCAACGATAGAGCACATCTCATCATACGGCACTCTACCGAACAACGAAGCAGCGGCGCGGGTAACGGTCGCACGCAAAGCAACGTTTATTTGGAACCGATCGAAATCTGCCGCCCTTTCGGTTTTGCTTCCTTGTTTCTCGGCAGGGATACGGTCAGGATGCCATTCTTGTGATTTGCCGCGATCTTATTTGCGTCGACGTCGTCAGGAAGCCTGAATGACCGTTGGAACGATCCGTAACCGCGTTCTTGCAGAAAAAAATTATCTTCTTCCTTCTTTTCTTCCGAGCGCTTCTCTCCCTTGATCGACAGTACGCCTTCGTCGACAGTCACCGAGATGTCTTTTTCGGAAACACCCGGCAGCTCGACCGTGATGTCATAGGATTTTTCGCCCTCGACTATATCGCTTTTTGTCGCAATTCCGGCTTTTGCAAACCCGGACGGCAGACCAAATCCGGTTTTCTTTTCAAACGGTATCAGCCAATCGCCAAATGGGCTACCCGATCCAAATCGGTCGAACACGGCGTCGATTTCCCGCTGCAGGGTATTCAGCGGATGCATGACTTCGCCTTTCGAGGGTTTGGATTTACTGACTTGTTTCTCTTTGTTCGATTTCTCTTTTGCGGCCATCGTTCCGGTCTCCTCGTCCAATAACCAATTCTTGCGGGTAAGGCGCGCAAAATAGATCGCGCCAGCACGCATACAGAGTGCACAAAACTGGCTAAGAAACCTTGATTCAAATCAACGGACTTGCCGCCGTTTTTTTCCGGCGCTTCGTATTTTAAGCGTTGCCAACCGCAAATTTTGCAGCGCTCGTGCCGGCGAGTTTTCCAAAGACAGAACCGGCCATCAATCCACTGCCGCCGGGGTAGTTCCCGTAGAACAAACCGCCGACCAGTTCACCGGCGGCATATAACCCAGGTATGCTTCGCTCGCTTACATCCTGCACTGCGCCTTCGTCATTGATGCGCAAGCCGCCGAAGGTAAAAGTGATCCCCGTCGTTGTGATAAAGCCGGCATAGGGCGGCTTGTCGATCGGCAGGGCCCAGTTGGTTTTCGCCGGTGTGATGCCTTTCGTCGTTACGCCGTCCAGAATGGCGGGGTTGTAGTCGCCGGGCTGACACGCCGCGTTATACTCCGACACTGTCTTCGCCAAGGCGGCGGGATCGATTTCCAGTTCCTCCGCCAGTCCTTCAATCGTATCCGACTCCACCTTGGTGACCTGGTGGATGCGGTATTCGTCACGCAGCATGTCGATTGTCTTCTGATCGAAAATTTGCACACAGGTCCGGTGCGGCTGGGCCATAATTTCGCGGCCAAACCGGACATAGGTCAGATTGCGCAAATCCTCACCTTCATCGACAAAGCGGTCGCCCTCTAGATTGACCATGATGCCGAGCGGATAGGAATGTTTCTGGAAATTGTCGAGGACCACGCGGTCGCCATAAGGTGGCGCGCTGATATCCCAACCGACCGAATGGCACCCGGACCAGTTGCCAAACGCCTGCGCGCCGATATCAAGTGCCATCTGGATACCCTCACCCTTGTTGTGCCGGGTACCCCTCACACGGCACAGATCCCAGCCTGGACCGAGGTAGCGCACGCGCATTTCCGGATTGGCTTCAAACCCGCCACAGGCGAGGACAACCGACCGTGCCGTGATCTCCTCATACCCATTCGGACTTCGCACCTGCACGCCGGTAACGTTGCAGCGCTTGTCCTGCAGCAGCTTGGTCGCGCCGGTTTCGTAGCGAATCTCGATGCCGAGCTTTTCAAGCCTCGCAAGTTCGAATTCCACCAGACCTTGCCCACCGCCAACGGCCTCGATATTCACGCCGCCGTAAAAGACATGCTTGCCATCGACGAGGTAGGACTGACGTCCGAACATGGGGATAAAGCGCACACCGTGGCCACGCAGCCACCCCATCGTCGGCCTTGAATCATCGATTAATCGCCACGCCATCGTCTCATCGCACTGGTGGTGCGTGACCTTCATCAGCTGTTCGTAGAAATATTGGCGGTCATGCGACGGCAGCACGATCTGGTCGCGCTCCGCATCGGACAGGTCGACGAGAACGTCCTCGCAAACATCCTCCAATCCCTCATGAGCGAAACGGAAACCGCCGGCGGTAAAATAGGAATTGCCACCCTTCTCGTCCTCGGATGCCTTTTCCAGTACCAGCACTTTCGCACCACCTTCATAGGCTGCAAGTGCCGCACAAAGCGCTGCATTACCCGCACCAACGACAACAACGTCGAAATCCATTTCCGCCATAATTTCCTCACTCATCACTCACGAACAAATTTACTGCACGACATCATCACTTTTAGCCGATTGTCGCGCGAACTCTTGCGACCGCGTCCAGCAGCGTGTCATGATCCCCAACCAGGCGGAGCATGAGGTGACTGGCCCCCGCATCCGCGTAGCCTTTCAGCCATTCGCCAAATTCTGCTTCCGGTCCGGCATAACAGGCTTGGCGTTTCCTTATTACCTCGGCGGGCACACCGTAATATTGCGAAAGATAGTCATTGATACGCGTATCAGCAGCCGCCGCGTCGTCATCGATTGAAACCGTCAGATAAACCGCACCCGTCACGTCCTCCTTCGCGCGGCCGGCCTCTTCAGCGTAGCCCTGAACTTCGGACCACTGCTTCTGCCACCCTGCGGCGTCCGGCCCCGTCGGGAACCAGCCATCGCAGAACCGGCCGGCTCTTTTAAGACTCGCTTCAACCGATCCACCGCCCCAAATTGGCGGTCCGCCGGCCCGATATGGCGTCGGGCCAAGCACGCCTTGCTCGACATGCCATCGACCGTCCCAATCGACGGGCTCTCCCGACCAAAGGGCCTTGCAAAGCCGCAGGCCTTCCATCATACGGCCAATGCGTTTTTCGAACGGCACGCCAGCCGCGCGAAATTCGGCCCTGATATTGGGAACGTCCCCCGCTATACCAACACCCAGGATAAAACGTCCTTCGCTGATCTGGTCCAACGTCGCGACCTGATGCGCCAACAGTACCGGATTACGCATCGCCGGCAGCAAAACCGCCGTCCCCAGCTCCACGCGCCCTACACGTCCCGCAACACCAGCCAGAAGCGACAGCGGTTCATGCCGAGGACGCGCCAACAATGAGTCCCCGACCCAAATCGAATCGAACCCCAATGCCTCGGCCTTTTCCGCCAGTGTCAGCATTGGCGCTACTTCCGGGCGCCCTTGCATAATCTGCTCCCGCGTCGGGAGCAGATATCCAATTTTGAGTGTCATCGGTCAGTTTCCTTGTTCGCCCGAAAAAGTCGGATTAGACCTTAGCGCCCCAGGCGCGCTCAGCGTAATCCTTGGTCACGATATCGAAGACCACACCGTTGGGGTCGCGAAATTTTATTTCCGTCGCGCCTTCTGCCGAGTCCGGAAGCCGCATATGGTAACGCCCGCCATTCTCCTCGATCGCCTCACTGGACTGGGCGATGTCGTCGACGACGAATCCCATATGATGCAGGCCGTGGAATTCCTTGCCACGCTCGTCACCCGCCTGCTCATCCGTCTTGAACTTCAGAATTGCCAAGCTGATCGTTCCGTCGGAGAGCATGATCACGATGCCGGACTCGAACACACGCTCCATCTCAAACGTCTTTTCGTAGAACTGCGCCGCTACTTCCATGTCGGGAACCGTAACGGCGATATGCCGAAGCTTTGCCATGATATCCTCCGTTGATGAGCCAATTGTTCTGTAAGATGGTGTTCACGCACCGCTGTCACTGTCAAGACAGGATGGTTCAAGCCAAGCTCGGCCATGCGGGTTTGCGTTTCTCGTTGAAGGCGGCAACGCCTTCCTTGTGATCCGCCGAATTAAAAAGATGGGTCAATTCGTCCTGACCGAATGCGAACGAGCCATCGAGCGTCATTTCCCACATATGATGCATCGCGTGTTTGCCGCGCCGAACCGCGGTCGGCGATTTGTCGGTGATGCGGCCGACAAGCCATTCTACTTTCCCATCCAGTTCAGCCGTGGGTACGACGTAGTTAACGAGCCCGACTTCCTTCGCGAACGCCGCATCGAAAAAGCCACCGGTCAGCGCCATTTCCATAATGACGCGGCGCGGCACGAGGCGGCGTAGCGAAGCGACGATCAGCGTTGGAAAGAGACCAATCCGCACTTCCGGCAGTGCGAACCGCGCATGGTCCGCGGCCACGGCGAGGTCGCACATGGAAAGCACGCCCATTCCGCCCGCCATGGCATCGCCATTAACCCGCGCAATCAACGGCTTGGTAAAGACCTCCGCGGCACGGAAATAAGCGACCGCGGGATGCACGAGCTCCCCCTCGCCCATTTTCAAGGGGCTGTATTCCGTATCGGGTTTCAAATCCGCGCCGGTCGAAAATGCCAGATCCCCCGCGCCGGTGAGCACTACGGCCAGCACAGCAGAGTCATTTTCCGCGTCGGCCAACACTGCAATCATGCGGCGGAAGAGGTCTCCCGTATACGCATTCCGGCGTTCCGGGCGGTTTACGGTCATCCACAACACCGGCCCACGCCGTTCGATAATCAAAGATTCAACCTCACCCATCGATCTTCCTCACTTCGTTTCTGCAATCAACGCGAGCGTGTGCAAGCGTGTTCGATTTTGTATTGTCGCGCATAGAACAGTAACTTTTTTCTCGACACTACAATCTCAGGATCATTGATGACCGCGCAACAGAACAATTCCTCTAACAAAGTCCTTTCCGGCGTCCGCGTCGTCGATTTCAGCCGCTTGCTGCCGGGCCCCTGGGCTACGCAACTGCTGGCCGACCTCGGCGCGGACGTGATCAAAGTCGAACAGCCTGGTGTCGGCGACTATTCCCGCCACAATCCGCCGAACTACAAAGAGGGTGGCGTCTATTACAACAGCGTGAATTCGAACAAGCGCAGTATCGTGATCGACCTCACCAATGAAGAAGGCCGCGCCGTTGCGCACCGTTTGATCGAGAGGTCTGACGTCATCGTCGAATCCTTCCGTACAGGCGTCGCAAAGAAACTGGATGTGCATTACGAACGCGCACGCACCCTGAACGAAGCCATTGTCTATTGCGCGATTACCGGCTACGGCCAGGACGGCCCTCTTTCGCGTGTACCCGGCCACGATCTTGTCATTCAGTCGATGACCGGGCTGATGGGCATGTCCGTCGACCGGGAGCCGCTGCCGCCGGTCCCGGGCTTTCAGGCCGCCGACTATGCCGGTGGTGCCATGGCGCCAACTGCAATCCTCGCCGCCCTGATGCGCAAACAACAGACCGGCGAAGGCTGCTATATCGACCTGTCGATGTTCGATTGTCTTTTTTACATGTGCAACATCGTCCTCACGGGCGGCATGTCCCGCTTGGCCGGTTACACCGGCGAGCCTGGGATGCAGCCCTGGGGCGCCAACCCACGCTACGCGACCTATCTCTGTGGCGACGGCAAACCGGTCGCGGTCTCCCTACTGGAAGCGGTGCAATGGCAGCAATTCTGTAACTTCATCGAACGGCCAGACCTTATTCACGCGGATGAAGGGCCGGAAGACCGCCATACCACCCATGGCGACCGCGCGCCGATCTATCGCGAGGCGATTGCCGCCTATTGCAAGACCCATACGCGCGACAGCTTACTTGCCAAGATGGAATCGGAACAGATCCCCGTCTGCGCCATCAACACGCCGGATGAAGCATTGGCCTCGGACAATGTCGCGCAGCGCGGCCTCGTGGAATATATCGACCATCCAACCGATGGCCGTATTCCCCATCTCACCAATCCGCTGGACCGAACCGGTTTGACAAAGGACACGCGCACGCCGGCCCCGGGACTCGGCGATAATAATGAGGATATACTGGCCGAGCTCGGCTATTCGGAGAGCGAGCGCGCGGCATTGCAAGACAAAGGAGCGGTATCATGACGACGATCCAAACCCCGAACGCAGACGCAGCAGCCCATTTCATCAGCACCGCACAAGGCCGGAACTATCCCGCCGACGTCGTTGAATCCGCGCGCATGGCGCTGGTCGACACGGTCGGCGTCGCGCTTGGCGCGCATAATGAAGGTGCCGGCCAGGCCGCGCGCCGGGTTGCGGGCAATTGGGGTGCGACTGGCAATGCGCAGATCCTGCTGGGCGGCAGCTCCGCACCGGCGGTAGCGGCGCTGGTCAATGCGACGCTCGGCCATTGTCTGGATTACGACGATACCCATGTCGGCGCCGTCGCTCATCTCGGCAACCCGACCTGGGCCACGGCGCTCGCCATCGGTCAGCATATCGGTGCCTCCGACCGGGATATTTTGGGCGCCTTCATCACCGGTTTCGAAGTTGGCGCACGATTGGGCGGCGGATTAGGCCACACCGTCAATGAGCGCGGCTTTCATTCCACGGGCCTATTCGGCTGCTTTGCAGCGGCGACCGCTGCGGCAGTCCTGCTCGGCCTCAACGAAGAAGGTATCCGCAACGCGTTAGGTGCGGCGGCGACACAAGCTGCCGGCCTCACCGCCTCCTTCGGCACCATGTCGAAACCCTTCCATGCCGGAAAGGCCGCGATGAACGGTATCCTCGCCGCGGAATTGGCGAAGGAAGGTTTCGAAGCGGCACAGAACCTCATCGAGGCGGAGGGAGGATTTGCCAGCGCCTATGTGCAGGACGGCAGCAAGGCGCCTGCCTTGCTCGACTTCGACGGCAGCATGGAAATCACCCGAAACACATTGAAGCCTTACGCGTCCTGCCTGCTGACCCATCCGGTGATCGACGCGGCCCGCGCCTTGGCCGAAGCGGCGCAAGGCAAGGACATTGCCGAAATCAAGGTCGAGGTGAATCCGATCTGCATCCAGCTGGCCGGCAAGCCGCAACCGCAGTCCGGCCTCGAAGGCAAATTCAGCACAGCCTATTGCGCGGCCCTCGGTCTTACTGGCCATGTCGTAACCGCGCAGGACTTTGCTGAAGAGCGCGTTGCCGATCCGGAAGTTCGCAGCCTGCTGGATAAGGTCACGCTGACACCCGCACCAGACATGCATATGACGGCAGCAAACTTTAGTCTGCGTCTCGCCGACGGGACGGTGCTCGACCATGAAACCAAATTGGCATTGGGCAATCCCGGCAATCCGATGAGTTGGGATGACATGCGCGGCAAGTTTTTCCCACTTGCCGAACCCGTTCTCGGCGATAAGACAGAAACGCTCTACGATCTCCTACGAGGCTTCGGCGACGACGATCAGATGGCCGCAATTCGGGAGATCGTGGCGGGATAAGGATTAAGTCAGCGCCATCAGCGCTTGGCGACAACCGGGAGGGGCATAAGCAGGTTTAACAACCATTCGATCAATAGGGAGAAGCATAATGCTGCATTTCTCACGCGTTGTTATCGATTTGCCATTGTACCATCGTTCGATCGTCCGCATTGGACTGCCCTATACAGGGCCGGGATTCATCTGGTGCCAGCTCGGCGGCGGGTCCTGGACTTGGGATCTGCAGTTCGCCTTTTTGCAGCTGCCGCGCCCGGCCAATCCCGACTCCGCGTTTGGTTGGGGAATCCACCAAGTTCATCCGCACCCACCGGAGAATATGGCAAACTGGTTGCCCCGCGTGGGATCAATGTTGGATCCCCAACTCGCGATGCCGAGTTCCGACTCCACCGTGCACGGCCAACATAATGACTTCATACAGGTCCGCGTGGATCCCGCAGGGAACGATGCGAACGGGAACCCGCAACATGATATCAAGCTCACCCTCGTTCATTTGCCGCCGGGCGAAGAAAAGCCCAACTTCGATCCACCGATACCGTGGTGGAACTGGTGGTGGTGGCGTCTCGTTACTTCCATGCTCTGGTGGCGGCGCCCCAAGTTCTTTTTCTCGACTACACCGCCCTTTGGTCTCAGGCCTGACGAATTAGAAGACGCAATCGAACCGCGTCCCTGACAGCAAGAAATTGCAAGGGATCGAGGGCTCTTAAGGATTAGGAGGCGGAGGCCTCCGCGCCGATCACTACGGGCCACAGCTCACTGTCCAACGGGCCACCCGGTTCGGCCGTGGGTTCCCACATCATTTGCTGAATGTTTTCGCGTGGATGATATGTCGCGTCCGCGCCGGCCCAGCGCGTAACATAGGCCCGTCGGCGCGAATCAGATCGTGCATTACCCGGCGCGCCATGTACCAACAGGGCGTGATGCACTGTGCAATCGCCCGGTTCGAATTCGAACTGCAACATTTCAACCTCGTCCCGCATCGTATCGATGTCAGGCACCTTGGGCAGGTCTTCCTTGTAACGGCCATCGCCGGCGAAGGCATCGGCACGGTATCGTTGGCCCCACTTATGCGATCCTTTTACATATTCGACCGAACCGGATTCGGCCGTGACCGCATCCAGGGCAACCCATACCGTACAAACTTGGCTACCGATGACCGGCCAGTACGGCATATCGTGATGCCAAGGCGTCCGTTCCGTCGTGCCGGGTTCCTTGATCAGAAGTTGATCAAAGAAGATATTCACCTTATCCGAGCGCATTGCCGACGCGGCAATTTGAGCCGCCGGGGATTTGAACACTGCCTCTTTGAATCCGTCGTTATAGGTCCACATGAAGGTATCGAAGAAGAAGCGGCCTGGATTGCCTTCCTGCGTCAGCTCCTGGCACAGCTTGCCCGGCTTCGCCATATCCTCATCGACAAGCGCCCGAAGGCGATCAACCCAATCGGCGTCGAACATGCCTTTCAAAAGAACTATGCCGTCCTCCTCATATGTGCGAATTTCCTGTTCGGTTAGCAGCCGCCCGTTGCTCTTTTCCATTAGTTGGCTCCTTTCGGATAAACGGTTGGCCACAGGTCGCTATCGAGCGGAGCGCCCGGCGATATGCCCGGTTCCCACAGCATTTCCTGAATGTTCGGCCTTGGATCGTAAACGACGTCTTGCCCGGCCCACCGCGTCACATAGGCGCGGCGGCGGCGGTCACGGCTCCTGTTCCCACCGGCCGCATGTACCAGCAGACCATGATGAACCGTGCAGTCGCCAGCCTCATAATCGAATCGCGCGAATTCCAACTCATCGCGCATCGAATCAATATCCGGCACCGCGGGCTCATCGGTTTTGTATTTTGTCGGATCGACGAAAGCGACGGGATGAAAGCGCTGGCCCCAACGGTGCGACCCCTTCACGAATTCCATAGAACCCGTATCCTCAGTTACCTCGTCGAGTGCCAGCCACAGCGTGCATACCTGACTGCCGCGAATGGGCCAGTAGGTAAGATCGTGGTGCCAGACCGTCGGCTCATTCGTATTAGGTTCCTTAATCAGAAACTGATCGAATACGATGTTGATCTTTGACGATCGCATGACCTGAGCTACGAGCGCGGCCGCCGGGGAATCGTATATGAAATCCCGAAACCCATCATGCTGATGCCACATGAACGTATCGGTAAAGAACTCGCCCGGGTCCGCACCTTTCTGCAATTCGTGCGACAACCGGCCTGGGTTCGCTTTTACAGCCTCCACCCGCTCGCGCAACATTTCGACCCAGTTCTGATCGAAGAAACCTTTTAGATGCACGACACCGTCTTCGTCGAATTGGCGTATTTCCTCATCCGTTATTTGACGCACCAGTTCCGCTGCCATTGCTGATCTACCCTGTTTGAGTCTCGCCCCTGATATCGGCGCACACCACTTCAAGGGAAATGAAGAAGCACATTTAATATCACGTCAAGTTATGTTAATTTATAATTAGTATCATTTATTTTGAATCAATATGAACCTTCAGCAACTAGAAACCTTTCTGCACATCGCTCGCCTCGGCAGCTTGAGTGACGTTGCAGCGCATTTGAACGCCACGCAATCCGCCGTTTCAATGCGACTGTCCGAGCTTGAAAAAGAACTCGGTGTCGCCCTTGTCGACCGACGGCACCGGCCCGCCCGGCTGACCGCTAAAGGACGCGACCTCGTCACCTATGCTGACGAAATCGTGAACCTGACCAAGCAAATCCACCACCGCATCGGCGATCCGACCCTTCTTTCGGGATCGGTAAAGATCGGCGTCGGCGAGCATGTCGCACTGACCTGGCTTCCCGACCTCGTCGCGCAGTTGAACGACCAATATCCCAATGTTGTCGTGGAACTCGATATCGGCTTGCTTGAGGAAATGACGGCCCAACTCCGCTCCGGCACTCTGGACATTCTGCTCACCGCCGCATTGGAAACAGCGGAACCCGACATGATTTACCGGCCGCTCGGTCACGAACAGTTCGTGTGGATGGCCAGCCCTACGTTAAAGCTCGAAGGAAATATTCTCTCGCCCGACGATCTCGCGCAGTGCCCGGTTCTCACGATGAGCAAAGCATCCGTCCTACACCATCTCATGGACAATTGGTTCAAATCGGGCGCGACAAAGCCGAAACAGGTGAATGTATGTAATAGCCTTAGCGCGTGCGCCAGTTTAGCGCGCGCCGGCTTAGGCGTCGGATTGCTGCCTCGGACCTACCGCAAGGGTACGCAGGGCGAAGGGCAACTTATCCCGCTGCAAACCGCACCCCCCGTTGAGCCAACACCATTCTTCGCAATTTACAATAGCGGCACAACAGCGCCTCTCACGAATATCATCGCCGACCTTGCCGCTCGTATTACGACCTTTCACTAACTCGGCTTATCGCTTCGAGCGGCGCTTAATGTAGGCAATAACGTTGCGACGGTCCTTTTCCGATGCCAACCCCTTGAAACTCATCTTCGTCTTGCGAACAAAAGCTTTCGGCGACGTCAAAAACGTGTTCAGGGATTCCGTTCCCCAAACCAGGCCTTCCGCATTCTTCGCTTTCATGCCTTCGGAGTACGTAAAGTCGGGTGCCGTACCGGCTTTGCGGCCGTAAAACCCCGACAGAGAGGGACCAAAGCGATGCTCTCCCGATTTGAACGTATGGCAGCTGCCGCATTGCTTAAAGACCTTGCGACCGTCGCGCCAATTCGGCTTATCCGCCGCAAAGGCGCTAGCCGTTAGCGTCAAGATGGCGACAAAACTGCAAACTGCCGGCAAACGTAAAGACATCCTCAAACCTCCAAGACGTGCTGGCTCTATTTTCCTGCGCGTTTGGCGCGGTGCCAACGCGACAAATAGCCTCTTAGATATTGTGGTGGGTAGGCTATTTCCATATCGAGTTCCGCCGCCGCGCGCCAGGCCCAATGCGGGTCACTCAGCATCACACGTGCGAGAGCGACATAGTCCGCCTCGCCCCCGGTAATAATTCGCTCAGCATGGAGCGGATCTTCGATCATGCCCATCGTCATCGTCGGCATCGCCGTTTCGGATTTTACGCTTGCGGAGAATTCGACTTGATGCCCCTCGCCTACCGGGATTTTTTGATCCAACGAAAGACCGCCGCTGGAAACCGCCATATAGTCGCAGCCGCGCAATTTGAGTTCCCTTGCCAATATAACCGTATCTTCCAATGACCAGCCGCCATCGACCCAATCAGTCGCCGAGACGCGCACACCGAGCGGCTTGTCCGCCGGCCATGCAGCACGCATGGCGTCAAAAACCTCCAGCGGGAACCGCATTCGCCCTGTAATGTCCCCGCCAAATTCGTCATTCCGAAAATTGCTAATTGGCGATAGAAATTCCTGTAGCAAATAACCGTGCGCCATCACGAGTTCAACGAGATCGAAACCGATCCGCGCCGCCCGCTTTACCGCCGCCACATGGGCATCGCGGACCCGAATCAATCCTTCTCGATTCAAAGGCTCCGGTACCGGCCAACCGTCGGCGCGCGGTTGACCCGCACAGCCATTTGTCATCCACGCGCCTTGTTCAGCAGTCAGCGGCGCGGCACGTCCTTCCCACGGCATCAAAACCGAGCCTTTGCGCCCGGAATGGGCCAGCTGCACGCCCAGCTTTGCCGTCCCGTTCTCTCGGCAGAACCGAACGACCCTGTCGAGAGCGGCCTCGTTTTCATCGGAATAGAGACCGAGACAGCCATGTGTAATGCGCCCCCTTTCCTCTACCGCAGCCGACTCCGTAATAATCAGCCCCGCGCCGGAAACCGCGAATTTACCAAGGTGCATCAAATGCCAATCGCCGGCATTGCCATCGGTCGCGCTGTACTGATCCATCGGGCCAACGACGATACGGTTTTCGATGGTTAGTCCGCGCAACGAGAAAGGAGAAAAAAGAGCAGAAGTCATCACTTATAGGTCCCGGGGTCGCCTTGTTTAGAGGCTTGGCGCAATGCTAACGTTTATAAACGGCCCCCTCCCCGGCTGTCGAACGCGCACCATGCGTTAAATAATAACCAGAACAAGAGGCAGGTGAATGGATCTCGATTTAAACGGCAAGAATGTGCTGATTACCGGAGCCGGCTCTGGCATGGGCCAACATATGGCGCTTGGATATGCCAAAGAAGGTGCAAAGGTCGCCATCAACGATATCAATGGCGAGGCCGTTGCCGAAACGGTTAAAATGGTGACGGACGCCGGTGGCACGGCGCATGACGCCACCGCGGATATCACCGATTTGGCGACAGTCGGCGATATGGTCGCGTCGGCCGAAGCGGCATTGGGCGGCATCGACATTCTGGTCAATAACGCAGCCTTGCTGACGGAGCATACGTTATATTTGGAAACCGACCCTGACGCCTGTGACCGGGAAATTCGCGTAATACTGTTCGGTACCATGAACTGTTCCCGCACCGTGCTGCCGGGCATGATCGAACGCGGCTACGGGAAGATCGTGAATATCGCGACGGATGCCGCGCGTGTCGGTCAGGAACGCGAGGTCAACTATTCAGCCGCAAAGGGCGGCGTGATCTCTTTCACCAAATCGATCGCCAAGGAAGTCGGGCGCCACAATGTGAACGTCAATGTGGTTTCTCCCGGCGCGACGAATTCCCCAATGCGGATCGGCCTGCAGGAAGGGTTGCGCAAGAAACTGGGCGACGAAGCCTGGAAAGCACGCGAAGCAAAAGTCATGCGGCTATACCCGATCCGCCGCATCGGTGAGATGGAAGACATCACCAATGCCGTCCTATTTATTACGTCGGATGCCGCGCGCCACATCACTGGGCAGGTGTTGAGCGTCAATGGCGGCTTCGCGATGGTCGGGTAAGGGAGGAACAAATGTCCGATATTCTGTTATCCGAACGGCGTGGCGTCGCGATGGTGCTGACCATGAACCGTCACGACAAGTACAATGCGCTCAGCAATGAGCTGCTGCTGGCAATCGGCGACAAGGTCCGAGAGCTGGATCACGACGATGACTGCCGCGCGGTTATCCTGACCGGCACAGAAAAATTCTTTTCCACCGGCGCCGATCTGAAGAGCGCGCTGGAGGCAAAAGATCTGCCCAGTACACACACGATGCTGAGCTATTTCGATCACTGCAACCGCGCTATCGAACGCTCGCGTAAGCCGGTCATCGCCGCGATCAACGGTTTCTGCCTGACCGGCGGACTGGAAGTGGCGCTTGCTTGCGACATTCGTATCGCCGGTACTGGCGCGCAGTTCGGCGTCACCAGTTCGAAAATCGGTTCGGTCGCCGGCGCTGGTGGTACACAGCGCTTGCCTCGCGTAGTCGGCATGGAATGGGCAAAAGACATGTTGTTCAGTGCCGATTTCATCGATGCTGAAACCGCTTTGCAAATTGGCCTGGTCAGCCGTGTCGTCGATCCCAACAAGGTCATGGACGAGGCCATGAGCCGCGCGGAGGCCTACGCCTCGCGGGCGCCACTCAGCGTCTGGTACGCCAAGATGGCGGTG
>JAJFJB010000389.1 GCA_021774435.1 Alphaproteobacteria bacterium
CTCGACCAGATCCTTGCCGTCGCGGTAATAGGCGCAGGTGACGTAACACGGCACCTTGTCGCGATAGCCGCCAAACAGCTGATACAGGGGCAGTCCCGCCGCCTTGCCCATAATATCCCAGCAAGCCACATCGACGGCAGCGGAGATCCGTATCAAAGCCTCTCGGCCCCAGCCCTTTTCATGGGCGGTGCGTGTAGAGGTCAGTGAAAACAGGTCTTCGTATATACGCTCCGGTGCCAGCGGGCTCTGACCGATAATGCGGTCGCCAATCCCGCTACGAAATACGTCCAGAATAGGTTCGGCGCTAGAATAGCTCGTCGCGAGTCCGAAGCCTTCGATACCGTCGTTGGTGCGCAGCCGAACCAAGACTTCATTCGCCGATGGCACGATGAAATGGCTGACCCAATGCGGGCGTTCGGTCTCCGGGCCTCGGAGAATAAATACATCCAGGTCCGTGATCGTCGTTGCCATGATGAAATCCCCATCTGTTTTCGCATCGCTAGCGCGCGGAATTTAAAGAGCGGCCTAGAAAAAGGCTATCCCCACAATGGAGCCACCGATCAGTATGAGCAAAACAGTGCGGCGAAACAGCGTCTCATCGATGCCGAGATAAAGGCGGCTGCCGGCGAAGATTGCGGCCAAATAGAACGGTGCCAAGATGGCCGCGCGCAGAAGTTCCGTTTCTGTTATCACACCGCCGACGACAAACCCCACACACAGGATCGCTGAACTGACGAAGGCCCACATGATTGTATTCGCGCGGCTGTTCGACGCCGGTTCCGGCCCTGCATAAAGGAATATTGGAGCGATTGCGCCGATATAGGCCGCGCTAAGAAAGCCGCCTGAAATTACGCCGACACCGAACAGCGCACCGCGCCCCAGGGCACGCTGATATCGCCAGCCGAAGAGCATAACCATCGAAATGGCAATGATGGCGTAAATGATCGCCTGCTTCATAATTGAGGGATCTGCGACCAGCAAAAGATAGCCGCCGAATGGCATACAGACGACGGACCCTAGAATAAGCGGTATCGCAACCCGCCAGGATACATCCCGTGCCGAGCTCGGCACCAGAACCAAATTACCGACGAGATCGACCAGTAAAACCGTGGTCACCGCGGAAACCGGGCCAAACAGAATTGTCATCGCCGGCAGCATGATCATCGGCCCGGCAAACCCCGCATAGCCACGAACCGCGCCGCCGACGATGGCCGCCGCAGCGGCGATCGAAAGAGATAAGGGGTCAACCATAGTGTTTTTAGCGGTGGGTTTCAGAGATGTGGCAGGAGACGTTCCCATTCTCCACATTCCATGATCAAGCGCTAGCGATGTTGAATATTCACAGTAAGGTTCATACTGGCTTCAAAAAATACCTCTGAAATGAATGGAGTACGCTATAGTTTCGGGGACAGCGTTATAATCAAAGTCAGCCGGGGCGAAGTATTTGAAACCCTACGTAAACTTCAGTATTGCAGCCATGCTGATCGCAGTAGCTCTATTGATTGTGCCGCAGTCGACCTTTGCAGCCGGCAAACGCGCGCTGGTAATCGGCAATTCAGCCTATCCCAAGCACAAGCTTGCCACGCCCGTGAACGATGCCCGTTTGATAGCCCGCAGGCTCCAGAAAATAGGGTTCGACGTCACCCAGGTACTGAACGCGGACGCAAAAGAACTTCAATCCGCTATCAAAGCGTTCGAGCGCAAATCGAAGTCCGCATCCCTTTCTCTTGTCTATTTCGCGGGGCTCGTCGTGCAGTTGGACAAGCGGAACTATTTGCTGCCTTTGGGCATCGACTTGCGGTCCGCGGCCGCATTGAAACGATTTGGTATTCCAGCATCCCGATTCGCCGCAAAACGGGCATCCGGTGCCCGCATCCTTATTCTCGATCCCAGCGCGCCACCGTCTCGTTTCAACGCCAGCGGTTTGAAGCCCATGAAACCCGGCACAAATCAGTTGATTGCGTTTGGTGTCAGTCCGGGAAAATGGCCAAAGGGCGTACCCGGCTCGAACGGATTCTTCGCGCGCGCGCTCGCAAAACACATTGGGCGCCCGGGGATCGATGCCAAACAGGTTGTTCGTCAAACAACGCAAACCGTCCTAAGAGATTCCAGGCAGGCGCAGCAACCCTGGTCTGCGAGCACGCTACGCCATCGCGTGCCACTTTCCTCTGCTCCGCCCGCAGCGGTTGCGCGATCAAGCCGCCCCGCCGCAACGACAACGTCCCGCGCCTCCAGAGGCGGCACAAGCCTGAGCCATGACCGCACGGCGGAAGCACAAAAACAAACACCGGCGGCGTCCGAAGCACGGAAACGCCAACGCGAATCTTCACGGCGGACAGAGAGACAAAAACAAGTTTTGGCACGCCCAGGATCAGAAAAAAGCCAGCGCGCTTCGGCTCAACAGAGAGCAGCAAGAGAAGCAGCCCGAAAAAGAGCGGAACGAGAAAGAAGCCAGCATTCTTTGGCTCGACTTAAGGCGGCGCGCCCCGCAACGGCGGCAGCAGCCAAATCTGCAAAACCCGCGGCGAGCGCCAAAGGAAAGTCAACATTCTCAAGTCCGATAAAGGGACTAAGCACGGGCGGAAATTTCGGAGCTGCGTTAAAAGGCAAAAGCGGTACGAATATAAAAGGTAACGTTGCAGTACTCTCTAAGAACTCAAACGTGCGGCTTGGCAGCGCAGTTGCTATTACCAAGCAAAAACCCAAACGCACCGATGTAACCCGTTTCCCCACCATCGAGTCACCGGACGAAGTTCCGGTCGGTCAGAACTTTGCGGTCCAGGTCTCGCTCACTGTCGATGAAATTACGCCAGAGGTAAAAATTAAGCCCAGCAAAGGGACGAAGGTAACCAAGGAAGGCGCTTTGTCGCTGCCGCTGCCTGCCGGCGATGAATGGGAAATCGACGTCATTCTTTCCGCACCGGGGTTCAAACTGGCGTCCGGGCAGAATACGCAAAAAATCACCCTGCCCCGAGACGACGATTCGACGCCTGCCCTTTTTACCCTGGCAGCACGGCCGATCAAAACCGCCACGAAAGCGCGAAAGATTTATGCAACGTTGTGGCACAAGGGTGCCTATCTGGCAAAAGTGATCAAGCCAATTTCCATCGTGAACGAAACCGCGACCGCGCCTCCCCCGGGCCGTTCCGACAAAGATTCTCCCGGCGCGAGCGCACAACAAAGCCAGCCAACGTTCACGTTGATCAGTGCCCCATCGCAAGCGAAGCCTGCTCCAATTGCGGTAACGGCGGAACCGCCGCAACTCACCGTTTACATCTTGCACGGCGCAAAGGGCGAAGACGGTCCCGCCGGTCAAATCATTATCAATTCCCCCTACCTGCAACCCGCCGTGGCGCCCTATCGCGCGCCGGATGACATGGCGGATTGGCTGACGTCGCAATACGATCGGCTGCTGACGGAATTGACCGCGAGAACCTCCCTACCGCTTGCCGAACGGACCGTGCCGATGATGCGCGGTTTCGGGCAACTCGTTTATAAGTATTTTGCGCCGGATGCCTTCAAGTCGGCGTTTTGGAAACTGAAGGACAAACTGGGCTCGCGTTTCACGTCCATACAGATATACAGCAACAATCCCCTCATTCCATGGGAGCTCATGCGGCCGCGTTCAAAGGATGGCAAGACGCAGCTCGACTTTCTCGGCATCGAATACAAGGTGGCGCGCTGGCACATTGGCGAAAACACCACGCAGTTGGACAAACCGCCGCAACGATTGCTGCTGAAGGAACTCGTGACCATCGCCCCGCGCTACAAGGGCAAGGACATTCTGCCCAACCAGGCACAGGAGATGAGCGTACTGGCGAAGTTACCTGGTCATCGCGCGATGTCCGGCAAACTGTCCGCGATGCGCAAGCTTTTCACCGAACTGCCCAGCGGGATCGTCCATTTTTCAGGCCATGGCGTCATCGGCACCGACGACACGCCGAAATATGCAATCCGCCTGGAGGATATTGAGCTCGATGTCGTATCCTGGCGGGGCCTCGCGCCACCGGCGCCAAAAAATCACCCGTTCATTTTTCTGAATGCTTGCGACATCGGGCAATCCCGACGGGTTGCGAACTTTGTCGATGGCTGGGCACCGGCGGTTCTGGAAACCGGAGCCGGTGGCTATATCGGCGGATTGTGGCCACTTTCTGATACCGCCGCGGCCGGGTTTTCCAACGCGTTCTACACGCGGCTCTATGCAAAACTGAAAGACGGTGACGTCAAGGCGGCCGAGGTCCTGCAATTCGCCCGCCGCGATTTTCTAAAGACCGGCGACCCGACTTACCTCGCCTATGCCTATTATGGCGACGTCAATCTTCGCTTTGTGACACGGTAGGGCAGCCTCGCCGAAAGCGCGTCAGCATCGCCGAACTTTTAGGATTTTCGACGGTCAATACAAAACCGAGCGCCACTGCCGGCTTAGTTCCGAGAACGCGTATATCTCCCGCGTGGCGGGACGGAAGGTCTGCATGAACATTTGCTAAGCTGCGATTCTTACCGGCAAAGTCCGGATACCGCGGATGAAATTGGAATAGAGCCGTTCGGGTTCGCCGACAACTTCAATGTCAATTTTCCGGGCCAATATTTCTTCCCACAGGATCTGTAATTGCAACTCGGCGAGCCGATCCCCGACGCACCGATGAATCCCCGCCCCAAAAGCCAAATGGCGGCGCGGTTTGGCGCGGTCGATAATGAAACGATCGGCATCTGGAATCGCGTCTTCATCCCAGTTGCCGGAGACGTACCACATTACCACACGGTCGCCTTTTGCGATTTTCTGGCCACCAAGCTCAGCGTCCATTTTCGCCGTGCGCCTCATGTGGATGATCGGCGACTGATAGCGGATAATTTCAGGCACCAGCTTGTCGACAAGCGAATGTTTGTCGCGCAGCTTCGCATATTCATCCGGATTATCGCTCAGCGCCAGCAAGCCACCCGACATGGAATTGCGCGTCGTGTCGTTGCCCCCGACGATCAACAAAATGACGTTACCGACAAATTCCTTATGCGGCATATCTTGAGTCGCTTCGGTATGGGCAAGCATGGAAATCAGGTCGAACTTTGGTTCCGCCGTGGCGCGTTGATCGAAAAGCTCGCGAAAATACGCCCCCATCTTTTCCAGTTCATCAATGCGCGCCTCTTCGGTTTTTACGATGGCTTCGGGCGCATCGACATTGGTAATGGCAACATCCGACCAATAGGTCAGCAAGTGACGGTCTTCCCATGGGAAGTCGAATAGAGTCGCCAGCAGCATTGTCGTCAGTTCAACTGAAACCTTATCGACCCAGTTAAAAGTTTCGTTGCGCGGCAAACCATCCAAAACGGCAACCGTCCGTTCCCGGATCGTCGCCTCCATATTCTTAAGGTTCGTCCGGGCCACAATAGGGGCCACTGTCTTGCGTTGCGCCGTGTGGCGTGGCGGATCCATTCGGATGAAGCTGGTGGTCCGCGCGTTCATCGGCCGTTCCGCCAACTGAATACCGCCCAGGCTCGAATCCGAGGAATAGGTATCGTGGTCCAGCTCCACGGTCATGATGTCCTCGTATTTGCAGACGGACCAATACGCGCCGTAGGGGCTATCGGGGCAATAATGCACCGGTGCCTCCCGCCGCAGTCTGGCAAACAACGGATACCAGTCGTCATGCTGATAAAGCGCGGGATCGCTGACATCGATGTCTTCCAGCGCGATATTATCGGCGTCCTGCGTTCGCGCGGCACTGTTCACGGCCATGACCTAACCTCCATTAGTTGAGAGGAGTTTAGGTCAAACCTTTACGAAGAACCAATGCTGCTTGGCTTAGGCGCTTGCCGTCCATTCGGCCTTGGAGGAGCCAAGCGCGCTCGCCGGGTACTCATATCGCGCCGGAACGCCCGTCGCCGAAACCGGAAAATGCGTGCGCCGCGCCGCCCCCCAGGCCGTCTCCTCGACGTCGGATGCGACATCCAAATCGCCTTCTTGAATGGGCTCCGCCGTCGGCGATGTCTTCTGAGTTGTCAACAGGCAGGCTGTACGCGCCAGCGAAAGACGAGCGGAAATCACCCTGCCCTTCCGCCGCGCCGCAAGAGCCTGCAATGCGGAGGCTGCGATCAAATACCCGGTGCCGTGGTCCAAGGCCTGCACGGGTAGCGGTACGGGCTTCACCGCGCCCGACTTCTCCATACCTTGCTGCGCAATGCCGCAGCTCATTTGCACAAGGCTGTCGAATCCGCGCCGGTCCGCCCAGGGTCCTGTCCACCCATAAGCATTGTGCGACACGTCTACCAGCCCGGGATTGATGGCGCGGCGTTCTTCAGGCCCGTAACCCAATCCCGGCAACGCGCCCGCGCGATAGCCATGCACCAGCACATCGGCCGAAGACAAAAGCGCCTCGAACGTTTTCCGGTCCTCCGCGTTCCGCAAGTTCAATTCGGCACAACGTTTGCCCAGCGTGGTCTCCGGCGCGATATTGCCTTCGTTATAGTTCAGTGGATCGATTCGCAGGACGTCCGCGCCGAAAGCAGCCAAATACCGTGTTGCGACGGGGCCAGCCAGCACACGTGTCAGATCGAGAACCCGCAGTCCCGCGAGCGGGCGTGCCGGGTCGATTGGCTTTGTTATCGGCGCCGCGTCACTATCTTCTGTCCAATTGACCAGCGGTTCCTTTGATACTGCTTGGCCTTGCGGGTGGTTTGCCCAAGGATCAAGCCCACGCATGGACGCAGCACAACCGCCTTCCGCCACGATTGCGGTCTCAAGTGCGTCGGCGTCCCATGTTGCGACAGCGGCTTCAACTGCCCCTCGATCTTCCGCTACGCCCAATACTCTCAGTGCAATCGCCCGGTGATGATCGGCATTGGTATGCAGCCGAATCCATCGGTCTTTCGCACGGTAGTCGCCTGCGACGGCGTCCCAAACAGGGGGCATTTTCCAACCGTCAGGATGGATGGTCATACCGAACCACAGCGAAGAAAGCCGGCGGTCCACCGTCACATCCGGTTGTGCGCCACCGTCGGCGACATAATGCGCCAGGGCATTGCCTGCTGCGCCAACCGTCGCCGCCGCAAAGTCGCTCACTGCAAACCAGGAGGGCAAGATACCGTCGCCGGTTAAATCGAGCGTCCAGGACTGGCCCTCATTTTTACTCTCTTTGAACGCGGCTTCGATTTCGGCGAGGTAGGGGTTCGTCATGCGATTTTCTCCTAATTGGCGTGGAGGAAGAAAACCAGCCTCTTGACGTTTCGTCAATCTTGATCAAGATAATCAATATGTCTGAAACGCAAGAAATTCCGATTTCGTCGCTCTCCGCGGCTGAAGCATCGACCTCTTTGGGCATTTCGCGGGACACGCTTTATGCCTATGTCAGCCGCGGCCTCGTGCGCGCCATTCAGGATCCGAAAGATGCGCGCAAAAGCCTTTATGACAAGCGAGATATTGACGAACTCATCGCACGCAAACGTCGGGGCCGATCGCGCAAGGAAATCGCGGTATCGACACTGCATTGGGGTGAACCCGTGCTGCCATCCACAATCACCCGGATTGGAGAAGGCGCTTTTTATTACAGGGGCGCCGATGCGGTGGCCCTATCGCAAAATGCCACACTTGAGGATGTCGCCCAGCGTATTGCCCGGATTCCTGAAGCCGCTTCTTCCAGTCTCCAAAGCGACTTTTCGCCACCACGCCTGGACAATCCCCTCGCCCGCATGATGCAGGCGATGTCCGAAGCCGCGGTCGAGCCGCATGGGCAGGACGGGCCCGCCAAAGGCGGACGTTTGTTGCGGAAAATTGCACTCAGTGCTGCCGGCGCGAACGACACTCAGCCAATGCCAACTCACGAAATCCTCGCCCGGGCCTGGTCTCAAGATCCGCGCGCACCCGATGTCCTCAGGCGTGCCCTTGTGCTCTGCGCGGATCACGAACTCAATGCTTCCGCCTATGCAACCCGGGTTGTCGCATCCACGGGCGCCCGACTGCCAGCATGCCTGCTGACGGGGCTTGCCGCCCTCTCTGGCCCCCGGCATGGCGGCATTATCGATATCGGCCGAAAGTGGATTCGTACCGCCGCGCAGGCTGTTGCGACCGACAGGCCCCTCGACCTGCCCGACGGGGATGATCCTCCGCCGGGATTCGGGCACCCGCTTTACCCGAACGGGGATCCCCGTGCCTTGGAACTCTTGAAACACTGCCCACCGCCAGCAGACTGGACCGCATTGATCGACCATCTCGGGACCGAGCACGGCCTCCATCCAAGTCTCGACATCGCCCTGATCACATTGGAGCGGCAATTAAATCTGCCGCGCGGCGCGGGCTTCGGTATCTTCGCCGTCGGGCGGGCCGTCGGGTGGCTAGCGCACATCTTCGAACAGCGGCGCAGCGGCCGCCTCATTCGGCCCCGGGCGTTTTACAGCGGAGAGACTTGAGCCGAGACTCTCATCGCACCTTCAGGACCGACGTGGTTGCCGCGCCCATCACATTGTAGGAGATATTGTTGACGACGAACCGGCGCGTCCAACTCTTGCCGGAGTCGGCGACAGAAATGACGGAATAATGATTGCCGGTTTTTACAATTTGTTCTGCCGGCTCACCAATCCCGACTTTCGTATCGGCAACGGCGATATCGATCTTTCCCAGCATTTCCGACGCTTTCTCCAGGACACGTTCCGCAGTGCCGACTTCATTTTGTTGCCGGGCGACGGCAAACAAGGTAATCGGATCGCCACTGTGATGCGCCAAAACCGCGTCGCGCCGCATCGCATCAAGAGAATTTTTGGTGCCATCCGTACAAATCAAATGGCCCTTGCCGTTTCCATTCCCATTGCCGCGCGCCACCATAACGGAGCACGGTGCCAACATCGCGACTTTCTGGGCGACGCCGGCATCGAACATCGAGCGAATTTCGCCCCGCCAATTCGTCGGTGCCCCCATGATCATCAAGTTGTACGGCCCTAATTCATACTGATCGAGAATACCGCTCGCGGGGTCCGGCGCCGTCTTTAGCTTCAGGACAATGCTTTTGCCGTTTTTATGGCGGTACTCCACCTTGTTGTCGCCGAGCGGGTCGCCCCAGGTGTCCGTATGCGATACGACGGCACTCCACTGAGCCGCCATCTCGTCTTCATTGACGAGCATATCCAATCCCTGCTTCAGATGTGTGATCCCCGGCAGCTCGAGCCCCCAATCCAGCATATTTTCGCGGGCAATACGAACCTGTAGCCCGCCGGAGCGCAATCCCTGATCAATCGGCCGGACATAGAGCAGGATGATATCGCAATCGTCGCTTTTGGCGACCTTCGCCGCAAATCGCAAACCCTCGTACGACGCCTCCGACCCATCGACGCAGACGAGCATGCGAAAGCGATTGCGACGCTCCAACCGAACGGCTTCGAGTTCCGCCTGGAAGTTTTTATCGTCCCTTAATCGCCGGAACCCGAACATCGATCAAACACCCAGCAATGGCCAATAGAGCGACGCCGCCAGCATCATCATGACGATCGACATCAATACCATGCGCCAACCGACGACTAGAAAATCAGTCGTTTTGAGATAGCCCGAGGCATAGACAATCGTGCAGGCTGGCGTCCCGACAACCGTTAAATAGGCAAAGGCGGAAGACACCGCGGTAATGAAACCGAGCACAATCGGGCTTTCCTCGGCCACGATTGCCAGTTTGAGCACGATCGGACCGAGCACGGCAACGGCAGCGCCGTTCGACATTGTGTTCGTCACCAGGGTCGTCAACGCGGATACGGCGGCCCACAAGCCCAAACCGTCAGCGGCCCCGATGGGTTCCAACAAAGCCAAGAAATTTTGTGCGATCCACTGCGCCGCCCCCGTATCCTTCATTTGCACGCCGAGCGAAATCGCCGCCGCGTATAGCAGAACGACACCCCAATTGACCCCGCTATTGATGTCTTCCCATTTCACGAGTCCCGAAATCAAAAAAAGCGCTGCGCCGGTAACCGCCACTGTGCCCATGCCAAATTCGCCGGACAACGTGATCCAACCCAGCAAAATAAACCCAAAGAACAGGATAGACAGGTAGTCACCAGGCTTCATCGGTCCTTCGACAATGATCTGCTGGCGCAATTTTGCCACCGCGCGCGTCAATGTGAGGTACTCCGGTTTGAAGGTCCGCAATAGAATAAACGTCACCAGCGGCAATTGAATCAGGAATACCGGATAGGCGTAGGTGATCCAGGTAACATAATCGATCAGGAATTTCCGCGTTTCTGGATTGGTCGGGTCATAGAAAAACTCCTTCCAATATCCAATCATAATGGCGTTCCGCGCGCCACCGGACGGTGTGCCGATACCGGCCACCGAACAGCCGTAGGATATTGAGAACAAAAGAACCGCGGCCAACCCCTTCACCTTCTTTGGATCGTCGGACGTCAAGGTGATCAGGGTAATCCCGACCGGCAACATCATCGCCGCGACCGTGTGTTCCCCGACGAAAGACGCCAGCAGGCCGGACACCACGGAAATCCCAAAGCAGATACGCGACGTCTTCGTGCCGGTGATACGAACGATCAGCCAGGCGATCCGCTTGTCGAGCTTTTGCTTCACAACCGCGACCGCCAGCATGAGCGAGCCCATAATGAACAGAACGGAATCGGTCATCAGCGTCTTGGCAACAGTCGTCGATTCCAGCCCCAGAAGGATGACCTGTCCGACGATGATCAACAGTGCGACAGTCGGCAGCGGAATGGGCTCAGTGACAAACAAAAAAGTCGCCACCACCGACATCGTCAAGACGATTTGGCCTTCGCGGGTCAACCCGTCCGGCTGCGGCATGGTGAGCATCGCGAACCCGACCGCCATGGCCACGAAGAACCAGCGTTTCTCCCAGAAATAGTAAAAATTAAGCTGCGAGCGAACGACAAGCAGGCGCTGATAACCCCGGCGCCGGACCTTAATGGACCAGGGGTCATGCGGCTCCGGCGCGCGTAAGCTGTCGGTGACAAGACTAACAGCCATTACAACTCGCTCAACTTACGGCGCGTGATCTGCGGCTGCGTCATTGATGAACTCAGCTTTGCGTTGTCCCAGCGTAGTGCACTGGTGATCAATCGGCGTTATTAATTGAACTAACTTGACTGGTGTTTCCTGAATATTCCTGCGATTGGCGACAATAGTACGCTATTTTTACTTAAATTTGAATAGTCGTCAGAAAATAGCTGGAAAAAGATAACTTAACCGGATTAGTTAACTCATTTACCTATTAGCCGGACTATATTTCGAGCGCACCGACAACTTAATTCAAGCCATCGGTTCTCTCCGTATCAGAAGAGCAATCGCAACCCTTCGCGCGAAGAATTTCCGCCGAGACAGCAAT
>JAJFJB010000390.1 GCA_021774435.1 Alphaproteobacteria bacterium
CGATCATATCCAGATATTGTTTGTGCTGCGCATTGTTGTATTTCAGCGCCATTCGTTCCTCGCATTCTGCGGTGTCGAATTCGAATCTCAGATCGAATTTGCATTTAATTTTTCATCTAAATACAAGCGATTCGCTGAGAATGCAAACACACCCTTTTGGTTGTCTTGTTTCGTTCTGTGTCCAAATTTTCAACGGCCGCACCAAAGTTTGTCAAAAAATGAACGCAAAAATAATATAATAATTGACATTAAAAATGCAATCAAATATGTTGCTTATCTTGACAAGAAAAGATGGCGCGCGAGATCTCGTGCTGATCTTTTCATAGATGAATTGGTGCATCTTTCTAATGAGGAGCAAAAAAATGGCAGTGACGAATTTGACATGGCCACGCGCGATGATGGTTGTATTGCTCGCTGTGACTTTGGGTGCCTGCCAGACGACGGGTGGCCAGAAACAAACTGGTGGTACACTACTTGGTGCCGGTTTGGGTGCCCTCGCGGGTTCGCAGATTGGGTCGGGTCGGGGACAGCTCGTCGCCGTCGCCGTCGGCGCACTTGGCGGGGCTTTGCTCGGCAGCTCGGTTGGTAAGTCCCTCGATAAGGCGGACAGGCTGCACGCCGAGCGGGCAACGCAGGCGGCGCAAACTGCACCAATTGGACAGCCGATCGAGTGGCGGAACCCGGATAGTGGAAATTACGGTACGGTGACGCCCGTCCGCGAAGGTAATGACCGCGCTTCGGGTGCCTATTGTCGGGAATATCAACAGTCCGTAACCGTGAATGGTCGCTCGCAGCAAGCCTACGGCACGGCATGTCGGCAACCCGATGGTAGCTGGAAAATTCTTTAATCCCCATCATCTTTGCAATTCGCTGCGAGGCTGTTTCGTCTCGCGGCGTTTTTCTTGGGGAGTAAACCAGCTTCGTTTTGAATTGCGCGCAGAGGATTAACAATCAAATAAGTTGCTCCCTTCAGTTGGCTGTTCTGAAAAAGCGATCGGGCCGCGAGGGTGGCGCGGCCCGATCTTGGAGCAGAGGGGAAGGGAGGCACAACGTGCACTCGTCTTCACGTTTTTTATACTAGTGACCATCGATACTTTAGGAATTGACATAGATCATTTTGGGTGCGGAATTTGCAGCAAATTTGCTTGCGGGAAGGCCGTCGCAGAAGGCCACGGATTCCCCGCAAAAGGAATTTGATCTAGACTGTATTTCGGAGGGCCGGCGCCGCATGGCGTGGTGTCCGACAGAATAAGGGACGATTGCACATGGCGGCGCCTTCGCTGCTTCTCATTACCGACCGTAGGCATACAGCGCTTCCTTTGGAAGAAGTCGTAGCGCAGGCGCTGCAAGCCGGGTGCCGCTGGATCATGGTGCGTGAAAAAGATCTCGCAACGGCGGAACTTTGTCCGATCGTCGAAGCGCTTGTCGTCGTTGCGAAGGATTTCGGCGCCACGATCTCGATCAACAATGATTTTACCGCCGCGTCGATCTGCAAGGTCCGGGCGGTGCACTTGCCTCAAGGGGTACCAGTGCCGACGATCCGTCGGGTCATGGGGGCGGAGACCCTGATCGGCGTATCGGCGCACTCGGCCGCAGAAGCACAAAAAGCGATCGCCGAGGGGGCAAATTATGTCACGGCCAGTCCGGTCTTCGAGACGCAGAGCAAACCTGGATACGGTCCCGCACTGGAACCCGAAGGGCTTGCGGCGATTACATCGGCCGTGACAGCACCCGTGCTGGCCTTGGGTGGTGTCACGCCGGAAAACGCCGGCGCTTGCATCGAAGCCGGTGCCGCGGGTGTCGCGGTGATGGGCTCGGTAATGCGCTCCGACGCCCCCGGTGAGGTCATTTCTGACTTGATCGCGGCATTAGCCGCGACGCAGACCTAAGGGCTCAGTATTGGTGATCCAGATCGATCAATGGGAACGCGCTGGTGACGTGCGGCATGTTGACCGGCAGCGCCTTATGCAAATAGCTCGCATCCAGTTCGTCGAAACTGGTGACACCCAGCAGCCCGAAACAGATCTGGATTTCCTCTTCCAGTAATTCCAGGACGCGGATCAATCCTTCCTTGCCGTCCGCCGCAAGGCCGTAACCTTGCATCCGACCGATCCCGACAGCGTCCGCACCGAGCGCCATTGCCTTGACAACATCGGTGCCGCGGTTAATCGCACCGTCGACAATAACCGCCGCCTTACCGCCCACAGCCTCGACGACTTCCGGCAGCACATCCATCGATCCCCGGCCATGATCGAGCTGGCGCCCGCCATGATTGGAGACATAGACGCCGTCGACCCCATGCTCGACGCATATCGCTGCGTCTTCCGCGGTAGCGATGCCTTTCAGGATCAACGGTATGTCATGTTTATCCTTGAAACGCTTTACATTGTCCCAAGTGTAGAGCGCTTGATATTCCATGCCGCCCGCGCCGACCCGCCAGGTCTTGACGAAACGGTTGTCGAAGTCGCGCTCGCGGCGGCTGTAGTGCGCCGTGTCGACCGTCACGGCAAACGCGTAATAGCCGTTGTCGATCGCGCGTTTGACATAATCGTCCTCGAATGAGGCGTCGCCGCGCACATAAAGCTGAAAGATGCGGGCGTTGTTGGCGGCTGCCGCGGTTTCCTCAAGGCCAGGCGCACAACGTGAGCTCAGCATATGTACGATGTCGAATTCCTCCGCCGCCTTGCCGGAGGTTGCGCCGCCACCACGGGTGGGATCGAAGGTTTCCAATGAGCCAATGGGCGCCAGCATGACCGGAATGCGCATCTTCTGCCCGAGTAGCGTGCCGCTGGTGTCGAGTTCATGCACATTGCGGCAAACCCGCGGCCGCAACGCAATCGTATCAAGGGCCTGCCGGTTGCGCCGCAAGGTTGTCTCGGATTCCGCGCCTCCCGCGAGATAGCCCCACGCGCCATCGGACAGGTTCATTTTTGCACGGCGCACGATGTCGTGCAGGGACGGATATTCAGGTATCTCTTCGCTCACTGGCTGGATTCCGCTGATCGTTGGAAAAAAGGCCGCCGATCCTAAGCTTTGAGGGGTAGGGGGCACAAGTGATCTTGCCTTTTCGTGGTTGGGACGACATGTATACGGTCAATTCGGATAGGACTGTTTCGTGCCGCCAAACACCGTCTCTTTTGATCGGCCCAAGGGCCGGAATCTTCGTTATCTGTCGCGAACTGCGGGGTTTTTGAAACCCTATAAGGGACGAGTGGTAGCGGCTGCTCTGGCGTTGCTGGTTACCGTGCTGACTGGGCTGGCACTGGGACAGGGGCTGAAGGAACTGATCGATAACGGGTTTGCGGCCGGTAACGCGGACGCGCTCGACCGGGCGTTGTTTCTGTTGTTGGGGCTGTCCGTCATTATGGCGGGTGGAACTTTTGCGCGGTTCTATTTCGTGTCCTGGCTTGGTGAGCGCGTGGTCGCCGATCTGCGCAAGGCGGTGTTCGACCGTATTCTCAGCCTGCATACCGGTTTCTTCGAAGTGACGCGCACCGGTGAGGTGCTGTCGCGCCTGACGACGGACACGACCTTGCTGCAAACGGTGATCGGGTCGTCGGCGTCGGTGGCGCTGCGCAACGCGCTTAATTTGGTGGGCGGCGTCGTGATGCTGTTCGTCACCAACCCGAAGCTCACCGGGCTCGTCCTGTTGGTCGTGCCGTTGGTTGTCGCGCCGATCATGATCTTCGGGCGGCGGGTGCGGAAGCTGTCTCGGGCAAGTCAGGACCGGGTCGCCGATGTCGGGGCGTTCGCCGAGGAATCGATCAATGCCATGCATACGGTGCAGGCCTTCACGCATGAGAATGAAGACCGCAAACGTTTTGCCGGGGACGTCAGCAATGCATTCGATGTAGCGATCTCCCGCATCCTGATGCGCGGAATGCTGACCGCGGTCGTGATCCTGCTGGTGTTTGGATCGATCGGGTTCATTCTGTGGCTCGGCGGTCAGGATATGCAGGCCGGCGAAATTACCGGTGGCGAGCTGGCCGCATTCATCTTTTACGCCACGATGGTCGCGTTTTCAGTCGGTGTGATTAGTGAAGTCTATGGCGAACTGCAGCGGGCAGCGGGGGCAACCGAACGGTTGATCGAATTGCTGGAGGCGGAACCGGAAATCGTGGCGCCGCAGAACCCGAAGCCATTGCCGCAACCGGCGAAAGGCCGGGTGCGATTCGATAACGTCACCTTCCACTACCCCTCGCGGCCCGATCTTCCGGCGCTGATCGATTTTAACCTCGACGTGGCGCCGGGTGAAACCGTGGCGCTGGTCGGGCCTTCGGGCGCGGGAAAATCGACGGTCTTCCAGCTTTTGCTGCGTTTCTATGATCCGGAATCGGGGCAGGTTCGGCTCGATGGGGTCGATGTGAAAGAGGCGGATCCGAAAGCGGTGCGGGAACGCTACGCGCTGGTACCGCAGGACCCGGTCATTTTTGGCGCCGATGCCTGGGAAAATATTCGCTACGGTCGTCCCACTGCCGATAATGCAGCGGTTCGCGAAGCGGCGGAAGCCGCGGCGGCGGCGGAGTTCCTCGATGAGCTGCCGGACGGATTCGGGACGTTTATGGGTGAGAAGGGCATGCGCCTTTCCGGCGGGCAGCGCCAACGAATTTCGCTTGCCCGCGCGTTGCTGCGCGACCCGTCGGTATTGCTGCTCGACGAAGCGACCAGCGCACTCGATGCGGAAAACGAACGGCTTGTGCAGGCGGCGTTAGAGAAGCTCAAAGCGGGCCGCACGACCCTGGTGATCGCACATCGGCTGGCAACCGTCGTCGACGCCGACCGGATTGTGGTGATCGACAAGGGGCGCGTCGTTGCCAGCGGCCGGCACACCGAATTGTTGCAGACCAATCCGCTATATGCACGGCTCGCCGCGCTGCAGTTCGATGTCGATTTGCGGGATAGCGTGCTCGCCCCGGTTTCCGCGTGAGCCCAGACGGTTTCCCATGGCGTTGTTTCGCGCCGCGCGATAGATAGTGGCCATGGATGCTTGCCCGATTTGCGATGGTGTGCAGACCGCTTTTTATGCGCGCCAGAATGAATTCGATTTCGTCGTTTGCCGGGATTGCGGTTTCGTCTTTCTGTTCCCGATGCCCTCGCCGGAAGCCCTGGCGGATGTCTATGACGATGAGGCGTTTGGGATCGGGCGTTATCCAAAGGCGACATCGCGCAAGCGGCGCGCGCTGTTCCGGGCGCTCGGTCTTTGGCCCTACTTCGTTCGCAAAGATTCAATCGATGTCGGCTGTGGCGGCGGCTTTGTGGCGGAGGCGATGCGGCGCTTGGGCGCCCGCGCCAGCGGGCTTGATATCAGCCCGGGATCGATTGCCTATGCGAAGGATGCTTTCCCCCGCGTGCGGTTTTTTGAAGAGACCTTCGAGACGTTCCTGGCACGCGGCGAGACGTTCGATTTTATTCACTCCTCGGAGGTGATCGAACATATCGGTGACGTGAAGAGCTATATGAAATTCCTGTCAGGCATCGCGCGGCCAGGCGCGCGGATTTTTTTGACTACACCCGATATCGCGCATCCGGCGGTGCCGGAAGATGTGACGCAATGGGACATGTTCTCGCCACCGCGCCATGTGCAGCTGTTTACCCAGGCAACGCTAACCCGGCTGTTCGACGCCCACGGCTTCGACATCGTGAAGCGCTATTACAAGAAGAACGCACCGACCTTGCAAGTTCTTGCCCGCAAACGCGGTGAGTCGACCGCATAGGTTGGTCGAACGTCGAACCCCGGTAAAGAATTTTAGCTGAATTGCGATAATTACAAATCTGGACGGATTTCCAGCCTGGCACTACGGTCTTAACCGTGCGTCAGCCTCTTTAGCGTAAGAATAGGTCGGAAGGTTACGAGCATATTCGCTATGATGATCGTGAGAGCTACTTCTACGAATTCAATGTGGCCTCAAAAATTCGTTATAGGCCCATCGGGATTTGCCTTTGAATAATGAAGACACACCCAAAGCTGCGCCGGAAACGCCAATGATTGATCTGTCGTCACAGGCCTCGGCGCTAGAAGATTTATTGGTTTCGTTTGAGCCACTTCCGCCGCTGAAAATACTTGCGCAAATGTGGCAAGCGCTGGAAAAAATTTCTAATCCGTCATTTTTTCAATCCTGGTATTGGGTTCGTTGCTGGATTGAAACAAGCGGCGCTGATCCAAGGCTCCTGGTCGCACGCTCGAGCAAAGGGGCAATTCTCGGTCTGGCGCTGCTGCATGAGGCGCAAAAACGCCAGTACGGGCGGAAGGTTTCAACGCTTTACCTGCAAGAAACGGGTGTGCCTGAAATCGATAGCATCTATATAGAATATAACGGTTTTCTGGCGGCGACGGCGCATAAGGAGGCCGTAACGCGACAGTGTTTTCGTTATCTCGCGGACTCTGCCCAAATCGATGGGTTTAAGCGATCTTGGCAGGACATTCGGCTCAGCGGTATCGATGCATTCACAAAAGACTTGGCCGAAGCAAGCAACTACTCAGTGCATTTGGATGAAGAGAGGCGTTCTTACTTTATCGATGTAGACACCATTCGGTTGTCGGAAAAAAAATATCTCGAAACCCTCAGTAGAAACACGCGGCAACGCATTAATCACGCGCGCCGTTTGTACGAAAAATACGGCGAAATAGAGATCCGCCGTGCCGCCGATCTCGGGGAAGCTGTCGAATTTTTCGATCGGCTCAAAGTGTTGCACCAGAATTATTGGCATTCGAAAGGCAATCCCGGCGCATTCTCGAGCCAATATTTTGAGAAATTCCAAAGAAAACTTTTGGAAACGGCTTTCGAAAACGACGAAATCGACGTTCTTCGTTTGACTGCAGGTGAAGAAGAAATCGGTTACTTGTTAAATTTTGTTCTAGACCGGACCGTCTATCAGTACCAAAGCGGTTTTTCCTACGCACATCCGAAGTTAATTCCGGGGTATCTCACGCACGCCTTAGCGGTTCAATATTATATGGACCGGGAATTCGCGACGTATAACTTTCTCGCCGGCGAAAATCAGCAGAAGGTCAGTATGTGCAGTGGTTCTGAGACATTGTACTGGCTGACAATACGAGACAGACGGAAACCCTATTTATTCGAAAAACTGACAAATCTCGAATTTGTCAAACCCTTCCTCGGGACAGACCAGATATCACCGTCCGCGCAGAATGCAACAAGAACACTAAAAAAGGCGCTGGTCATGGGAGATGATGTCCGCAGTTTTCTTGGCACCGTGCGATCGCTTGGACGGCAGGGGATCATCGTTGATGCCTGTCCATTCGACATCGGATCACCTGCGCTTAGGTCACGATATCTTCGAAAAATTCACCATCTGCCGACGTACGCCCGTGACCCCGATGCATGGATTAGTGCGATGCGGCGTATTATTCAATCGGATAATTATGATCTAGTTATTCCGTGCGATGATCGCAGTATTATTCCGCTGATGCAGCATCGATCCAAATTCGACAATCAAAATATCGCCCTTCCCAATAAGAAAGCCTTTGAGTGTTTTTACGATAAGCACAGGACGAGGCTACTTGCGGAAGCGTCGGATGTTCCTATCGCACCTGGCCGACTGTTGAATGAAAACGATACGGCCGCGACGCTTGAAGCGGAATTTGGTCTTCCGCTCGCCGTTAAACCGCGCCGCTCTTATCTTCTCGATAGTCCTGACCGGCGGCAAGGTGTTGTGATCTGTTCAAGCCTGGAAGAACTGAAGAACTGTCTGCGAGACATCGAGCAACATGATGCCTTCTTTCTGGAAGGCTTTTTTGATGGATATGGTGTTGGTGTTTCGATTTTGGCGCATAACGGGCATGTATTGCAGGCCTTCGAACACCATCGTGTTCAGGAACCGTTATCGGGTGGTGGCAGTTCCTACCGCGTAAGCCATGCCCTGAGTCAGCCGATGCTCGACTGTGTGAAGCGACTTGTTGCGAATTCCGACTACACCGGTGTCGGTATGTTCGAATTCCGTTTTGACTCCGCAACAGGCGCTTTCATATTGCTTGAAGTGAATGCGCGGCTTTGGGGTTCTCTGCCATTACCCATCGCCGCCGGTGTAGATTTTCCCTACTTGCTCTACCGTTTATTGGTCGACGATTTCGAAGAACCGATGCAGTCATACAAGGTCGGCCTTTACGGTCGAAATGTGACAGCGGACTTTTACTGTACAGTGGAGAATTTCAGCCATCTCAAGCAGAAAAACAAAATTGCAGCTCTATCCTATCTATGTCGCTCGATGCTCCAATGGCTGCGGGTTCTGACACCTAACGAAAAACATGACAGTTTCTCACTCGACGACCCGTGTCCCGGATTTCGGGAATATCGCGATTTATTCGCGAATTTTGGCGGAGGCATCAGGAAGCGCCTGCCAATACCGGTATTCGAGCGCTCAAAGCGGTGAGCCAAGGATAAACAGCCGGCAAATGTCGGCCGTAGCGATGCATGCAATCGCAACAGAGATGTTGCCTGGCCGGTTCGAATAGCAATACGCAGTTCGGCAATCGGGAGAGCGAAGGTTATGAGTTACGAATTCTACTATTGGCCCGGAATCCAAGGGCGTGGCGAGTTTGTGCGTTTGGCATTGGAATTGGCTGGCGCGGACTATATTGATGTTGCACGATGTGATGGCGGCATGGCGGCCATGCAGGCGATTGTCGATGGCGACCATGCCGGTGCGTTGCCCTATGCGCCGCCCTTTCTGAAATCGGAGGATTTGGTCATCGCGCATGTGGCGAACATTCTCCTATTCTTGGGAGATCGGCACGACCTGGCTCCGAAGAATGAAGCGGGACGCCTGTGGGCGCATCAACTGCAACTTACGGTCACGGATTTCGTCAGTGAAGTTCATGACACGCATCATCCTATTGCGAATGTGCTTTATTACGAGGATCAGAAGGACGAAGCCGCGCGGAAGGCTGAAAACTTTCTCGACATCCGGGTGCCGAAATACCTCTCCTATTTCGAGCGTGCCGTCGCGCGAAACCAGACGAATTCCGGATATGTGATCGGCAGTGCGCCGACCTACCCGGACCTCTCGCTGTTCCAACTGATGGCCGGCCTCCGCTACGCCTTTCCCAACGCTATGGCGCGCATTGAACCGGATTTCCCGAGATTATCCGCCATGCACGATTTGGTTGCAGCCTTGCCGCACGTCGCGGCCTATCTGGAGTCGGACCGCCGGATTCCCTTCAATGAACACGGTGTGTTCCGGCACTATCCGGAACTCGACGGGTAAGTTTGTCGCGGAGCCAGCCGCTGCGTTGCGTGTCGCACGGCGGCTGTCTGTCGATGCCGTTGTGCCGTTTACGCTACGGTCTTCTCTAGCTACCCACGCTACGGTCTTCTCTTGGCTACGGCGGTTTGGCACTACTGCTCGTTGAAAACAAGATCGCCCCGAGACCCGTATTATTACAGCAATAAAAATTTGGACCTGTAATCACCTGCACAAGGCTGATCGGTTAAAAATTTTTTTGGCTTAGCCAATTATTTACTAGATTTGTGGCCAAATATTATTATTCGAATTAGCCCCAACCGGTTCCGTTTTGAACCAACGCGATTGCACTTGTTGGGTATTACCTAAGTCGAATGCCAATTTTTAAAGTGCTTTATTGTGTGGACCGCGGCCAGAAAAAGAACCTACCAAATTCTAGAAAACTCGTCGCCAGGAGACGGGGCAAACCAGCTATGCGCTTTCCTTCTACTCGGCCTGATATGCCTGAATGTCGCGGCGGTTGTGATCGGGTCGATCCCCTCGGTGCACGACAGATACGGACATTGGTTCGACGCGTTCGAGACCTTTTCGATTGTCGCCTTTTCCGCCGAGTACGTTCTCAGAATTTGGTCTAGCCGAGAAGGCGTGTACGGCGAGAAAGGGCCCTTGCTTGGCCGGCTGCAATACATGGTCACGCCAATGGCGATCGTCGATCTCGTCGCCATTCTGCCGTTCTTTCTGGCGCAGTTCGGGATCGGCGACATGCGGTTCCTGCGTGTGCTTCGGCTTTTACGGTTGGCGAAACTGACCCGTTACTCTAAGTCGGTGGCGTTGTTGCATCAGGTCATGAAAGAGGAATCCCGGCCGATCGCCGCGGCCCTGTTCATCCTGTTAATTCTCTTGGTGATCGCTGCCAGCCTAGCCCATTTGGCCGAGCATCATATACAGCCCGAATCTTTTGGTAGCATCCCGCAGGCGATGTGGTGGGCGGTGATCACCATGACGACCATCGGCTACGGTGACGTTACACCGGTAACGTTCGCGGGAAAGCTGATCGCGTCCGCCATCGGTATCATTGGCCTCGGTATGGTGGCTTTGCCGGCCGGTCTTTTGGCTGCCGGGTTTACCCACAAACTGCACCGGCAGCAGCGGCAATTCGAGGTGCTCGTCGACGAAATCTTGAAGGATGGAGTCGTAACGGAGGTGGAAAAGGCCCGCATAATTGTGGCCCAGGCGGAACTCGACATCAGCGCGGACGAAGCGGCCGAGCTTTTGGAGATTAGGGCCCGCGAGCTGAGCGCGAACATGCCGTCGTGCCCAACTTGCGGAAACGATAGGCGCACGAAAGACGCCGACGGAATGGCTACCGCAAAGGACGGGCAACGGCCGCCGATGCGCCCAATTGGCTTGCGGCAAAGTGCGCGATCTTAGTTAACAGAAAGTAAGGGAATTCATGGAACAGTGCGCTAATGCCCGCGTGTGTTGCGGGCCGAAGCATTGGAAAGATTGCAGTCGTTAGGCCATGAAAGAGAGAAAACCTACCCAGAGAAAAAGGTGTACTTTCTCGGATAATCACGGCGCCAACGGGTGCGCGTAAGCGGTATGGATATCGCAACCTTACTCGGTCTACTGGTTGGCGTCATCGTTGTGGTGCTGGCAGTCCTTGCAGGATCGGACTTTTGGGTCTTTCTCAACCTGCCGGGGTTCTTGATTGTCATCGGAGGCACCTTTGCCGCCACACTGGTCAAGTTTCCGATCACCACAGTGTTCGTAGCCTTTAAGGTCGGCGTCAAAGCGGCCTTCCAGAATGGCGATAACGACGCCCGAGCAATCATCGACCAAGCGATGGAATTCTGTCGCCTCGTCCGCAAGAGCGATTTCCTCGTGCTTGAGGGCGCGGAAATTAGCAACCACTTTTTTAAGAAGGGAGTTGCGCTGTGTGTCGACGGCATCGACATTGCCGTCATCCGCGAAACCCTGACTCGGGAAATGAACCTCGACGCCGAGCGTCAGGAAATCGGCGAGCGGATCTTCCGGGCGATCGGTGATTCCGCGCCGGCCTTCGGCATGATCGGCACCTTGGTTGGCCTGGTACAGATGCTAAGCACCATGGACGACCCGAAGACGATCGGTCCGGCCATGGCTATTGCCTTATTGACGACCTTATACGGTGCGCTGATCGCCAACCTCGTTGCGTTGCCGATCGCCGACAAACTCGAGGCAAAAACCGGGCAGGATTGCCTTATCAAATCGCTTATAATCGAAGCCATTCTAGGGATACACGCCAAGCACAACCCGGATATATTGACTGAGTTGCTTGAGGTGTATCTGCCGGAAAACCAGCGCCACCACGAAACGGTTCCCGCGGTCGCCGGCAAAACAGCTCAACGCGCGTCAGCGGCGCGTGGATAAGAATGAAGGCCGGAAAGAAAACCGCTGGCGCTCCCAACTGGATGGTGACATTTGCCGACATGATGTCGCTCCTGCTGGCACTGTTCGTACTGATGCTGTCCTTCTCGACGATGGACGTGCAGCATTACAAACAACTCGCGGGCTCCGTCCGAGACGCGTTTGGATTGCAATACATAAAGCGGTTGGCCGGGATGGTAGAGCAAGACGGTAATCCCATGCGAGACCATTTGCGCGATGTCGCCCCGCAGCCGGTCGTCGTGCAGCCGATTCCAGAACGGCTGTCGGAAACCGATACAAATTTGCCGCCGGGCGCAGAGTCGCCAAATGCTGCGTATCCTGCGCTCTTGGCACTGAAGCGACAACTTGGCGACGAATTGGATGGCTCACTGGTCACAATTCAAGAAACGGATGGTCGAATCGTCGTTAGCTTTCCGGTTTCGGTGGCCTTTCCTTCCGGCAGCGCAGAACTGACTACTGGCTTCTTGTTAGTGCTCGACAAGCTTTCTTCAGTGCTGGCACAAACCAAAGGCGAAATCACGATCGCGGGACACACCGATTCTACGCCGATCGCGACGGAGCGGTTCCGGTCCAACTGGGACCTTTCGACCGCTCGTGCGGTTTCGGTGGTTCACTATTGGCTGGAAAAGGCGTCTCTCTCCGCAGCTCGGCTGACGGCACAAGGACACGCCGATAGCCGTCCCCTTATTCCCGACGCCTCATTGACTGACCGTGCCGCAAACCGCAGGGTTGAGATATCCATTGCGGCTCAGTAAGACTGACATGTCCTTCGAGACCTCGGAAAACACATCACGCATTCGAGTAATGTCGCGGTTGTGTACTCCACAGGAGTTAATTAATTTTCTCACCGACTTTCCAGATTTTACGAGTTGATAGAGTACTCCTTTTTCGAAGTACAAGCTCTGTTCGATTGGCAACACTAGCGGTTCGGCGACTTGTTTATGCCGAGCGGTATCTAGCTTGAGTTTATTGCTGCGGCGACACATCCAGCTTGCGGGCACAGCGTTCTAGCCAGGCATTAATTCCAGATTTTGAACCAAGATCGAACCCGCCCTCATGGGCGAGGCGCGTATAGGCATACAGGGCGATGTCGGCGATGGAAAAATCATCACCGGAAATCCAATCGCGCCCGGATAGGTGACAGTCCATACTACTCAATGCGGCTTCACCGCGTTCTACTCGCCAGGCTTCACGGGTTTCCTTGGGTCTGTTCAAATAGTGCATGTGGAAGCGGCAAACGGCGATATAAGGCTCGTGGCTGTACTGCTCCCAGAAGAGCCATTCGTCGGCCTTCGCCTGATTGAACGGATCCTCCGGCAACAGTGTTGAGCCGCGTGCGAGATATCGAATGATGGCGTTCGATTGTGCAAGTGTCCTACCGTCATCGAATTGCACGACGGGTACTTGTCCATGCGGGTTGATCCTGAGGAAAGAGTCGATACGGGTGCCGCCCTGTGTGATATCGACGTCCTGCCAGTCGTAGGGAAGCTCCAGGAAGTCGGCGACGAATTTGACCTTCAGGCAGTTCCCGGACTGCAGATCGCCAAAGATCTTCATGATAGAATTCCCTCTTGTTGTGCGGATCTCAGAGCGTAACGTTCGCACAAAATTCCAACACTGGCAGTTATGACAATATACGTTAATATTCTGTCATGACGCGCAAACATCGTCTTGCCGCCGTTGCCTATGACGGCCTTTGCACATTCGAATTCGGCCTCGTGGTCGAGTGTTTCGGTTTGCCGCGGCCGGAAATCAGTGTCCCTTGGTACGATTTCAGAGCCTGTAGTGTTGAACCGGGACCGCTTCGTGCGACGGGCGGCCTGTCGCTGCATCTCAACTATGATCTGGATGCGCTACAGTGGGCGGATACGGTTGTCGTCCCTGGCTGGCGCGATGCCGATGCGCCCGTGCCGCCACGCTTGCGCGACGCCATATGTGACGCCTATGCGCGCGGGGCAAGGTTGGTTTCAATCTGCTCGGGTGTTTTTGTGTTGGCCGCAGCGGGCGTTCTCGACGAGCGCCGCGCCACAACGCATTGGCGTTATGTTGATCGGCTGAAGGCACGGTTCCCTAAAGTTTCGGTGGAACAAGATATGCTTTATGTCGACGAAGGGCAGGTGCTGACATCGGCGGGAAGCGCCGCGGGCCTCGACCTATGCATCCACATCGTGCGGCGCGATTTCGGTTCGGAGATCGCCAATAATGTGGCCCGGCGTCTAGTGCTCCCGACCCATCGCGATGGCGGGCAGGCCCAGTATATTCCTCGGCCTGTCGCGGAGGAGGGGCAAAGAATGAGGCTGCTGCTCGATTGGATGCGGGCGCATCTGCACGAAAAACAAACAGTAACGCTCTTAGCGAACCGGGCGTGCCAGAGTGAGCGCACTTTTGTACGGCATTTTAAAGAGGCAACAGGATTGCCTCCGCATG
>JAJFJB010000040.1 GCA_021774435.1 Alphaproteobacteria bacterium
GGAACGTGCAGTCTCTATGCGGGGCTTGTTTGTTGGCTTTGGATGGAGAGTTTGGCCATCTTCCGGAGGTTCTGGGCGGTGGCGGCGAGCAGGACTTCGTCATTGGCGCCGGTAGGGCCTCGCAGTCGTAAGCGGTCTAGCTTCAATATGTTTTTGAGATGGGCAAACAGCATCTCCACCTTTTTTCGTTCGCACCGTGAGACATAATAGGCTTCTGTCTTTGCGATCTCCCTGGCTCGATCACGGGCGGGCTCGTAGATCGACCGTGGCACTTTGCGCAAAGGTTCCTTGGGGCAGCATCGGGGCTTGAGGGAACAGGCATCACAATCCGCCTTTCTCGCCCGGTAGCGATAGGTATCGTCTTTCGGCGGCTGGGCTTTGGCGATGCGTCCCGCGACCCGGTACCGTTTTAGGTCTTTGCCGGCCGGGCAGATATATCGATCCTCGTCTGCATCATAGATAAAGTCGCCGCGCGAGAAGGTGCCGTCCTTCCTTTCGCTCTTGTCGAACACGGGAATATGCGGCTCAATCCCTTTATCTTCCACGAGCCAGTTCAGCATCGCAGCGGATCCATAGGCGGTATCGCCCGCCAAGCGTTTCGGCACGATCCCGTGGCTGCGCGCGACACGGTCTATCATGCGCTTTGTGACGGTTACCTCCGCTTGCCGGATGGCCGTGGAACCCTCGACATCAACAATGATGGCATTCTGACAATCGATTAGATAGTTGATGGAATAGGAGTAATAGGCGCGTCCCGACCGAAACGTGCGCGTCCACCGGGAGGCGGGATCGACGGGCGACAGATACTTCGGTGCGACAGTGCTGGCACCGCCAAATGCCGCATCGTCCAAGACTTCGATGTATTCTTGCACCGCGCGGCGATGCCGGATCGCATCAGGTATACCCTTGGAGCCGATATCGCCCTGTGAACGATCCGCATTGGCTTCAATCGTACTGGCATCGACGGCAAACCCTTCGCTACCGACCAACCCGTCCACGATGCATTGGCGGACAGTGGTCTCGAACACTTCGCGGAGCAGTCCGCTCTCGCGAAACCGTCCATGCCTGTTCTTCGAGAAAGTCGAATGGTCGGGCACGACGCCCTCAAGGCCCAGCCTGCAGAACCAACGGTAGGCCAGGTTGAGATGAACCTCTTCGCACAGGCGGCGCTCCGAGCGGATGCCAAAACAATAGCCCACGAGAAGCATCCGGATCATCAGCTCCGGATCGACCGATGGCCGTCCCGTTGTACTGTAATAGGTCTTCAGATGTTCCCGTACAAACTCGAGATTGACAACCCGGTCTATCGCCCGCAGCAGATGGTCGCCAGGCACATGGCTCTCAAGGTTGAATGCGTAAAACAGGCCTTCTTGCATCACCTGCCGGTCGCCCATCATCGCTGCAACTCCGCAAACGTTGCTCCAATGACGGAAGTGAATCAGCTTCCCGCAAACAACTCAATCAAAGACTTTTTCAACACAATCAGCCATAAGCGGTCATTCGGCCACCGGAGAGAGTGTTCGGCACCTCTGCCGTACTAACATTGATTATTGGACTGGCGTATCGCCGATAATGTCTATTCTTGCGCGAGCATTCGCCGGTCCCGAATCGACATAGGTATACTCGACCTCACTGTAGTCGCCGTACAATATGCACAAATACGCCTCGGCTTGGTTCGGGCAGGCAATTTTTCCACCAAGAAAGGGCACCGTCGACGTCGGCATGACTATTTCCTGCGGTACGCCATAACCGCCGCTCTCGGTGGCGGGCATGGCGCCCTTGTGACTCCGCCTTTCGAGCACGGTTTCACCGTGACTGATCGCCTGTCGGTAAATAATTATGTCGGCCCGAATTTCGCCGCGCAGGCGATTACGCTCCCAACGGAAGGGCCATCGTTTCGGCGGGCTGAATGAGATCGAGACGAAGCCTTTCTTCTTGAAAAGGTCGACATAGTAACCATCCCGCGCACTGCGTTCGGCGAGTCCGGACGCCAACCGTTTCCAGGTCATGTCATCGTCAAGCAGAACCGATATGTCGATGTCGTCCTCCCAATCGAGAAGCGTCCCGCTCTCCCGCACAGCCCCAAGAAGGCTGCCCCCCTCCAGCCAATGCACGACACCCATTTCGACCAGGCAGTCGGCAACATAATGGCTTAGATCCTTCATGTGATCACGGCAGCAGGGCGCGGTGTTGAGACCGAGGCGGTTGACGTAGAGATTGAACGGACAGGCCGGCGTCCCTTTCCCACACCCATTCCAACCGACGGCGCCCGTCGACAGCATCAGTTCGCGGATGCCGTGGCGTTGCCGGAATGCCACAAGATCGCCCTTCGCCTGGGTCTCCAGGACCGACAGGTCGTTATTGCTCAGGGGATATAGCCGGCGCCGCTGGCGACCGGCCCAAAGCTGACGAAGGAACCATGTTAGCTCGATTGCCATTGCGGTTGCCAGGAACGCTTGGAGTTTGATGTTTGAGATCGCCAATCCTGCGAAGATGGCCGGGGCTAGCAGCCACAGTCCAGCGTAGTCGCCGTGTTTGGCCAAGAATTCGACCGCCCGGTTGGCCAATCCGGAGGCCGGCCAAAAGGCAATCGCAGGGGCTGCGATTATGTAAAACAAGACGACGATAAAACCGACCGAGACGGCCAGGGCGGGACGGTCGAGGCCATCGGGCGACAGCGATACCAGCGCCACTGTAAGGGCCGCGAGCACTCCCGTCGTCAGGGACGCTTGTAAGCTGGGCGGATACCAGTTCCGTGGATATCTCAAGAGGCGGACGAAGGATAAATAAGTTGCCATATAAAGCGCTGAGGCGATCAGCGCGGCGAACATCTGATGGAATGGTAATGCTTCAATGCCGGCCACAGCCTTTTTATCTCGCCCCCCGTTACCGTTTGATCGTCTTTACCGCGCGGCGGTCGCCTTCCGCCGTCAGAATACGCGGCAGGATACTAGCATTGTCGCGTCCAACGTCGGCGTCGAAACCGGTTTCGGCCCAAGCCAAATCCGAGTTGCGAATTCAAATTGTGCAGCAAGGTTGGTAAGTAATTGAACGATTAGTTTGATGCTACTGCACGACGTTGAGAATGCCTAATATCAGTGAAGCCAACTTCCGATATGGGTCATTTTTATGCGTCAGCCTAGCCAGTCGTTCACGACCGAACCTGTGGTGAAATGCGACTTAGATCGGGCGATTCCGGACATTGAAATCCCGAGTTCTGGAATGCGGGGGATTCTGTTGCAAAACTGTATCTTGATCGGCGTTTGAAGCTGTGATTCCGTCTTCCTATTATTTTTCGGGAGGGCAACGCGATGATGGGTCGGCTGGAGACGGGTCAAGATCAGTTTTTCTATTCGTATCGCCTCGATGAG
>JAJFJB010000391.1 GCA_021774435.1 Alphaproteobacteria bacterium
AAGCCCAACGACGGCAAGACCATAGATCGGTTCCACGGAATCAATAGTGTGGCCACCGGCAACAGGAACACCCGCATCCGCACACACTTGCGCTCCGCCAGACAAGATTTTCTGGACCATGTCGGCAGGCATCTGGTTCATCGGCATCGCCGCAATTGCTAGTGCCAAAATCGGCGTTCCCCCGACAGCATAGACATCCGACAACGCGTTAGTCGCCGCGATTCGGCCGTAATCGTACGGGTCATCGACAATCGGCATAAAGAAATCGGTCGTCGCAACGACGGCCTGCTCATCGTTGATTTTGAATACCGCGGCGTCATCTCCGGTTTCGTGACCGATCAGAAGCCCTGGGTTTGCCGCTTGTGGCGGTAGTTTGGCTAGTATCTCGTTAAGCACCGACGGTGCTACTTTGCAGCCTCAGCCACCACCATGCGAAAGCGTAGTAAGTCGGGGAACTTCCATATCCATTGGTGCGTCTTTCCTATCAAATTGGTTCGACCGCAGTACGGTCTTGCACAAAACTAAACTTCATTCGGTCACGACACCAGGGCGCGTGTACCGCGACCAAGGAACATCCTTATCCCCCAAGCGCATCCCGTGTTAGTGTTAGTGTTAGTGTCATTGTCATGACATGCAACAAAACGGTGTTGAACTCAAATCGTATGGAGGAAGCCAAGTTTCAAGAATTGGCACCGTAATTTTCCGGGGGGAAATAATATGCCTGCCTATATCAGCCTAATGACCTACACCGACCAGGGGCTGCGCACGATCAAGAAATCGACCAACAGCGCGGATTCTGCCCGCCATATGGCAGAGGAACTGGGCGGTAGTATCGATCAAATTTATCTCACGATGGGAAATTACGACATCGTCGCAATCGCCGATTTTCCTGATGACGCCACAGCAGCAACATTCGTGTTGCGCATGGGCGCATTGGGCAATGTTAAGGCGACAACCTTAAAGGCGTTCCAGGAAGACGCCTTCCGCATGATTGTCGACGCCGTCTAAGATAAGGCAGCGAAACTGCTTCGAGGAAAGTTCATGACGGACACAACTGAACCGCTGGTCATTGTCACGCGGGAAGATCAGGCTGCCATTCTTACACTGAACCGTCCGGCGAAGAAAAACGCCATGAGCGACGCACTTTTGGAACAGCTAATTGCCGCCGTGCGACATGCCGGAACCGATGACGATGTCCGTGCGATCGTGATCCGTGGCTCTGGCAGTTGCTTTACGTCCGGGCGCGATACGTCGCAATTTGAGCAAGCGGCGTTGCTGCAAGACATGTCGGTGGACAAGGCCGTCGACATCTTTCTTGAGGCTCTCTCTCTTCTCATCGAAACGCCTAAACCGACGATCGCCTCCATCCACGGCATGGCGCTCGGCGGTGGACAAGCAATGTCCCTCGCCTGCGATTTCGTCGTTGCCGAACGGGATGCCCGGTTTGGTAATGTCGAAATGGCCTACGGGTTTCCCGCCGCGATGAACATTGCCCTTCTTACCCGCCAAGTTGGTCGACGAACAGGCTTGGAAATCGCGATGACAGGCGACCTCTATAGCGCGGAACAATACTATAAGTTTGGCCTGATCAATCGCTTGGCCGAACCCGGCAGTCTCCAACAGGAAACGAATAAGTTTGTTGCGACATTAACCGGACGGGAACCTTGGGCAATCAAACGCACTAAATCAACCTATCGCCTGGCGGAAGACATGGCGCTGCACGGTGCCCTGAATTTTGGAAATCAGTTGAACCAGCTATTGCGGCTAAACGGCCAAATCGAGCCGGTGCACAGTCATAATGACGATGTCAAAAGCAATATATCGGGCACTGTGTCAGGTGAAAACTGAACATGAATGGCGAAAATAAGAAGAGTAAAAAGCCAGGCGCCTTCAACGGCATTCGAGTCGTCGAATTTGCAGCCTTGATAGCAGGACCTTCCTGCGGGAAGTATCTTGCGGATCATGGTGCCGATGTCATTAAGGTCGAGCGTTATCCGCTCGGCGATATTTCGCGGCATTCCAGGACCAATGGCTCGCGCAGCCCGATGTTCGTGCAGCACAACGCGGGGAAACGAAGTCTATGCGTCGATATCAAACAGCCGGAAGGCATGACTATAGTCCGTGACCTCATCGCGAAAGCAGATGTTGTAATCGAAGCATTTACGCCTGGTGTAATGGCGCGCCTCGGTCTCGGTTATGAGGATTTGCAAGCGCTTAATCCGTCGATAATTCTTTGTTCAATTAGCGGGTTTGGCCAGACAGGCCCCAATGCCAACCGGCCTGGCTATGCGCATATCAGCCATTCAATGACGGGTTGGCTAGGCATGCAATTCCTACATCGTGATCCGCCAGAAGTGCCGCGTGGCCCCGGGATTGCCATTGCCGATACAACTACCGGCTTGACGGCATTCGGCGCGGTCGCAAGTGCACTTTACCGTAAAGCGACGACTGGCGAAGGTGAGCATATCGACATTGCGCTTTTTGACAGCCTCTATGGATCGAATGATTCCAGCTTGCAAGGCTATCTCCTAAATGGTGAGGTCGATGTTTGGTATCATCCAGTTTATGCGACGAAGGATGGGTATCTGACAACATTGGTCGGGCCCGACCATCGTTCTTGGCGAAACAGCTGTATCGCGATGGGGAATGCGGAATTGGCGGATGACCCTCGATTTTGTAACGAAGCGCAACTCGGTGCCAATCGGGACAAAGCGGCCGAAATCCTCAGCAACTGGCTAGCGAACGTTACGTCGGAGGAAGCGGAACGACTTCTCACCAAACACCATGTCGCCAGCGGGATCGTCAATACTGTGAACAAGGCAGCCCGCCAACCGCAAGTCACCGCCCGAAATTTAACTATCACAGTAAAAGATCCCTTGCTGGGCGACACGGAAGTCATCAATTCCGCATTTCGTTATGCAAACGCCGAGTCCGGCGTAAAGGGGCCTGCTCCGACGCTCGGACAGCACAACGAAGAAATACTACGTGACGACTTAGGCTATGACGATTGCGAAGTCACAGCATTAAAAATTGGCGCCGTCCTGCGCGAAGACCAGAATTAAGGCACAAAAAAACAGGGCATGGCGTTAACCACCATGCCCCGCATTCCCCGCACGAAATTGAACGTGCGTTATTTTACTTTCGCGCCCCGGAAAGGTTTATGGCAACCGCCACAACTGGCCTTAGCCATTTTTCCAAATTGCGCAACAATCGCTTCCTTATCGCCACCGGCCGCGACTTCCGCGAGTATTGCACTTTCCCGCGTCATAGTATCGGCAACGGCTTTGAAGCCGGTCCAGTCTTCCCAAATCTTGGGTAAGGCGCGTGTCGTCTTATCATCAAACTCGCCGCGTCCTGTACCCTTTGGAAACAGAGCAACAACATCTTTAGACGCTTCGCTCAAAAGTTTCGCGTGTTTTACGACACCTTCAGCTGTCCCCTCGCCATCTTTTACGAACTTTTTCGCATAGAGATAGTTCTTCAAGACGCCATTCTTCATCAGGGCAATACGCTTCTCAATTGTGTCCTTACCATCCGCAGCGACGGCAGGTGTGTTGGCTACCGAAATCGTCAATGCAGCGCCCAACAGGGCACCGAACCCAAAAACTCCTGCTATACTTTTCATCCCTGTTTCCTTCCGTGAAGTGATTTGCACGCTTGGCCCCGAAGATCTTCTTGTCCAAATTTGGCCAGACAGTCTCGCTGATTATTCCCATCCTCGTCCGGCCGGATCATAACAAACCTACATGCGTACAAAACAAGCGAATTTTGGTCCAAATATCGAGACGATTAGCGCCGATCACTTCACGTTAACGTGATTATTTACAAGAACGACTACTGATTAAGACTTCAAACTGCGCAGCCTTTCACCGCTATCGTTTCGACCTCAACCAGAAATTCCGAGCGTACCAACTGCGCCCCTGCCACGGTGGCACTCGCCATACCCGCATTGGGAAAAACCTCCGCACGAACCGCGCTAAATTCTGCATATAAGCTCATATCAGTAATATAAGTCGTAATTTTCACGACATCTTCCATCGTGGCGCCAGCTTCCGCCAAAACCGCTTTTATATTGGCGAAAACCTGACGTGTTTGCGACGCCATATCACCTTCGCCGACAACATTTCCATTCTCGTCTTGCGCCACATGGCCCGAAACATAAATGGTGTCACCAACCTGCACGCCCATGGAAAAGGGTGGCAGCTTGGCTCGGGGTGCATGGGGATCCAGAAGTTTTTTCTTCGCCATTTTCTCGGCCTCTCCAATCAATTGGTGGAATTATCGCAAGCTTTAGCTTAACGAAAGTCACATGAATTGGATAATGCGCGGAATCATGAAGTAGCACCCGTATTAACCAATAGTTTACGATAGACGGACTTAGCTAAAGGCATGATGTGCGATATGGGTGACGCATACGAAACAACTTCGCCGGCGACACAGCGGATTACGGTTCGGAATAGATACCCCGATATCGCAACCGTTACTGGCGTATTAGAACGCTTTGCCATGGCACAAAGCTTGCCGGAAACCGTTATCTGGCGTTTTCATCTTGCCTTGGAAGAGCTCCTTCGCAACGTAATTGCTCATGCCTACCCGGACAGAGCGGAGCACGAAATAGACGTGACAATTGAGTATGACGGCACGCATTTAACGGCAACCGTTGTCGACGATGGTGTCCCCTTTAACCCTCTCAACACGATGCCCCCGAACGTGTCGGATGCCCTGGAAGACCGCAAAATTGGCGGCCTCGGCATTCATTTGGCTCGTAACATTGTCGACACGCTAGGCTATGAGTGGCAGGAAGGCAAAAATGTGGTGACGGTTCGATCGCGCCTTTAGCGCTGAACATCTCAAGCATCTTGGCTTTCTGAATTCGCGAGTTACCCTGCTTCAACAGATTCATCAAAATGCGTATCGCGATCAATCCTCCTTTATCGCCTCTAATTCTCTTCAGAGTACTTAAGTAACGTCAGTGGCCCTAATGTCACTGCCCCTGTATGAGGCAACAACCTGTCAGCAAAATCAGCCGGTGTGAATTCATTGGGCGTGCACTGTTCGTCCATCCATCCCATACGTTGCCAAAGTATAGCTGCAAGTTCCGAGCAGAAAACGCTTGAAGCGTCGGGCTGGTTTTGCAGAAGCGTTAAAGTATCGAGCGCAGAACGTAGAAGTTCGAGTTGATTCGTTTCATAGGGACGGCCCGCGAATTCGCGCCGTACGGCAAGCGCGGCAGCGATCATGGCTGGCGTGCGACGGCCATCGACACGCCGCCAGGCTATCGCCTCGCCATCATACGTCTCTAGTCTTTGGCTCAATGGCACCAATTGAACCCCCTT
>JAJFJB010000392.1 GCA_021774435.1 Alphaproteobacteria bacterium
CCGAGCAGGCGCTGGCGAAGCGTCTGCAGGGCGTCCAGGCCAAGTTCGAGGAAGCGCAGAACAAGGCGGAGGGCAAATCGAAACAGGGCGAAGCTGTCCTCACCGCAGAACAGCAAAATGCGCTCGACGACGAAATGGCGTCCCTGCGCACCGACCTTATCGCCATCCGAAAAGAACTCCGCGCCGTCCAGCTCGACCTCCGCAAGGACATCGAGTCCCTGGATACGACACTGCGTTTCCTCAATATCGGCCTGGTGCCGTTGTTGGTCGGCGTGTTCGCTATCGGCCTTGGCATCGTCCGCACGCAACGGCGCAAGGCCGCGGTGCAGACATGATCACGGTACGCAGCTAGTCGTGCACCGAATTTCGCCATTCTTTTGGGTTGTCGCCTTTATCTTGGCGGCCGGTGTGGCGCCGGCAGCGATCGCGGCGGATGGGCCTTCTACGGCGCAAGCGACGTCGCCGGCGAATCTCGAAAAGCTTGTCGAGACACTGGAGGACCAGGACCGGCGCGCGGCGCTGGTGCGCGATCTTCGGGCCTTGATCGCAACGCAAAAAGGTGCGGCTGAGGCGGCGGAGCCACCCGGCCTCGGCGCGCGAATTCTGGAGGAACTGACGGAGCGCGTCGGCGCGGTGAGCGAGCAGCTTGTCGTGGCCGCCGCCGTGGTGTTCGACCTGCCTACGGTATTCCGGACGGTACGGGAGGGGCTGACCGATCCGGCGACGCGGGTCTTGTGGTTCGATGTGCTTGGCAAGCTCCTGCTTGTGCTGGCCGCCGGTATCATCGCGGAAATACTGGCGCGTTTGGCGCTGCGCCGGCCGCGCGGCGCAATCGAATCTCGGGCGGACGATGATTTCTGGCTGACTGTCGTGCTGCTGCTGGCGCGTACGGTGTTGGACCTGGTACCGATCGCGGTCTTCGCCGCGGCGGCGTATGGTGGTCTGACGCTGCTCGGGCCGGATCAAACAGGGCGGCTTGCGGCGATTACCCTGATCAACGCCAGCGTGCTGGCGCGAGCGGTGACGGCGGTGGCGCGGATGCTGCTGGCGCCGCGGGTTGCCGAATTGCGTCTATTCCCGATCGGAGATGAGACCGCGAACTATCTGTTCGTCTGGGTCAAGCGGCTTGCGAATTTAACGATTTACGGCACTTTCCTGCTGCACGCCTCGCGTCTGCTCGGTCTGCATCCGGCTGCGAATGAAGCGCTATTGAAGGCGCTTGGTCTTGCCGTGAGCCTTTTGCTGGTCATGTTGGTACTGCAGAACCGGAACGCGGTCTCAAGCTGGATCCGTGGTGATGGCGATGGTGTCTTGCCAGTACTGCGCCGCCGCGTTTCGGATGTCTGGCATATATTGATGATCGTTTATCTGGCGGCGAGTTACACCGTCTGGGCACTGGAAATCAGCGGCGGGTTTGAGTTCGTGCTGCGGGCCACGGTGTTGACGATCACGATCGTCGTGGTTGGCCGGCTGGTTGAATTGTCCTTGCGCAAAATCGTCACCCGCGCTTTTGCCCTCGGACGGGACTTGAATGCGCGCCTGCCGGGGCTGGAGGAACGGGCGAACCGCTACTTGCCGGTGGTGCAATCGGCAGCGCGCGGCGTTTTGTATCTGCTCATCGTTTTTGCCGTGCTGCAGGCGTGGGGGCTGGATGTCTTCTCGTGGATCGCCTCCGACGGTGGCCGCTTTGTACTGGGCCGCGTGATCATGATCGTCTTGATTGTCTGTCTGGCGCTGGTCGCGTGGGAAGTCGTGAGTGCGTTGATAGAGCGCTACCTGTCCGCGACCGATACGTCGGGCAACACGGTGGCGCGCAGCCAGAGGGCGCGGACCTTGTTGCCCTTGTTGCGGAACGTGCTGAGTGTGGTACTGGCTGTCGTTGTCACTATGACGGTGCTGTCCGAGCTCGGTCTCAATATTGCGCCGCTGCTTGCCGGCGCTGGCGTCATTGGCCTGGCGGTCGGGTTCGGCGCCCAGACCCTGGTGAAGGATGTAATCACGGGCATTTTCATCCTCGTCGAAGATTCGATTTCCGCAGGCGATGTCGTGGATGTCGCGGGCCACTCCGGTACCGTCGAAGCTGTGACGATCCGCACGCTGCGTTTGCGCGATGTCAGTGGCGCGGTCCACACAGTGCCGTTCAGCGAAGTCAGTTCGATCAAGAATCTGACCCGGGACTTCTCTTATGCCTTCATGGAAATTGGCGTCGCTTATCGTGAGAATATAGACGAAGTCATTTCGGTCATCGAAGAGTTGGGTGCGGCGTTGCGGGCTGATCCGGCATTTGCGGATCGGATCTTGGAGGATATCCAGGTTCAGGGACTCGATAGATTCGCCGATTCCGCGGTAATCATCCGGGCCCGAATCAAGACCAAGCCACTTCAACAATGGGGTGTTCGTCGTGCTTTCAATTTGCTCATGAAACGCCGCTTCGATGAACTAGGTATCGAAATACCGTTCCCGCATCAGACGATCTATTTCGGCGAAGATCGCGAGGGCAAGGCGCCTGCTGCGCCGGTGCGTATGGTTGGTGAAGAAGAGACCATGGCGCCGACGCAGGAAGCCTCTCAAAATCCGGCAAGGCGCACGCCGGCAGGTCGCCGGGCGATTGGCGAGGATCAGATGGGCGAAGACTCCGAATAGAAGGCTTATCCGGGTTTTCGGCTCAGGACGAAAAGCGCCTGCTCGGCAATTAGGGAGGCCAAGGGGCTGATCGCGGTCATTTTCATCGGTGTGCCGTCGCCGTTCAGCGCAATAGCCTGCTCGATTTCATAGCGTTCTTCGCGGCAGGTCGCGACGAAATCGCGGATCGTACAGTGGTGGATGTTCGGCGTGTCATACCAGTTGAACGGCAAGGTATCGGTAACCGGCATGCGTCCGCGCAGCATAATTTGTGATCGGACCCGCCAATGGGCGAAGTTCGGGAACGACACCACGGCGTGGCGGCTGATTCGTACGAGATTGTCCAACACTTCGCGCGGGCGTCTGGTTGCCTGCAATGTTTGACTGAGCACGACCCAATCGAATCCATCAGCCGGATAGTCCTTTAGATCGGTGTCGGCGTCGCCTTGAATGACGGCCAGACCATTGCGGACGCATTCGTTCACGCCCGTCATCGACAGTTCAATGCCGCGGCCATCGACGTTCTTATATTGTTCGAGAAAGGCCAGCAGGATGCCTTCGCCGCAGCCGACGTCTAGCATTCTGCAGCCGGGTTCGATCATGTCCGCAATCAGGCGTAAATCGACCCGGATGCCGTCCGGCCGGCTATTCATTCGATACCCCGGTGCTGGGTGCACCCCTTGATGAACCCGGACAGGACTTCAAAGAATTCGGGCTCGTCCAAAAGGAAAGCGTCATGGCCCTTGTCCGAGTCGATCTCAACAAAGCTAACGTTTGCCGCAGCGGCGTTTAGCGCGTGGACGATTTCGCGGTTCTCCGAGGTCGGAAAAAGCCAGTCGCTTGAAAAAGAGACGATGCAAAAGCGGGTTTTCGTGCCGGCGAAGGCCTTCGACAGATCGCCGTCATGCTCGGCCGCCAAATCGAAATAGTCCATTGCCCGGGTGATATAGAGGTAGGCGTTCGCATCGAAGCGGTCGACGAAAGTGCTGCCCTGATGGCGCAGATAGCTTTCGACCTGAAAATCGGCGTCGAAACCGTAGGCCAGTTGGTCCCGGTCCTGTAGACGGCGGCCGAATTTGCGGTGCAGTGCGGCTTCCGACAGGTAAGTGATATGTGCGGCCATGCGCGCAACCGACAGGCCGCGGCTGGGAATTACGCCGTGGTTGAAATAATCGCCGCCATGCCAGTCCGGGTCGGCCATGATTGCCTGCCTGCCGACCTCGTGAAAGGCTATGTTCTGCGCCGAGTGCCGGGCTGCCCCCGCAATCGGCGCCGCGGCAAAGACGGCTTCGGGATAGCGCGCCGCCCATTCCAGCACTTGCATCGCTCCCATTGAACCTCCGGTGACGAGGAAAAGCTGTTCGATGCCGAGATGTTCAATGAGCCGTTTCTGCGCCCGCACCATGTCGCCAATTGTAATTACCGGAAAAGCCAGGCCATAGGGCTTGCCTGTTTCCGGATCGATATCCTTTGGCCCCGTCGTCCCCAAGCAGCCACCTAATACATTGGAACAAATAACAAAAAATCGATTTGTGTCGATTGGTTTGCCAGGCCCGACCAGCATGGTCCACCAGCCCTCTTTTCCGGTCACGGGATGGACCGGGTCGGCAACATATTGGTCACCTGTCAGGGCGTGCGTGATCAGAATTGCATTCGATTTATCCGCGTTCAGTGCGCCATATGTTTGATAGGCGATGGTATAAGGGCCGAGCGCTGCGCCGGAGTCGAGCGGCAGTTTCTCATCCGTGCCAAGAACGACCCGGTTGCCGGGACCGTCGATTGCGACGTCTTCAGGCGCCTTGGTGCCCATTGTCGAACTCGTAACTTAAGGAAAACCGGGATGTCATAAGTAGGTGTCAGGATTCGTTAGTGTCAAGTTTTCTTTGATTTTTTGGGTCTGCCGCTCTAGTAGTAGCCGGCCTAATCGTGACCGAATATCAATGCCAGCGTGACTGATATGACAAAGCCCCTAGAAGAAGTGCGCCGCGAAATCGATGAAATCGACACCGCCCTGCATGATTTGATTATGCGGCGTACCCGTGTGGTCGAACAGGTTGCTGCGGCCAAGGGCACAACCAATACAGGGAACTACATCCCGGCGCGGGAAGTAAAGGTTTTGCGCCGCTTGTTGACTCGCCACGAGGGAAAATTTCCACGCCAGGCGCTCGTTCGGATATGGCGCGAGATGATTTCCGCTTTTGCAGCGATGCAAGGCCCGTTTCATGTCGCTGCTTATGCGGAAGGCAATGATCAGGGCTGTTGGGATCTGGCACGCGACAATTTTGGATCGCATGATACGATGACGGCCGTTTCCGCGCCGCGCGACGTCGTTGTCAGGGTATCCGGCGGAGACGCGGCGATTGGGGTCGTGCCGGTGCCGGCGGAAGGCGATGCCGACGCGTGGTGGCGACTGTTGTGCGGCGCGGTCGCGCCGCGGATTGTGGCCCGCTTACCCTTTCTCGAGGGCAGCAATGCCAGGGATAACGGTGTCGGCGCGTTGGCCATCGCGCGTGCGGAACCAGCCGCGACTGGCGATGATCGTTCATTGCTGGTGATCGAAACGGTTTCAGCCGTGAGCCGTGCTGGTCTGCGTGAACTTGTTGCGCGTGCGGGACTGCAGGCACAGTCGGTCGTATCGCACACGGATGAAATTGCCGCACATCTGGTCGAGGTCGATGGGTTCGTCGCGTCGGCGGACGACGCGGTCAAACAACTCACCGATGCGGAGGAGGTGAATGCCGTCTTCGTCATCGGGGCCTACGGCGTGCCCGTGCGTGAAGACGAGGACGCATCGACATGACGGCACCCAAGCCGCGTCCGGGTATTCTCGATATTCAGGCCTATGTCGGTGGCGGCCATGAGGCGCCGGGGGCCGACAGGGTCATCGTCCTGTCGGCGAATGAAACGCCGCTGGGTCCAAGTCCGTTGGCCGTTAAAGCCTATGAATCCTTGGCGAGTTCGCTGCACCGATATCCGGAAGGCGGTTCGACGGAACTGCGGGACGTTATTGCCGAGCGGTTTGGGTGTGCCGCTGACAGGATTGTTTGCGGTAACGGTTCCGACGAACTTATTTCTCTGCTGGTCCGCGCGTATGCGGGTCCTGGCGATGAGGTTTTGTATAGCCGGCACGGTTTCTTGATGTATCCGATTTCGGCGATGTCCTGCGGCGCGACACCCGTGGCGGCACCCGAGGCGAATTATACCGTCGATGTAGATGCCATGCTGGCGCATGTTACGTCGAAAACCCGGATGGTTTTTATCGCCAATCCGAACAATCCGACCGGCAGCTATATCTCCGCCGATGAAATCCGTCGCTTGCATACCGGGCTTCCGGACGATGTCTTGCTCGTCATTGACGCTGCCTATGCGGAGTATGTGACGCGCAATGACTACACGGCTGGTGGTGATCTGGTCGAGGAATTCGACAATGTGGTCATGACTCGGACCTTTTCAAAGATCTTTGGGTTGGCGGCGCTGCGCCTGGGATGGGCGTACTGTCCGACCCATGTTGCGGATGTTCTGAATCGGGTCCGCGGCCCCTTCAATGTGACGGCTGCAGCGCAGGCGGCAGGGGTTGCCGCGCTGGCCGATGTCGCGCACATGGATACCGGCCGCGCGCACAACGATGTCTGGCTGCCTTGGTTGACAAAGGCGCTGAGTGATCTCGGCCTGACGGTGCATCCGTCTGTCGGCAATTTCATTCTGGTCCGTTTCAAATCCAAGCAGGCCGCTGATGATGGCTATGCCGCGCTGCTGGCCGCCGGTGTCATTGGCCGGCAAATGGGCGGTTACGGCCTGCCGGAATGCATTCGGATTACAGTGGGTCTTGAGGACGAAAACCGAATTGTCGTTCAGGCCCTGGAACGCCATCTGGAAAATTCATGAGTGATACTGTGTTGTTTGACCGGGTCGCCCTTATCGGGCTGGGACTCATTGGCTCGTCGTTGGCCTGGGCGCTTAAACGCGATGGTCTTGTCGGTCATATCGCGGGGACCGCGCGAAGCGCAGCGACGCGCAGCAAGGCGGTGGAATTGGGGTTCATCGATTCCGCGCATGAGACGGCTTTGGAAGCGGTCGCGGATGCGGATATTGTCGTAATCTGTGCACCCGTGGGGGCCTGTGCCGCAATTGCGGAAGAGATGGCGCCGGGTTTGAAGAAAGGCGCCATCGTCACCGATGTGGGATCGGTCAAGATGGCGGTAATCCGAGACGTCGGACCGCATTTACCCGAAGGCGTGCACCTGGTCCCAGGTCATCCCGTCGCCGGGACAGAGAATTCAGGGCCGGAATCGGGCTTTCCCGAACTCTTCGAGGGCCGATACTGCATTGTCACACCGGCACCGGGCGCGCATGAGGCGGCGGTAAATAAGGTCGTCGAGATGTGGACCAAGGTTGGCAGCAATGTGGAACTCATGGATGCCGTGCATCACGACCGGGTTCTCGCGATCACCTCGCACCTTCCCCATTTGATTGCCTATTCGATTGTTGGAACGGCCAGCGATCTGGAAGAACATTTGCAGCGCGAGTCGGTACAAAATGGCGATTTGATCCGAACAAGCGAAGTGATTAAGTTCTCGGCCGGCGGATTCCGCGATTTTACGCGGATTGCGGCCTCCGATCCGGTCATGTGGCGCGACGTCTTCCTAAACAATAAGGAAGCCGTGTTGGAAGTGCTGGGGCGCTTCACCGAGGATTTAACGGCTTTGCAACGTGCCATTCGGTGGGGCGAAGGTGATATTCTCGAATCTCTGTTCGAGCGTACCCGTGATATTCGCCGTGGTGTCATTGAAATGAAGCAGGCGGGAAGCTTCAGCGCGGTGGAACCAGGGCAGGAAGACGGATCGGATCCAGATCCAAAATCTTGATTGGCCCGGCGTAGAGGTGGCCATCCTGGGCGGTCACGGGGATCGTTAGGACCGACGGCCCGCCTTCAGGCGGGCTTTTTGCAAGCAGGGATAATCCGATCTTTGCCAGTGCTACGGTTTTCTGCTCCAGTATCTTACGGGCAACAAGGGCGTCCAGCGCCGTATTGTGGCCGCGAATGTCTGTTGAAAAGGCACCTATCGGTCTAACTTGCGCATCGAGGGCCAGGGTACCCTTTGTACGCAGATCGAACTGCCCCCAGACTATGTGAAACCAGTCGACGTCCAGCGTGCCGCCGCTGTCGCGCCACGCTTCGATTGCCCGTTTCGCCGTTCCCCCCGGCAGAGGGCCTTTGAGTTGTAGATCGGCCCGGAGTTTCGAAATTTGGCGGCCAAGCGTTTCCGCTACGGAATCGGTTAGAACGATGTTCGCCGCCGATAGGGTAACCGCCAGATTGTTGTCGCTATGCTTGACCGGTGTTGTCTCCGGCGCGGTCGCCTCAAGCCAGATTTCGGCGATGCGCGCCCTCGTCCGGTCTTCCGGTTCGGAATAGTGAAGATCCCGAACCAGCAAGTTGGCACCGATCAGGCGCCCACTGTCTGAAAGGCTCGCGACGATCGCGGCTTCCCCGGGTACGAGAAGCATTGTCGGGTTTGCCGCGTCCGGAGTGAGCCATTGCCGGCCGATGAAATCGAACCGAATGCGCCGGAAGTTCCAGGGTCTGAATTCAATGCGTAGTCCTTCGCCATGCCAGGATCGAGGGCCGCGTGTAAGACGAGGCTGGTTCAATCTGGCGCGGATCAGGAAAGGGTAGCCGGTCAGTTCGGGTGGATCGTAGGCAACTTTATATCCTTCCGCGCGGCGCTGCTCGGCCCAACGGTCGATAATGTCGATCGCTGTGTCGCGGGCATAAACCCAATAGCCGGAATAGGCGACGCTGGCGACGATCGGAAGTAACAAGGCTATGACTATCGATTTACGAAAGGGCATTGTGTCGTTAATTCGCCTTTGCTCGCGCGTGGTTAGAATTTAGCTGGTCCGCCGTCGTTTAAATCTGTTAACTCGCCGTTCGCGTTACTTCGTTATAGGCAGTTCGTTGCAGAAGGGAAACGGGTCGGTAGATGGAAGGACAGGTACAAGGGCGCAATTGGGTTTCGGGAGGGGATTCCGGTCGCGTTGCAGCGCAACGCAAGCTCCTTCACGCCATTGATCAAGACACTGAGGTTTGGGTGTTTGGCTATGGCTCGTTGCTTTGGAATCCCGGATTCGATTTCGTCGAAAAGCGGCCGGCCCTACTGTACGGCTATCATCGTGCCTTTTGCATTTACTCGGAATATTACCGCGGGACGGTTGAACAAAAAGGGCTGGTGCTGGGCCTGGATCGTGGAGGGTCGTGTCACGGCATGGCATTCCGTTTGATGCCGGACGCAGTGCACGACATTCTCGATTACCTTTGGGATCGGGAAATGATGACCCTGGACGAAGGAACGGTTTCGACGGTCTACGACTTGCGCGTTATCAATGCTCGAACGAATGGCGGGCCGGTGCGTTGCCGTACTTTCGTCGCCAATCGGGATCACGGCGACTATGCTGGGCGCCTGCCGGAAGATCAGGTAGTGACCATGATCCAGGGCGGCGTCGGTGCGACTGGTTCGAATCGCGATTACCTAAGAAATACCGTTAGGCATCTCGACGAGTTGGGGATTGGCGATGGTCCGTTGCACCGGTTGTTGCGTCTGGTGGAACCTGTCAGCAATTAGCCGCAGCGCGAATATTCGCAGGCGGTGCAAAGATCGCAACCTTCCTGCCGGACAAGGGACAAACCGCCACACTTCGGGCACTGTCGCGCGCCGCTGAGCGTTGAAACGTCGTTATTTTTCGTTGCCGGCGTTTTTTTCGTCAGGAAGCCGATGTCGATCATATGGCGTTCTATGACGCCACCGATTGCTGCTAACAACGAAGGCACATATTTGCCGCCGACCCATTGACCACCACGCGGGTCGAACACCGCCTTCAATTCCTCGACGACAAACGAGACATCGCCGCCGCGTCGGAAAACGGCGCTGATCATGCGCGTCAGCGCGACGGTCCAAGCATAGTGCTCCATATTCTTTGAGTTGATGAACACTTCGAATGGACGTCGGCGGCCATCGCGTTCGATATCGTTGATCGTGATGTAAATTGCATGATCGCTTTCGGGCCAGCGTAATTTATAGGTCTTTCCCAGAAGTGCGTCGGGCCGATCCAGCGGCTGGGTCATGTAGACGATTCCGGCATCGCTGGATGTTTCCGGTATCGGAGGGACGGGTTCGTCCGTGGTCGGGTTTTCCGTAACACTTAAAACCGATCCGGTTATGTCGTTCGGACGGTATGTTGTGCAGCCCTTGCATCCGGTCTCATAAGCTTGGAGATACAGGGCTGCAAAGTTTTCGAAGGGCGTGTCGATGGGCACGTTGATGGTCTTTGAGATTGAACTATCGACATATTTTTGAGCGGCGGACTGCATCACAATATGGTCGCCCGGCTGCAGCCCCTGCGCGTCGACAAAATAATCCGGCAGCAGCGCGTGCTCTCCAAACTGCTGACGAAACAGCCCAAAGGCATAGTCCGTGACCTTCTCTTCGCGGTGCACGCCATCCGGCATCAGAACCTGACGGGTATAGGAATGGCTGAAGACGGGCTCGATTCCAGATGAAACATTGTCGGCAAGCAGTGAAATCGTGCCGGTTGGCGCAATAGACGTGACGAGAGCGTTACGGATCCCCTGCTGTCCGATTGCCTCACGGGTTTCCTTGTCGAGCGATTGAATGGTTTCGCCTGCCAGATACGGTTCGGCATCGAAAAGAGGAAAGGGGCCTTTTTCCGCGGCTAAGGAAACGGAGGCCTTATATGCGATCCGCCGAATCGCAGACAGCCATTGCTCCGTCAGGCGAACCGCATCGCTGCTGCCATATCGGGTGCGGCACATGATTAAGGCATCGGCGAGCCCTGTAACGCCGAGACCAATTCGCCGTTTTGCCTTTGCTTCGGCGCTCTGCTGTTCGAGCGGGAAACTGGAAATATCGACGACATTGTCGAGCATGCGAACGGCAATTGGCACAATGCGCGCTAAGACCTCGAGGTCGAGATGGGCGTCGGCTTCGAAGGGACGGTTGATCAGTCGCGCGAGATTGATGGACCCCAAATCGCAGGCACCGTAGGGCGGCAAAGGTTGTTCGCCACATGGATTTGTCGCGGTGATGGTTTCGCAATAGTGCAAATTGTTGCGTTCGTTAATGCGATCAATAAAGACGACGCCCGGTTCCGCGTAGTCATACGTCGCGCGCATGATCTTTTGCCACAGGGCGCGCGCGCGCACAGTTTTGTCGGGAATATTATCGAAATGCAGCACCCAGTCTGCATCCTCGTTTACGGCGCGGACGAAGGCATCGGTAACGAGCACGGACAAATTGAACATGCGAAGACGACCGGGGTCTCGCTTTGCATCGATAAAAGCTTCAATGTCCGGATGGTCGCACCGCATGGTGGCCATCATCGCGCCGCGGCGATGACCTGCGCTCATGATCGTGCGGCACATGGCATCCCATACATCCATAAAGCTGAGCGGTCCGGAGGCATCTGCACCGACGCCATGAACCGGAGCGCCTTTGGGCCTGAGAGTCGAGAAATCGTAACCGATGCCGCCGCCATGCTGCATCGTTACGGCGGCTTCCTTGAGACTTTCAAAGATGCCGTTCATATCGTCGGGAATATTTCCCATAACGAAGCAGTTGAACAGAGTAACTTGGCGGTTTGAACCTGCCCCCGCGAGTATTCGGCCTGCTGGGAGAAAGTGAAAATCGGACATGACCTTGTAAAAGTGGTCGGCCCATTCTTGTGGTTTGTTTTCCGGTTTTGCCAGGGCGTTGGCAACGCGTCGCATGGTGTCTTCTATTGTTTTGTCCACAGGGCTGCCATCCAGCGATTTCAGCCGGTATTTCATGTCCCAAATTCGATCGGCGATGGCGCTGCCTGTTACCACGATTCTTGCTCCACGGGTGGGTGCAAAATTCAACTCAAAAGATAGTTAACGAATTAATTGTTTTATTATAGTAACTTAATAAAGAATTCTCGAGCGAAACCTTTTTCGGTTGGTCGTGACTTGGTTCGCTGCCCGAAATTTCTATCTAAATCAATAGAAGCTTCGTAAAGAATTGTTTCAAATATGCTATTTTGTTCATATGGCAGGCTGAAATTGATATTTCCACACGTTTTTCCACAGGCCGTTAATCCTCGGTATCGGCCTTTTGGGCGGCAGCTTGCTCAAGACGTCGTGTCGCCGGCTCTATTTTGTCTTCGAGCACTTTGAGAAAGGTACGCCGATTCAGCCCCGGTTCGACCGGTGGCAGGAACTCAATTGTTATCATACCGGGATTTTTGCTAAATTGTCGCCGCGGCCAAAACACGCCTGAATTCAATGCTACAGGCACAACGGGGAAACCCGTTCCCTTATAGAGCGCTGCTGTCCCGGGGAGATATGGCCGGCTTTCGCCAACAGGCGTTCTAGTCCCTTGTGGAAAGACTATAATTGAGCGCCCCTGATCGAGGATTGCCGCAGCGTCCGCAACCATGCCCTTGAGCGCACGTGCGCCGCCAGCACGATCGATGCCTACCGATCCCAGCCGCCATACATACCAGCCCCAAAGTGGAATTCGATAGAGCTCGCGCTTCAGGACATAGGCGCAATCGGGGATGATCAGATTAAAAATTATGACATCCCATGCCGATTGATGTTTGGAGGCATAAATCGCCGGGCCGTCGGGCCGGTTTTCCAATCCCCGCAATTCGAAGCGAATGCCAAGCACAAGGCGAGTGGCCAAGAGCATCAGCTTTACCCAAAGTTGCGCAAACCAAAGAAACCCGCGCCGAGGGAGGATAATCAAAGGGAGATAGAGAACCGCCATTACCAAAGTAACGCCGTAAAACAATATCGCAAAAAGGAGAGACCGTATCATGACGTGCGGGCTGCTATGAGGTTATGGATCGATTGCCAAATCGTGCGGGTCCAAGCGAGTAAGTATTTGTTGTACTCGCTTGCCAACAGTGCCGCCGTGCCTGGCCACGTCCACCACGCGTCGAGTTTTACATGTGACGGGAAAACCGGGTGTGGCACGATCGCCACGTAAGGCATTGCTGTACGGAATTCCAGCAGGCTGCGCGGCATATGGTAGTTTGCGGTAACCAATCTCATTGACGTGTATTTTTCACCTTTCATCCATTGCGCTGTCTCACGAGCGTTGCCCCGTGTGTTATCGGCGGCGTAACCAAGTACGATGCAACAATCCAAGGCTTTGGGAGACTGACGGGAGACGCGCAATAGTTCCGCGACGTCGACACCGCGATGGACACCGGAGACAAAAAGCTTTTTGCCCTCTCCCGCTCGCAAAAGCGACAGGCCCGCTTCAAGGCGCAAGCTGCCACCAGTCAAGACGACTATTGCCTGTGTTTCAGCATTGGCGGGGTCCGCGATTATGGAAACTGCGCGGACAAAGAAGACGAAGCCTGCTGCCCAACTCGCTGCAATGACCGCAATGACGAGTACGACGGCAATGCGTTTCCGCCGGTATCGCTGTCTCTTGTTGGTGCGTTGCAGGCTCATTTCTAAGCTCGGCCAGGTTCCTAGACCAAATCTTGGCTGGTTGGTACAGCTTTAGGCAATCCAACAACCACGTGCTTCGTTTCTAACTTATTGATAGTGAGCGGATTCACAAGAATATCCGGCCCCACGTCATAGGTGCGCTTAAACTTGGTCTTTTTCAGACGATCACGGCATGCGGCGCAGGGCCTGAATTACGGTTCGGCGTGCGCTGAACCGGACAATCAAGGCGGCGAACGCGGGCACGGTGGCGAGCACAGGCCAATGCCAGAGTTGAAAAAGATGATTTGGGAACAATTCGATGTCGAGTTGCGAGGCGGTGTATAGGATTGCGACTAACGTCAGTATACCCGCCACAGATCCGGCGATACCGCCTATTAGGCCAAGTTTGAGCGCGTTTGATTGAAACTGTTGAGCAACATATTCGTCGCGGGCGCCAATCAGATGCAATACTTCGATGACTTCATTGTGGACAGCGAGGCCGCTTCGTGTCGCAAATACGACGACGGAGACCGTCGTTGCGCCGATTAAGGCGACCATGACTCCGGCAACGATTTGGATCGCCAACAGGAAGTCCACCAATTTGTCTCGCCAGAGTTGATGATCGTCCAGCCCGGCGCCGGGAATTGCCGCTTGGAGCCGAGACTGTAAGCCAGGAATGTCCGGAGTGGCGTCGGGCGTAAGCGTTACATCGATAATCCGAGGAAGCGGCAGATCGGAGACAGGCGCTTCATCGCCAAGCCAAGGTGCGAGCAACGCTGCAACCTTGTCTGGTCGAATAGCCTTAGCTTCCTGAATTCCCGGTGTTTTCAGGGCCAATCCGATCGCCTCTTCGACTCGGCGATCCATTTCGCTATCGGATTCGTCGTTAATGACGGCAATATGAATCGTAATTGTACCGGTTAGGCCCGCGCTCCATTCCGTTGCAAGGGTTGAAACGAGAAGGGCTACGGCGAGTGTCAGCGTCGCGAGATAGACCATCAGTCCAACCACCCAAGGTAAAATGCGAACCGCAGGATCGTTGGATAGCGGCAAGTCGCTGCGCTGCAATAACATTATTCGGATAGGCTCCTACGAATCCGAGTCGCTTTGACGGTATTCGACACCACCGCGATCCAAATGCAGCTGACGATGTTTAAATTTCGAAACAAGCGCTTCATTGTGGGTTGCGATGACGACCGAAGTTCCCATTCGATTGAGTTCCTCGAAGAGATAGAGCAACCGGACGGCAATGGCGTCGTCGACATTGCCGGTGGGTTCGTCGGCAAGTAGAAGACGTGGTCTGCCAATAACGGCCCTCGCGATCGCAACCCGCTGCTGCTCACCGCCGGATAGCGTCGACGGAAGTTTGTCGAGCGATTCTTCCAATCCAACCCAATTCAGGAGTTCCGATACATGCTTCCGAATTTGATTCTCCTTTCCGCCGGCGACGCGCAGCGGCAGGGCGACATTGTCGAATACGGACTGATGTTCGAGTAACCGAAAATCCTGGAAGACAACGCCGATATTGCGTCTCAGTTCCGGCAGGGAGCGGCGGGGAATTGTCGCGACATCTTCGCCAAATAACGAAACGACTCCGCGGCTCGGCCTGTTGGCGAGATACATCAAGCGTAGTAGGGATGATTTCCCTGCGCCGCTTGGCCCGGTCAGGAAATGAAAAGATGCGGGTGGAAGCGTGAACGTGACATCGCGCAAAACTTCGGGACCGGCCCCGTAACGCATGCCGACGTTCTCGAATCGAACCACGCTGTTAGCCGCATTCGTCACGAGTATCCTTATCCATTGGTACGGCTTGGTACGAGGTGCGTCTGAAGCGCGCGGACCGGACAATGCCATGGAAACCCTTGTGCCGTAAAGGGTTGCGATAAATTTTGCGGCGTAATTTCCTTGCTAGTTTCGATTGTATTTCGTCCAGTTGACACTGGCTTGTCATGTTTGCATCTCCTCCTTATAACGAGGCAACCTGCATAGGCGCTTCGCCCGTATGATTATCACCTGCCCGAACTGCTCGACGCGATTTAGGTTAAACGCAGACCTGCTCGGTGACGCGGGGCGAAACGTCAAGTGTGCCAAGTGCGCGCACCGTTGGTTCGCTGACCCCAGTCAACTTAGCTCGGAGCCAGATCGCACGGCAAAGCCTGCGGAAGCTGCGCCTGCGCCGCCACCGCCCGCACCGCCCCCGCCTGCACCGCCGCCGCCCGCACCGCCACCTGTCGAGGAAAACGAGGAAGCGCCGTCCGACGAAGCGGAGACGGCAACTGAAGAGTTTGAGGAAGAAGACGAGTTCATCTCGTCACCGCCGATTCCTTCAGAGGAAGAAATCGCGCAGTTCCAAGCGAAGCCGCCGGAAACAAAATCGATCCTGAAATGGTGGGTCCTGTTGCTTGTTGTGATCGTCGTTCTTGTCGGAACCGTCTTTTCGCTTCCCCGCTACATCGTTGCGCTCTATCCGCCATCCAACAAGCTGTACATGTTGGTCGGCATGGGTGGCGATGTCCTCGGAAGCGGGCTGGAGATACCGGATTATAAAATCGAGTCACGTTTGGATGGCAAAGACCGGATTGTGTTGATCAAGGGAGAAATCAAGAACACGACCGATCATGTTATGGATGTGCCATTAATCCGGGGATCGGTCAGGAATGCTAAAGAAAAGGAACTTTACGTCTGGTGGTTCAAAACAAAGGAACCGCGCGTCTTAGGCGGCGAATCGGTTCTTTATGAAACGGAAATCCGCAATCCACCCCGAGGTGGTGTGAATGTTAGCGTGACGTTTACCCAAGAATCTGAAATGGAAGCCGAAAAAGCGCGGGTAAAAGGCGCGCGGGCGAAAAAGAAATAAGGCGGCTACGCTCGAAATTGAATAGCTGAGGGCATGCGCCCGACTCGTGCCTGACAGATCATACAGCCAAGCGAAAGTTGAAGCTGAAAGGCTCTAAAACCGATCGAGCAATCGGTCGATATAATTGCGTTCTCGCTGCGGCCGCGACGGCTCCGCTGCTCTCCGGCGCAACTCGTCACGAATTTCCCGGGTACGCTGCAAGTCGCTCTTCTCCGGAATTTTGACGGTGTTGGTGTTCGCACCCTGGATTCCCGAATTCATCGTCCGGCCAAACGGATCACGGTCGTCCGGTTTGTTTCCCGGGCCGCGAACCCGGCCTTGGCCGGGTTGCTGACCGAATTGTTGCTGAAGCTGTTGCTGTGCCGAACGCATCGCTTGCTGCAATTGATCAAGTGCCCGTGTTTGCGGCGGAACAGCGCCCTTTGCATCCCCTTTACGCAATTTTTTCGATGATTTGCGCATCGATTGCTCGGCACGGCCCATCGGACCCGGCACGTCACCCGTCATTTCGGCAAACCGCTGCATTATGTCACCCAACTGGCGCCGCAAGGCGTCCTGCGCGACGGCACCGGCGGTTAGGCTGCCCCGCTGTTCGCCTTCGCCGGCCATCGGCTGAGACCCTTGCTGATCCCCTCTTTGCGGTTGCGCACCCTGTTCCGGTCCGTTCGGGGCGGTACCTTCGCGTTCCTGTGTCCGACGCTGTGATTCCTGAAAAGTCCGGTCAAGAAGGTCGCGTTGGCCCTTTGTGACCTTTTGCAGGTCGTTCATCATCTGCTGGGCCTTGCCGGCCTGCGGCTGTTGTTGTCCACGGCCCGCCTGCATGTTTTCCAGTAGTTTTTGCATCTGGGACAGCATCCGGCGCGCGGCTTCGCGCGCACCCGACTTCGCGAGCTCACGGATTTCCTGCATCATCCGCTCCAGATCCTTACGGCTCAAAAGCGTCGTGTTCGGGTCGATTTGGCCGATATCCTGATTGTTCTGTTGTTCATTGGCCATCTGCTGCGTTAGGGCGTCCATATAAGCGCTCAGCGCGGCTTGAAGCTGGTCCATGAGCCTGTCGAGTTCGGATTCGGGTGCGTTCCGCGCAAGTGCCTCAAGCAGTTCCTGCTGCGCCCGGCGAAGGTCACGCTCCGCCAGAGAAACGGTGCCGTCTTCGACCCGCAGAGCGGTTTCCCATAACAGCTTCTGAACTTCGTCCAGATCTTTTTCGAAAGCGCTGCCACGGAGGCGCCGGACAGCCGTATGCAAGGCCATGAATACGACCTTGTCATCGGCATAGCGCGCCGGTTTCCAGGCAATACTTCCTAGATCGTCTACAACACCACGGCGGTTCTGTGCCGGATCCGCCATCAAAACTTTGCGCGCCGCAACAATTTCCTGCGCGACAGGGTGAGCGAAATTGCGTTCCGGGAGACGGAAAGCAACGGTTTCGCTTTCGCCGCGCAATCCGGCGGCGTCAGTTGCGATTAAGGTGAGGTTGACCGGCAGGCCCGCCCAGGGATGCGGCGACAGATCGCGAAAACTGTCTCCCTTGGTTTTTTTCAGGTTCACACCGGCAAGGGGAATTTCGTAGGTGATTGATTTGTCGAGCGTAACGTCGCTGCGCTTGATCACCGCCGAAACGGTCGCCAGTCCATAATCGTCCGAAGCTGTATAAAGCAGACGCAATGCGCCTCGTTTAGAGGACGAAGGCGCCTCGTCGAGTGCGATACGCGGCGGCTCGTCCGGTATTACCTTGAAGCGCCAAGCATCGAGCTGTGTCTCTTGCGAAATTATCCGGATGTTGGCGTCAGCGGACAGCGTGTGTTCGATTCGGTAACTGTTTTCCGTAACCGTGTTAAAATCCGTCGGTTTCTCACCGATGCCGAGCTGAGGCACGGCGTCACCGCCCGTTACCTGGGCCAGAAATACGCTACCGGAGGGTACGGCGACCGATGACGTCTCTTCCGCTTCGTTGCGCGTGAGGAATATCGGCGGCCGGCCGGTGTAAGCTGGCGGTGTGATCCAGGCGTCGAGGGCAATCGAATTGCCGTCCGGTTGCGGTGTTATCGTCGGTGCAACGGCGCGCGTAATTCGTTCTACGCCATCGGGGCCGGCGACCAATGCGATGACCGCGAGCACGGGAAGAAGGGCCAAGCGTAAGGCAAATTTATCGTGGCGGATCAAGCCGGGTTTGGGCCACCCAATGCGCAAATTCTTCAAGCGCTGGGCCATCCGGTCCCGGTGCAGTTGCCAAAGCCGCTGCGTTGCCACGTCGTCGCCAGCGGTCGCCATGGAGTCTGCCAGGGCTTCAAAAGGACGATGCGGCAGATTATTGATGCGCTCCAGTCGGCGCTGCGCGGCGTCTCGGCCCGGAATGCGTAACACCCGCAATCCGCGCCACAGGGTCCAAATTAGAGCTCCGGCAAAAAGAACAAGGATTGACGCATGAAGCCAACCGGGCAAATCCGGCAACACGTCGAAAAGAGCGATGATCAGAAAAAGGCTAGCAACGCCGCAAACCGGCCAAAGCGCGGGCCAGGAACGCTCCCAAAACAAGGCGAGCCGGGATAACGTAATCCGCGGCGATTTTTCGATCGGATTTTCGCCCCATTCGTTCATCGTGAACTCCTCACGTTGTTGCGCTTCGGCGAGTTCCTATTATCACTCAAATCACTGCCAGTTGGCTAGCTGGTCCTGCTTCAACAATTCGTCATAGCTGGGCCGCCGTCGGACAACCGCATATTCGTTGCCCTTGACGAGGACTTCAGGCACCAGAAGTCGAGAATTATAGGTCGACGACATGACCGCGCCGTAGGCACCTGCGGAACGGAAAGCTAGAAAATCGCCGGTCTTCAGTGCGGGAAGTGCTCGGCCCCGCGCAAAGGTATCGCCCGTCTCGCAGATCGGACCAACGATATCCGCATCGGTCAGCGACGCGCCCGCTGCCGTTTCCTGGACCGGTTCGATGGCGTGATAGGCTTCGTACATGGCCGGTCGAACGAGGTCGTTCATCGCCGCGTCGACGATCACGAAGCGTCGCGATTGACCCTGCTTGTCGTAGATGACCTGCGTGACGAGGATTCCGGCATTGCCGACCAGCATCCGGCCGGGCTCGACGAACAGCTTGCAGCCGAGATTACCGGTGGTTTCCTGAACCACTTTCGCATAATCGGTAAGCGCTGGCGGCGTTTCGTCCTTATAGCGGATACCCAACCCCCCCCCGAGGTCGATGCTGTCGATTTCGTGACCATCCGAACGGAGTGCCGTCACCAGTTCGGCCACGGTTCTGTAAGCATTGCGTAATGGTGTCAGGTCGGTCAGTTGCGAGCCGATGTGCACGGCAACGGAAACCGGCTTGATGCCCGGCATCGCGCGGGCCTGCGCAAAAACTTCGCGGGCATGACCGATATCGATGCCAAATTTGTTGTCGGCCTTGCCGGTCGAAATTTTTTCGTGGGTCTTCGCATCGACATCCGGGTTGACGCGAATACCGATCTCCGCGCCGCGTTCCACTGCCAGTTCGCCGAGAACCTTGAGTTCGGGGACCGACTCGACATTGATTTTGTGGATATTTTCGCTCAAGGCATAGGCCAGTTCGTCGCGTGTCTTGCCGACGCCGGAAAAGATAATCCGGTCCGCTGGGACGCCAGCCGCGAGCGCGCGGCGCATCTCTCCTCCGGAGACGATATCCGCTCCCGCCCCGAGATCCGCAAAGGTCTTGATAACGGCTTGGTTGGAATTCGCCTTGACGGCGTAACAGATTGTTATGTCCTGGCTGGCAAGTGCATCCTTGAACGCGTTGTACCGGTTCGTCAGCGCCGCCGTTGAATAGCAATAGAACGGCGTGCCGATTTGTTCGGCGATCTCTGCAATGGCGATGTCCTCGGCGTGGAGTTCACCGCCACGATAATCGAATTCGGTCATGACTACCTCTGTTCGGCCCTGTATTTAACGGGCTTTCGGATATTTTTGCGGGTAGGTGCTGTTTTGATCCGGCGGTTTCGGGTCGCCCTTTTTACCGCACGCGGACAGGGTTGCCGTCATCAAGAAGGCAATGAAGACTACAGCGATGGTCCGTATCATAAGAAACGCTCCCGTGCCGAGGCCGCTGCACCGCGGACATTCTCGACCGATGTGCCGCCTTCGCTCGACCGGCTATTGATCGAGGCGTCGACGGAAAGAACGGAGAATATATCGTCGGTGATACCCGGTGCCACATCTTGCATTTCCGACAGCGAGAGTTCTGCAAGCGCGCACCCTTTCGCTTCGGCAAGGCCGACGATCGCGCCAGTCGCGTGATGCGCATCGCGGAAGGGCATGTCCAGGACGCGGACAAGCCAGTCGGCAAGGTCCGTTGCGGTTGGAAACCCATGTTCGAGCGCCGCGCGCATAGTTTCTGGCACGATGGTCAAATCGCCAATCATACCGGCCATCGCGGCAACCGTCAGTGATAGATTGTCGGCCGCGTCGAATACCGGTTCTTTGTCCTCCTGCATATCCTTGCCGTAGGCGAGGGGAAGGCCCTTCATGACGACGAGAAGACTTTGAAGCGCGCCGAAAATTCGGCCCGTTTTAGCCCGCGCGAGTTCTGCTGCGTCGGGGTTGCGTTTCTGCGGCATGATCGACGAGCCGGTCGAGTAAGCGTCGGAGAGCCGGATAAATCCGAACTGCGGCGCACACCACAGCACCAACTCTTCGGCCTGCCGCGACAGGTGGGCGACGCAGATCGAGGCAGCGGCGAGAAACTCGAGGGCAAAATCGCGCGCCGAAACGGCGTCTAGCGAGTTCGCCATGGGATGATCGAAGCCGAGTGCGCTTGCCGTCTGCTGCCGGTCGATCGGGAACGACGTGCCGGCCAGTGCAGCCGCGCCAAGCGGCGCCTCGTTTAGCCGCTTCCGGCAATCGGCGAAGCGGCCCCGGTCGCGGCCATACATTTCGACATAGGCCAGCATATGATGCCCGAATGTCACCGGCTGCGCCGGTTGCAAATGCGTGAAACCTGGCATGGCTGCATCGGCATGGGTCTCCGCCAGCTTGATCAATGTCTCCTGCAGGGATTTCAATTGCTCGTCGAGCCCGTCGATGGCATCGCGGGTCCATAGACGAAGGTCGGTTGCGACCTGATCGTTTCTGCTGCGGGCGGTATGCAGGCGTCCTGCCGCGTCGCCGATGAGCTCGCGCAAGCGTGATTCGATGTTCATATGAATATCTTCAAGAACGGTCTTGAATTCGAAACTGTCGTTCTCGATTTCATTCAGAATAGAGTCGAGCCCGGACAGAATTGCTTTCCCATCCGACTCGGACACGATCCCTTGGTTGACCAGCATGCGGCAATGCGCCACCGACCCCGCAATATCCTGTGCGTATAATCGCTTATCGAAATCGATCGAAGCGTTAATGCGTGACATGATGGCATCCGGGCCTGCGGCGAACCGGCCACCCCACATCGCGTTCGCTTTGTTATTAGACTTGGTCATGACGTCCTGACGGAGAAAGTGATGAAAGCGTTGTTGTCCATATTCATAATCGTGCTGGGCGCCTCGGCTGCGGCGTGGTTTGTGATCGATTCCAGCAGCGATAATCCGCCGCTCGAAGGCTGGATGGCGCAATTTACGCTGAACGACCCGCCGCTGCCAGCACCGGAAACCGAACTGCAAACCGTTGCGGGGGAACCGGTAACGCTTGCAGCCTTCAAAAACAAGGTCGTTTTGGTCAATTTTTGGGCCACATGGTGCGTGCCCTGCGTTCGCGAGATGCCTTCTCTCGACCGCCTGCAAGCTTCATTCGACAAAAAAGACTTTCTCATTCTCGCTGTCAGCGTCGACCGTGGCGGTGCGAAGGTCGTTCCGCCGTTCTTGAAGAAGCACGAGATCAAGAACCTGACCCCGCTATTGGATAGACGCATGCGGCTGGCAAGCGCGCTGCGTGTTCCCGGCATGCCGACGTCCTTTTTACTCAATCAGGAAGGGCTGGTCGTCGGCAGTCTACCGGGGATCGCTGAATGGGATTCATCTGAGGCTAAGACGCTAATCCAGCATTATGTCGACAAGCGCTAGATCAGATCGTGGTTTGTTGGAATCGCTTATAGCGCTCCAACAACCGCGTAAATCTGATCGAACTCATTGAGAACAATGCACCTGTGAAGGTGCTTTAGATCGTCGAAACCCGTAACTCAAGCCATCGCCGCCCGGTTCGGTTAACGCGTCGGGACTGGTTTGTCCGATCCGTAATCATAGAATCCACGGCCTGTCTTACGGCCGAGCCAACCGGCCTCGACATATTTCACGAGCAGCGGGCAGGGGCGGTACTTGGAGTCGGCGAGACCGTCATAGAGGACCTGCATGACCGCAAGACAGGTATCCAATCCGATGAAATCCGCAAGCTCGAGCGGACCCATCGGGTGGTTCGCGCCGAGCTTCATTGCTGTATCGATGGCATCGACGTTGCCAACCCCTTCGTACAGAGTATAGATCGCCTCGTTGATCATCGGCAGCAGGATGCGGTTCACGATGAAAGCCGGGAAATCCTCCGCCATCGCGACCGTCTTACCCATCGCCTCGGCCAGCGTGCGGACTTCCTGATAGGTTTCCTCGCTTGTACCGAGGCCACGGATGACTTCGACTAGGTTCATCATCGGCACCGGGTTCATGAAATGCATGCCGATGAAGCGTTCCGGCCGATCCGTGGAAGCCGCCAGACGCGTGATGGAAATCGAGGACGTATTGGAAGCGATCATCGCATCGTCGCGCAGGCTCGGGACCAACGCTTCGAAGATCTTGACCTTGATCGTTTCATCTTCCGTTGCGGCTTCGATCACGATATCGCAGTCGCTGAATAGCGCGTAGTCCGTGCCGGTTTGGATGCGTCCCAGCGCAGTGGACCGGTCGGACTCGCTGACGATCGAACGCTTGACCTGGCGGTCCATGTTACGGTCGATGATCTGAACAGCCTTCTGCAAGGCTTCCGTATCGATATCGAGCAATTTGATATCGAAGCCTGACAGGGCGCCGACATGCGCTATTCCGTTGCCCATCTGCCCGGCGCCGATGATGCCAATCGTCTTTATCATTTTTCGGTCCGTTCTTGCTTTCGACCTAAAACAGGTCTGTCGCTACGACGTTTTGTTCAGTTCTTCCTCGAATTCCGGAATCGCTTTGAACAGATCAGCTACGAGTCCGTAATCCGCGACCTGGAAGATTGGCGCTTCCTCGTCCTTGTTGATTGCGACGATGACCTTGCTGTCTTTCATGCCAGCCAGATGCTGGATGGCACCCGAAATACCGACAGCAATGTAGAGATCCGGCGCGACGACCTTGCCGGTTTGGCCAACCTGATATTCGTTTGGCACAAAGCCGGCGTCGACCGCAGCGCGCGACGCCCCGACAGCGGCGCCGAGACTGTCCGCGACTTTCTCAAGCATGGCGAAGTTCTCGCCGTTCTGCATGCCGCGGCCGCCGGAAATGACGATGCCCGCCGAAGTGAGTTCCGGTCGCTCCGATTTGCTGATTTCGGAACCGACATAGGATGAAAGACCCGAATCTCCGGTCCCGTCCACGGCCTCGACGGTGGCGCCGCCGCCGCTACTTTCGGCAGCATCGAACGCCGTAACGCGTACGGTGATGACTTTGATGGCGTCGGACGATTGTACGGTCGCGATGGCGTTGCCGGCATAGATCGGCCGCTCGAACGTGTCGGGCGACGTGATACCGCTGATTTCGGAGATCTGCTGTACGTCGAGCAGGGCGGCCACGCGCGGCAAGAGGTTCTTGCCGTTGGCGGTCGCCGCGGCGAGGACGTGAGAATAATTCGACGCGAGATTGACGACGAGCGGCGCCATATTCTCCGCGAGTTGGCCGCCATACTCGGCGGAGTCTGCGGCCAGGACCTTGGAGACGCCGGCAACTTGCGCCGCGGCTTCCGCAATCGCACCGCAATCACTGCCCGCGACAAGGACGTCAATATCTCCGCCGATGGCCGCGGCAGCGGCGATCGCGTTTAAAGTGGCTCCTTTGAGCTCGGCGCCGTCATGTTCGGCGATAACCAGATTGCTCATCTTCAGATAACCTTTGCTTCGTTACGCAGCTTTTCGACAAGTTCCGCGACGTCCTCGACTTTTACGCCTTCCTGACGTTTCGACGGTTCAACGACGCTGAGAACACTCAGTCGCGGCGCGACATCGACGCCCAGATCGTCCGGGGTCATGTTGTCGATTGGCTTTTTCTTTGCCTTCATGATGTTCGGCAAGGATGCGTAACGCGGTTCGTTCAATCGAAGATCCGTCGTCGCGACCATCGGCAGCTTGACGTTGATCGTCTCCAAGCCGGCATCCACTTCACGCGTGACCTTGGCCTCGCCATCGGCAATTTCAATTTTCGATGCAAACGTGGCCTGACTGCAACCGAGCAGCGCGGCAAGCATCTGGCCGGTCTGATTGCTATCGTCGTCGATCGCCTGCTTGCCCAGAATAATGACTTCCGGGGATTCCTTGTCGGCAACGGCCTTCAGGACTTTGGCGACCGCGAGCGGCTGTAAATCATCGTCCGTTTGAACCAAAATTCCGCGGTCCGCGCCCATCGCCAATGCCGTACGGATCGTTTCCTGGCATTGCTGGACGCCAATCGAGACAGCGATTACTTCTGTCGCGGTACCGGCTTCCCTCAGACGAAGCGCCTCTTCAACGGCGATTTCATCGAAAGGGTTCATGGACATTTTTACATTCGCCGTTTCAACACCGGTGCCGTCGCTCTTGACGCGGATTTTGACGTTGTAATCGACGACCCGCTTCACGGGGACGAGGACTTTCATCGTATTATTCCCTGTATCTTTGGGTGATTCGGGGCCTTGTTTAGGCCCGGCTCATAGGTGTGTCAAGATGAGGCACCGCGCCGTTTCGCCGCGCTATGGGCGTTGATGTGGCATGGTCGTTGAAGCACTCACAATATTACGCACGGCATAGGATTGCGAAACTTCGCCATGGGGCGCGACGGTCCACTCCCAAGTACGGTCTGGACTCGCCAGAACGAGGCCGTTCAGGGGATCGCGTTCGTGCACGATTTGGCCCTGTTCGTCGATATGTTGGATGGCCGTTTCGGCTATGAGGCATTTCATGGCATCGAAGCTCGCCAAATGATCGAGATGAACCTGCATGATGTAGCGCGCGTAGGTATTCAGGTCATCCTCGGATAGGTCCAAATGCTGTTTCAGGAGATGACAAGGGGTGAGCGGCAATTGTGTCAGCAAATTTGCCGAAACGATGAGATCGATCGATGGCGTATCGTCGATTACAGGTGGTGTCGGGCGCGGTAACGTATCTGCGCCTTTGGCGACGCCCAGAAGAATCCCGTTGCTGACACCTGCGATATCCGTTTCGACGAGCCTGACATTCTTGAAGCGTTGCGCGGCGCGGCGTGTTGATCGCAGATGGGCGACATCCACCAAGGTGACGCGCTCGAATGCTTCTGCGAGACCGGTGAGGGGAATGTCGAGCAATATTCCGGATCCATAGACAACGGCTTGCCGCCTTTGCAGACAGCGCTGCACGGCATTTTGGATCGCTTCGCGTGAGTTATCGAGGTGTGGCGCCCAATGGGCGCGGCACCGCCGATGTCGTGCTTGAACTGCGATGAGTTCCTTAAGGTAGCCGCCTTTGCGCGCCCAATCCGGTGCGGGAGTTGTCAACCAAGTGAGGGCTTCAATGATCATGCCGCATGGCGATAATAATGGCCGCTAACGATTTGCGCCGGGAACCCAAAGGACATCGTCTTTGCCGCCATTGTTGCTGGCCCGAGACAGGACAAAAAGAAGGTCCGACAACCGGTTCAAATAGGCAATTGCCTGCGCATTGACGGTTTCGCTCTTTGCGAGCTCGGTGACGAGGCGTTCCGCCCGCCGTGTCACGGTTCGGGCAAGATGGAGATAGGCGGCAGCGGGCGTTCCCCCTGGAAGGATAAAGCTTTCCAAGGGGGACAGATCGTCATTGATGCGATCGATCTCTCCCTCTAGCCAACTGACTTGTGACTCGACGACCCTAAGCGCGCCCGCGGTACGCCCGGCCCCTTCCGGCGTACAAAGGTCGGCTCCAAGATCGAACAAGTCGTTCTGTATCCGCGCGAGAACCGTATCCGCCGTCTCGTCGGCATGCAGCCGGGCCAGTCCAATCGTGGCATTCGCCTCGTCAACTGTGCCATAGGCCGCGACGCGTAAATCATGTTTGACGACACGCGAGCCGTCGCCGAGCGAGGTTTCACCGCCGTCGCCGCCTCGCGTGTAGATGCGTGTCAGTTTTACCAAAGCGGCGTTATCCTTGGCCGATCAAGAGGAGCAAAATTGCAAAAAACAGAACGGCAAGCGCCTGCAGAAGAACCCGGGCCCGCATCAGTTTGTTTGCATAGCGTTTGTTGAACTCACCACCGGTCGCCATGCCAATCACGCCCGCAAGCAAAACGCCGAGCGTGGCGAGCATGGCAATAATGACAAAGGCAACAAAGAGACCGGACATGAGCTACGATATAGAGCAATGGGTGAATTTTTGACAGGCTTCTTGAAATATCAGCGGTCATAGGAAAGTTGGGTGATGAAAGATATTACACGCGAACGGTTAAGCCAGATCACAACGGCGACCATCAGCTATCAACTTCTAAAACGCGGCATTCGTGATGTCTTCATGCAGGGAATCGTGCCGCTCAGCCCCGGGGGTGAAAGATTGGTCGGCGAAGCCTACACGCTTCGCTATATTCCGGTGCGCGAGGATCCCTCCGACTTGTCTGCCCTCGGCAGCGCTGCGAACCTGGCGCGCCGGGCGATCGAAGAATGTCCTGCCGGGGCGATATTAACGGTCGACGCGCGTCGGGAAGTCCATTGTGGGACGGTCGGCGACATACTGGTGACGCGGTTAATGGTGCGCGGCGTGGCGGGTGTCGTCACGGATGGTGGTGTGCGGGATGCAGAAGCCGTCAGAGAAATTGGACTGCCTGTCTACTCCGCCGGTGCCGCTGCTCCCGCAAGCCCGACCCTCCATATGCCTGTTGGATTGCAAGAACCTATATCCTGTGGTGGGGTGGCTGTTTTCCCGGGCGATATTATAGTCGCGGACGGCGATGGCTGTGTTGTCGTGCCGCAGGCATTGGCCGATTCGATTGCCGAAGATGCGGCTGCGCAGGAAGAAATTGAATCCTTTATCCAGAAACTGGTCGCCGCCGGACGTCCCGTGATCGGAACTTATCCGCCAACTGATCAGATCCGCGCTGAATACGAAGTTTGGTTAAAGGATGGTAGCCCCGAGATAACCGAATAGAGGTTAGCTTTTCTTCCGCCCCTTGGGCCGGCCTTTCAAGCGTGTGTTCTTTTTGCGGCCAGGCCGCTCGGACTGGCCCGGAAATGGCAAAACCTTGGCCGATTCAGGCGCGTCCGTCGCGATCGCAACATCGCCGGTGCCTGTCTTCGCGGTTGCGACGTCAACGACGCTTCTTTGACCCATGGGAACAATCGCCGCGTAACCGCCATGACGATAACGAACAACGCAGCTGGGTCGACGATTATATAGCCGTAATTCGAACATGTGACGCTCCCAGTCTTCCCGCCTTGCCCGTATTCACTCTATCGGTTCAGCCCGAGTGGTCAAGACCGATCCGCAGGAGTCGAGACAAATTTTATTTAATCACTGAGAATCAAATAGTCGGCGACACCGTGACGTTCAAGATTGACAATCAACCGGACGGCGGACGCGGTAAAAAAAACTCCTTGGATTACATGCTTGAAGCGACTATGTTCTTCGCGAAGGCAGCAAGTCACAGGGTGGCTGTACGCATTGAATTGCGCTGTCAAAACCTCGGCATAGCCAGTTGATTGGCCCTTACACCGGGTGGTGTGGGCTCTTGAATCCTTAGGATACTGGTACGCGCCCATTGAAGGGCTGAGAATCAAACACTCAAACTACGTGACGGTGATATGAGACAAGGGCAGAATTCGAAGCGGTCTCGCGGCCGCAGCGGGGGGCGTCGTAATTCGTCCCCACGGCATCAAAGTTTCGATAGCAATGGTCCCAGCATCCGTATCCGCGGTAATGCAAGTCAAGTATATGAAAAATATATACAATTAGCGCGAGATGCAAATGCCGCCGGCGATCGGATTTCTGCTGAAAACATGTACCAGCATGCCGAACACTATTTTAGGCTCATGAATGCTGATGATGGCGATTCGTCGCGTCAGCAGAATCGCGGAAACGGCGCCGATCAACGCCATCAGAACCGCAATCAACAGCAAGGCCAAGAAGGCCAAGACAACCGCCCCTCGAATGGTTCGGATGGTGAAGCACACGGTGCGGCGGCGGTGCCTGCTCAGAAAGATGCGGGTTTGAACGGCTCGAGCGATAATAAGGATCAGTCCGGCGATACCGGTGCATCGGCGCCGGAACGTCGAAATGGCGAAGCCGCGCGGAAAGCGGACGATTCCGGCGCGGAACGTCCGGCACGTCGACCGCGGCGCGGCACTGCAAGACCGCGTACGCAGGCTGCGGAGAAGACAACAGAGGCTGCGCCACAAGAAGCCGAAGCTGTCGTAATCGAACCTGAAGTCGTTGTCGAAACCAGCCCCGCTGATGGCGGAGAGGCGGACGCGGAGAACAAGGACGCATAGGCGTCCTATTAACCGCAAAAGTCGCAAGATTTAGCCGTCCCGGGGAATTGATTTGCACCGTCCCGGGTGAGCGCGGTCTTAATTATGTTTGGAACATACTGACGGCGGCAACGCTTTTAGCATTGCCGCCGTCTTTCCGTGGATCGATGCCTTATGGG
>JAJFJB010000393.1 GCA_021774435.1 Alphaproteobacteria bacterium
GGTGGCCCCGGCAAGGAAGCCTGCTTCAACCAGCCTTATGGCATCACAGCAGACCGTGCGGGCAATTTTTATGTCGCGGATCGGCACAATGCCGTTGTGCGGCGTATCGATGATGAAACCGGGATTGTCTCGAATTTTGCCGGGAACGGTGAGGCGGGATTTTCCGGAGACGGTGGTCAGGCGAACGAAGCGGGAATGGTGGAGCCAAACGGGGTGGCATTTTCCTCTGACGGCGCGAAACTGTTGATCGCAGACGTGTCGGACAATCGCGTTCGCGTCGTCGAGATGTCGAGCGGTATCATCTCGACCTTCGCGGGAACGGGTGCGGCTGTGCATGACGGTGACGGCGGTCCGGCCTCAAGGGCCGGAGTTTTCGGTGCGCGAGCGGTGGTATCCCGTCCAAGCGATGGCGGCATTTACATTATGGAGCGTCAGGGTAGTTCCATCCGTCTCGTCGATCCCGGGAACGGTATCATCTCGACCGTCGCCAGCACGGGTGAAACCGGCTATGGCGGAGACGGCGGTCCTGTTTCGAGCGCCGTATTCGACAGGCCCAAGGAAATGACGCTTGACGGAGTCGGCAACATTCTCGTCGTCGACACGGAAAATCACGCTATCCGGCTTGTCGACTGGAAGGCCAATAAGGTCAGCACAATCGCTGGCAATGGGAGCCATGGGTTTTCGGGCGATGGCATTTCAGCACGGCAGTCTTCTCTTGCCCGGCCGCATGGCGTTGCCGTTGCCGCGGACGGATCGTTCTATATAGGCGATACGGAAAACAATCGTATTCGGCGGGTATCGCCACCGGATTGACCGCGTTTGGTGCCTCTAATTCTTGCGCACGAAGAGAAAGTCGCCACCCTCGTGTCCAGCCTTACGGATGTCGGAATATTCCGGCGTCTGGTCCGCGTTCAGTACCACGTTCTGGCGGACTTTTTCGAACAGCTTAGTTCCGTCCAACACGCCCTCGTTCGTTTGCAGGGCCTTGAGGAATTGCGCGGCAAACACCGAATGTTTGCCGCCGCCGGAATCGGCAACGGGCTCCAACCCGCCGGAGGCCAGGACGACCCGCGCGCGTTTTTCCGCCATGCGTTCGAGATAGGCTCGGTTGCGTTCCGGGACCTTGATCGAGCGGGTGAGGGTCCCTGAATAACAGCTGTCGGCAACGACCATCACATGCTTCGCCAGAATCGATTGCAGGGCGTTCGTCAGGGTGGCGTTTGAAATCCAGCGCGATCGCCGGTCGGCCTTCGCATTGACGGGCAGCCAGTATCCCGTTTTGGTTTGCTGGTCGAGCCAGCCGTGCCCCGCATAATAAATCAGCAGATTATCCTCTTCTGACAGGTCATCGCGCAGATCGTCGAAGGCATCGATAATGTCGAAACGCGACGGGTTGGTCAGCAGTGTGACTTCGTAGCCGTACAAACTCTCAAGTGTTTTTGCGACGGTCTCCGCGTCCTGGACCGCCGTGTTTAGCTTCGGCAACGACTTATAGTCGTTGATCCCGATGACGAGAGCATGATAATCGCCATACGCAATTTCAGGAATGTCGCGTTGCCTTATCACGGATATGGCGTGTTCGGACTTGTTGCCCTGCGCGTCGAAGGCCGTGATAAGAAGATCGTTGCGGCCGAGTTTGACGCGTGTCTGGGTCGAAAAACGGCCGTTGCGCAGATCGAGACGTTTGCCGTTCAACTCGACTCTGACGAGGCTGACATTATCCGTTGCAACGCCTTCAACGGTGACGGACGACGATCGTGTTTCCAGTGCTTTAGCGGCCTGGATGACGGGGGGGATATTATCAGACGACTTTGCCTGCTGTGCTGTGCGTTTTTGCCGAAGCCGTTCGAGTTCCAGCTCGAGGCGTAACTGCTTGAGCTTGGCTTCCGTCGCAAGCCGCTGTTGTTCCAATTGCGATTGTTCATCTTTGGCACTTGCGGTGTTCGCTGCTGCTCGCTGTTCCTCCGCTTCACGCGCCAGCGCCGCCTGGCGTTCGTTTTCCGCCTCGCGTTCTTTCGCGGCGTCTAACTCACGCTGGCGGGCTTGAGCCTCTTGTTCGTGCTGCGCACGCTGTCTTGCTTCCTCTTCGCGTGCGGCAATTTCATCTTTGGAGGGTTGAGGGGCCGTCTTGGCGGCAACGTTTGGCGCGGTTTCCAGTTTACCTGAACGCGCTATATCGCCGAATCCCACTTCCTTTAAGACAAATCCCTTTTCCCCAATGCTCGGGAAATTCCCTGAAATCGCCCCGCTGTCCGAATCGACAAAGACGCTAAAACATCCTTCGAAGACGATATTTTCTTCCGCGGCAGAGGACGTGACGTTGTTGCTAATTTTTGTGCACAAGGCGTCGCCTTCTACGCGCCAAGTACCATCGGCATCGGAGCCCCCAGTTGCTGCTTCCCAAGTGCCATTTGAAGTGAACGAGGCGAGCCAGTTGTCGGTTTCCGAGCCTGTACCATCGGATGGAAATTCGACGTCTTCGAACTCGTCGAAGAGTTTTTGCAGTTGCGGGCCCTTTAGCTGTGTCGAGGCGCCATGCGCCGCAGTCGGCACAAATATTCCAAATGCAAAGCTGAAAATCAGAATTGCCGATAACATGCCTACACACATCGCATTTTGAAGCCGATTTGCCGGCAGGATTTTCAACATGTGCCAAACAGCTCCTTTCATACCAGCAAGTATTACCATTTTACGCCCGTTTTGGCACCTGCCAAGGCGGGACAGCGTTTAACATCCAGCGCTTTCCGGGTGATACTCCTTCAACTGGTGATATCTTGCCAATCCTAACGTTTTTGACATCCGTCTGAATGGGTTGACCATAGTTGTAGTTGGATATTTCGTTTTGGTGATGATTTCTCACTTCCCAATTCGTGTTCGATGCATTAAATCTAACAAGCGTTAGATTAGTTACGGCGGTAGGGAGAATTCAAATGACAAAACGACCGATTTCAGCGGATTCACATATTACCGAACCGCCAAACTGTTACATCGACTATATCGATCCGAAGTTTCGGGATACGGCACCGCGCGTCGTAAAGCACGATCGGCTTGGCGATATTTATCAAATCGATGGCCTGGATACGCCCATTCCGTTGAGCCTTGTCGCTGCCGCGGGGAAGGATCCTTCGGAATTGAGCACCAAAGGCGGTGTGTTCGAAGAACTGCATCGCGGCGGTTGGGACTCGTCGGTTCGCGGCGCGGACCAGGACCGCGACGGCGTGGCCGCGGAAATCATCTATCCGTCGGTCGGCATGATGCTCTGCAACCATCCGGATTTTGTTTATAAGCGCGCCTGCTTCGACGCCTATAACCGCTGGCTTCAGGAATTTTGCGATGGTCTTCCAAACCGTCTGTTCGGCATGCCGCAAATCGCCATGGCCTCACCGGAAGAGGGCATCGAGGAACTCCGCAAGGCTAAGGAGATGGGCTTCAAGGGTGTGATGCTGGTTGGGGTGCCGCAGCAGGAAGATTATCACCACCCCATGTACGATCCGTTCTACGAAGCCGCGATCGACCTTGATCTGCCACTTTCGTTTCACATCCTGACCTCGCGGCAAG
>JAJFJB010000394.1 GCA_021774435.1 Alphaproteobacteria bacterium
GCGGAAAATCTCGTCGCCCTGCGCGCCGTCTTACAGGAACGGTTCGCGCAATATGACTGCGAGACGATCGTTGGACGGCTCAAGGACAGAGACGTTCCCGTTGCGCCCGTCCGAACCCTCGACAAAGTGCTGAACGACCCGCACTTCCGCGACCGCGGTACCTTAAAGCCCATGCGGCACAGTCTGCTCGACAACCCGGTCGAGCAGGGCGTGGTTGTCGGGTTTCCAATTCAGTTTTCCAGCGGGCCGCTCCCCGAACTGCGCGGTGCGCCGACGCTCGGCATGGATAATGAGGATGTGTTCGGCCGGCTGCTCGATGTGAACGCAGAAGAGTTGCAGGCGCTAAAAGACAAGGGCGTCGTTTAGAGACGAAATTGATTGAACGGCCCAAGCATGTTCGCTGACTTTTCCGTCGAACAGATTCTATGGGTCGCGGCCGCGGCCTTCGGCGCCCAGATCGTCGGCGGCATCGCAGGCTATGGCATGGGATTGTTGATGCCACTGATCCTCGTCCCGTTGATCGGCGCAGAAGCGGTCGTCCCCGTACTCTCGCTTAGCGCTTTGATCACCAACCCAACCCGTGCAATCACTTTCTGGAAAGACCTTGATCCTCGCAAGGCCATTTTCGTGACCCTTTGCGCCCTGCCCGCCACGGCGGTCGGCGCCTACTGGTTCACCCTCCTGACCGGTCGCGGCGCGCAAATCCTGATCGGCTGCCTGCTGATCGTCATGGTGCCGTTGCGCCATCTGCTGCGGCGCATGCGGGCACAGCTTTCGGGCGCCAGTTTCGCTGGCGCTTCCTTCGGCTTTGGGTTTCTGATGGGGGCGACACCCGGCACCGGAGTCGTGCTTCTATCAATCCTAATGGCGGCCGGGCTGTCGGGTACCCAGGTCATCGCAACCGACGCGGCAATTTCCGCCATGCTCGGTGTCGTCCGTACAGGGGTCTATGCCGGCTTCGGCGCCTTACCGTGGAATCTCGTTTTTCTGTCTCTGTTAATCGGCGCGATGGCAACGCCCGGCACCTTGACCGCGCGCTGGATCAGCCGCCGATTCTCCGGCAGCTTCCATAACGGAATTTTCGATGTCGCCATCGTGGCCGGCGGCGCGCTACTTCTTTGGCAGGTTTTCCTGTCGGAACAGAGCTAGTTAACGGCCTTTGAAATCAGGCTCGCGCTTTTGCAGAAAGGCGTCCAACCCTTCCTGGAGATCTTCGCTTTCCCGCTGTGGAAACACATGCTCGACCATGTGGCGTTCCGTAGTCGTGTGCGGACTGTCTACGGATTTATAAAATCCTTCTTTAAGGTTCTTTATGTAAAGCGGCGGAATCCTTTTCAGAAGCTCGGCATAACGCTCCGCTTCTTCCACAAGTTTCTCCTCCGCTGACACTTTGTTTATTACCCCTAAATCGAAGGCACGCTGAGCGCTCATAAGCTCACCGCCTTTCCACGACAGCATCAAGAATTCCAGCATATGCTTGAACGGAGAAAAGGGTAGATACGCGTTATGCTGCAGCGCCACACCGGCCCGCGCCTCCGGAAACCCGAATTGCGCGGATTCTGTCGCAACACAAATATCGCAGCCTCGTACCGCCAGATAATATCCGGCACCGAGAGCGTAGCCGTGAATCGCCCCCACAGTCGGCTTGAATCGACGATACCCGTTTTCCGTATAGGTTCTGTGCGCGAGCAGGCTCCGGCTTTCCTTGCCGGTACTAGGATCTCCCGATTTCAAATCGGCGCCGGCGCAAAAGGCAGGGCCATTTCCTTTGAGCAGCAACACGCGGACGTTTGGATCTTCTTCGGCACGGTTTTGCGCCGCTATGAGCTGCTTGGAAAGCTCGACACCGAGTGCATTCAATCGATCCGGTCTGTTCAGCGTAATGTAGGCGATCTTGTTCTTTACTTCGTACAAAACGAATTCGTCGGACATAACCTTTCCTTCCGAAATATCGGTATCACCGTCCGACCTGATGATAGATCGTATTTGTGGATCCACCTTTGGCGATCCAGATTCTCTTTAGCCCAGCAAGCTAACTAAATAAGTATGCTTAGGCCCCTTCCTTGCCGACGATACAGACTGCACAAACATTCTGGTGCGGGAAGCCACCCAAATTGTGGGTCAATCCGAAGACTGGTTCATCGTCCCTTTGCCGTTCGCCGGCACGGCCTTTCATCTGGAGATACATCTCGTAGATCATCCGCAGACCCGAGGCACCGATTGGATGGCCAAAGCATTTGAGGCCCCCGTCGATCTGGCAGGGGATCTCGCCGTCTGCGTCGTAGAAGCCATTCATGACATCTTGTATTGCCGTGCCTTCAGCGGAGATGTGCAGATCCTCCATCGTGACCAACTCGGTGACGGAGAAGCAGTCATGCACTTCGATCAAGCTGACCTGCTCGCGTGGTTTCTCGATACCGGCTTCTTCGTAGGCGCGCTTCGCCGCTGTGCGCGTGGTAATAAAATGACTGCCATCCCAGGAATTATGTTGTGCTTCGGTGCCATTCGATACCGCCAACTGCAACGCCTTGATCGTCACCAGATCCTTCTTGCCCAGGCTGCGCGCAATTTCCGGCGTCGTGACGATGGCGCAAGCGGCCCCATCCGACACACCGCAACAATCGAACAGGCCCAGCGGCTCGGCGATCATCGGCGCATTCATGACCTTGTCTTCGTCGATCTTGTTGCGCAAGTGCGCCTTCGGATTGCGTGACCCATTGTCATGGCTCTTGATGGAAATATGGGCCATCGCTTTCTTCATATCTTCGCGCGAGACGTCGTGCTTCGCACTGTAGGCGGCGGCAAGCTGCGCGAAGTTACCGGGCGCCGAGGTATTGGCCCAGAACATATCGTTTACCGCGCCACGCGACCGCTGCGGCAGACCGCCGTACCCGGTATCCTTCAATTTCTCGACGCCAAGCGCCAGAGCGATATCGCACGCGCCGGAGGCAACCGCGTAAACCGCACCGCGAAATGCTTCCGATCCGCTCGCGCAATAATTCTCAACCCGCGTGACTGGAATGAACGGCAACCGCAGCGCCATCGCTAGCGGCACACCGGATTTACCGACATGCTGTTCTTCGATTGCCGTCGAAAACCAGGCGGCCTGAATGTCGTTCTTCTCGATGCCGGAATCTTCCAAGGCCTCGATGAACGCCTCGACCATTAGATCTTCCGCGTTGTCATTCCAACGCTCGCCAAAACGAGCGCAGCCCATGCCCAGAATTGCGACCTTATCCTTGATACCCGTGGCCATGACCTTCTCCTTCTATCGTCAATTCGAAGCGTTATTCAGCGGTGTCGATCGGCGCAGCTTTCCAAAAATAGCGCCTAAAGCCGCGCTTGCCATCATAATCCTTGACCCGAAACATCATGCGCATCGGCATGCCGACATCGGGTTTCGCGTCAGGCGCCATATCGGCAAAGTCAATCATCATTCGACCGCCATCGTCAAACTGCACCATGCCATAAAAAGCCGGCGGATCGGCAGAATAAGTTAGACTATCAGCGGTGTAGGAATTCATCTTGCCGGTCATTTCGGCAAAACTGTGATCTTCCTGGCTGTGGAATTCTTCGCAATTCGGGTTCACGCAAACCGCCGATTTCGGATATTGCAGAGTGCCGCATTTCGTGCACTTGCCCCCGACTAGGCCTAAAATCATTTCCTTGTTGCGGTACAACGTCGTCATCCCGGTCTGCCGGTCGACTTCCGCTCGCAAACCCTGTTCGGCATTGATCAGCTCATTGAATGCAAGGAACTTGTTGTAGTTCGTTTCTTCGCGACGCCTCGCAAGATGCCCCTTGATTCCCGTCCGTTTCGACAGTTTCGCCAGCGCGGGAGTGGTTTCGACCAGCAGAGCATCGGCACCCTGTCCAAAGCCGACGACCAGAATCTTCTCGCCCGGTGAGGCTTCTTCCAAAGCATTGACCAGCATCACCAGCGGATGGGCGACACCGGACTCACCCATATTGGCCTGCAGATTATCACGAATGCTGTCCTCGCTGATGCCAAGCTGCTTTGCGATCATGCCCGACACACGCCGCGCCGCAGCGGGGAAGCAAAAATGGTCGACCGCGTCTGCGCTGACTCCCGCTTTGTCGAGCATCGCCTTTGCCGCCGTCGGCACGATCTTGAGGTAACCTTCGTCGCGGATCCAGCGTTCCTCCCAGACATAATCATAGGCGCTATCCTGGCCACGATAATGATCGACGAAATCGACGGTTTCAGTGTGATATCCGAGGACTTTCGCGACAATGTCGCCCTCACCGACCAATAACGCTGCAGCGCCGTCTCCGGATGTCATTTCGAGCGGATGCGCGGCGCGGGTCCGGCGTTTCTCGGAACTGGCCAGCAATACGGGGCCTCCGGCGCCAGCCGACGTTTGTAAGGCCGCGATCAAACCCGACGTGCCGGCGCGCTGCGACGCGGCGATATCCATCGTCTGAATCGCGCTATTAAGGCGCAGTGCCTCGGCGACAATGCCGCTGTTCTGGCGATCCTGAAAAGGATAAGTGGTGGACGCCATGTAAAGCGCCGCAAGATTGCCGCGATCAAAACCTTGCAAACAGTCGCGCGCTGCTTCGACGGCCATCGTAATGCTGTCTTCGTCCCAATTCGCCATGGACCGTTCGCCCTTGGCCAACCCTTTCAAGGCCGAGTTGAACCAGGAATTCGCATCTGCGATCGACTGGCGGTTAAGCCGGATCCGCGGCACATAACCGCCAAAGGACAAGATTCCCGAAACCATATTGATACTCCCTTGCAACCTGGCTCCCTTGACGTCGAATTGCGGAACCAATTTTAGTCAAAGGCGATACACCGTCACGGTATTTTTGTCTATTCGACGAAACCGCGCAGTCCTCCGCAATAGACCGATGATAGATTTCATTTCATGAGGCGGACGAAACTTTTATAAAGGATGGCGCATAGGAGAAAGAACAATGCTGACCACACAAGAAAACGACCTGCTCACACGCACTGGCCCGAACGACCACATGGGCCAATATTTCAGGCGCTTTTGGCAGCCGGTCGCCTTGTCCGAGGAATTGCGGGAACCCGACGGGCCGCCGGTCCGCGTGAACATACTCGGCGAGGAACTGGTCGGATTTCGCGATTCGGAAGGCCGGATCGGGCTTATCGACTCCTATTGTCCGCACCGCGGCGCCAATCTTTTCTTTGGGCGTAATGAGGAATGTGGCCTGCGCTGCGTCTATCATGGCTGGAAATTCGACGTAAACGGCAAGGCGATGGACTTGCCGAACGTCCCGCCCGGCGTCCGCATGCACGACACGATGCAGGTGAAGGCCTATCCCACGCGTGAGTACGGCGAATATATATGGGCCTATATGGGACCGCCTGCGGAGGAACTGCCAGGCGGTGAGCTACCTGAAATTCCCCAGCTCGAATTTGGCCAGATACCATCGGAAAACCGCTACGTCACCAAACAACTCCTGGAATGCAACTGGGCGCAGATCATTGAAGGCGATCTCGACACCTCGCATTTTTCGTTCCTGCACATGCCGGCACCGAGCGTACCGTCAAACCAGAACCCCGACGCACCGGCCGACGAAAGGCGTCTGCGCTGGATCCGCAACGACCCGATGCCGCAATTCTCGATCAAGGCGCATGAGGTCGGCTTTGTAGTGGGCGGCATGCGCGAAGCAGATGGCGAGAAGTATTGGCGCATGACCCAGTACATGCTGCCCTCACACGGTACTGGCCCTTCCGCCTTGCCCGGCGAAACCTATTTCGGCTTCACGGTCGTGCCCATGAACGATACAGCATCCTGGGTTTTCACCTATGCCTGGAACCCGGACCGCGCCATCGGCGATGAAGAGCGCGCGAAACTGCGCAAGGGACACGGCGTTATCGCGGAGCTCGGGACGGATTATAGGCCGCTGAAGAACCGCTCCAACGACTTCATGATAGACCGGGACGATCAGAAGCACCGGACCTTTACGGGCGTCAAGGGACTGGCCGAGCAGGATGCGATGATCCAGCAGAGTCAGGGTTATATCGTCGATCGCACACGGGAAAACCTGACCGCGACCGACGCCGCCGTTGTGCGTTTCCGCCGCACCGTCATGGAGTATGCGGAAGCGTTGGCCGAGGGAACAGAACCCAAAGCGCCGCAACTGCACGACTATTACAAGACCCGTCCCGGCAGTTGGTTCGCTGCCGAAGGCGTGCCGTTCGACGATGTGCTACTCGAACGTTTCGGCGACCCGCTTGGCCGCGTGCCGATAAACTAGCCGACCAGCGGCATCACGTTCGTTGCAAAGCCTTCGATCGTATCGAGGGAACGCTGTAGATCATTGTCTTCGAAGCCGATGAGGAGATGGTTGAGACCCGCTTCCTCATAGGCGCGGACATCTTCGGCGATCTGTTCCGCCGTACCAGTGAAGGCCCAGCGATCCGCATCCGCCGCGCCCAATGTGTAATTCGGCGCAAACATCGCGGTATCGATGTTACCGGGGTCACGGCCCGCTTCTTCCGCGAATTTGTGGACGTCCGCCAGCGCGGCGGCAAACCGTTCCGGCGTATCCATCAGGTGCCGTGGATTGCGCAACACCGGATACCAGCCATCGCCCAATCGACCGGTCCGTTTTCGTGCCGCCATGCCCTCGCCTCCGATCCATATCGGCGGACCGCCCGCTTGCGCCGGTTTTGGCTCGAAAGCCACATTGTTGAAGGACACGAACTCGCCATCATATTGAGGCGATTTGTCCGTCCAAAGCGTCCGGAAGGCTTCAATATATTCATTCGATGCCGCACCGCGCCGATTGAAGGGCGGCGCACTCAACAAGGCCAGTTCCTCTTTCATCCAGCCCACGCCGACACCAGCCGTTACCCGTCCGTTGGACAGCATGTCCGCCGTCGCCAGCATCTTGGCCGTAAGCACGGCAGGACGATGCGGTATTACCATCACCGAGGTTAGCAGTCGGATTTTCTCCGTCACGGCCGCCGCGTAGGTCAGGCAGGTGAGCTGATCCAGGCAGGCGCCGGTATCGACACCCGGCCAATCGCCGCTCTCGCTATAGGGATACTTGGAATCAATGGAACGCGAGATGATGATGTGATCGCTCAGACCCAGATAGGCAAAACCCAAAGCGTCGGCCTTTTGCGCTAAAGCGCGAAGCCCTCCCGGCTGAGCAGCGGCACCGCGCGTCCCAAGGTGCAATCCAAAATCCATTTCACTCTCCTCAGATAATCGAAACCGCTACCATGCCGCTTCCAGTAGGGCCTGCATTTGGCCGACATAATCCCCGGGACGATCCCCGGGATTAGCGTTAAAGTTCTTCAGCGTATCGTTCGCTAAAAGCAGCAGTTCCGCCTTTGGAATATCGAGTTGATTTAGCCGTATCGGCATACCGATCTCGCTATAGATATTATCGAGTGCGTCTGCCGTCGCGGACGCAGCAGCTTCACCGCTCATACCTTCTTTCCAAACACCAATAGCCTCTGCAATGCGGGCCGCGGGTTCGATTTCCTCGGGAACGGTCAACCGCGTGACGGTCGGTATCACCGATGAGGTCGACTCGCCCTGCCAGACATG
>JAJFJB010000395.1 GCA_021774435.1 Alphaproteobacteria bacterium
GCCTACACCCGGACGTTTGGGCATTGTGACCATGCCATCCTCTACCGCCATCGCTTCGTTGTAGAGTGGCTCGAACCAAGGCATGTATTCGAGATAGTTACAGTTTGCCGCAGATCCGGCGATTGCCAAACTCTGTTCGGAGAAGATATGCGGTGAGACCGGTATATTATGCGCGGCGGCAAGGGCCGTGACCTTACGGAATTCGGTCAGGCCTCCCATACGCTGCAAATCGGGCATTAGAATATCGGCGGCCTTGGCATCGATCATGCGTTTGATACCCTGATGGGTATATTCTGTCTCACCGGACGCAATTGGCGTATCCAGCGCAGCCGCGATCAAGGCGTGCCCTTCATGATCATGCGTCGGCACCGGCTCTTCGAACCAAACAAGATTGAAATCCTCGAGCTTACGGCCCAGACGTATGGCATGATCGACCGTTAGACCCTGGTTGGCATCCGCCATTAGATCGATATCGGGGCCGATCGCGGCCCGCACCGCTGCGATACGTTCGACATCTTCATCAATGTGCGGTTTGCCGAGACGCGCTTTCATGGCACGGAAACCTTGATCGATGAAATTCTTCGCTTCGGCGACAAGTTCATCGGTTGACAGCGAAAGCCAGAGTCCGCCACTGGCATAGGCCTTGATTGTGTCGCGGCAGCCACCGAAGAGTTTGTACAGTGGCTTACCCGTCGCCTTGCCGACGATATCCCAGCACGCGGTATCGATTGCCGACAGCGCAAAAATCGTCAAACCCGCTCGTCCGATGAAGTGAATATCGTTCCACATATTTTGCCAAATCGCTTCCACATCAAACGGATCGCGGCCAATAACGAGAGGCTCAAGGCTCTTGACCAACGCTTCAATAACATCAAGGCGTTCCGCACTTAACGTGAAGGCGTAGCCTTCCCCTGTAAGCCCCTCATCCAAATCGAGAAAAACAAGGACACAGCCAACCGAACGAATTTCGTGAATAGAAGTCTTCAACGGCGGTTCAATCGGAATTTCGACTCTCGCCGTGCGCAGCGCGGTAATTTTCAAGTTGGTGCCCTTCTCCGACAAAAAAGAAACCCTATCCGGTCGCTTGAAAACGGGCAATCTGAATAAAGGTCGCTCGAGCGTAAATCGACGACGTGCGGCGCAATTATTCCAGCCTTAGCCAAAATGCCCTGCAAGCCAGGCTTTGCCCGTTTACCAGTATTTCGACCGTGTGCTCTCCGGCGTAATAACGTCGCGTCGTAATCGGCTTCATTGAGTGTCGCTTGGTACCGTGAAAATACGCACCACCATCTAGAGTTAGCGTTTTCCATTTAAACACCTTCGCCATGGTCTTACCGTCCGCGCGTCGGTGATGGAGGGCGTAATCGATAATCAAAGGCTGTTCGCGTTCCGACGACGATTCAAGTTCAAGATCAAACTCAACAGCGCCGCCTAACATCACCTGGGCCTGCTGTATATCGAACCGCCGTATCTTCAGTTCTGCAGGCCCGTAGCCAAGCACTTGCAGTGCACCAGGATGGCCAGCCTTGATCAATGTACGCAAAGCGTGACGGACAAGCCGCTGGCGTGCGTTCGACGCCTCTTGCAACCAGTCCCGTGCGATATCCACGACCCAGTCAGCATGATCTTTGGCAACATCGTTCAAATTGTTTGCAACTGACCGGCGGACATATTCCGACGGGTCATCTTTAAGGCGATCTAACAATGGAAGCAGCGGCTCGGGATCAGAAACGAATCCACTCAATCGCATCCCCCAGGGAAGGCGCGGCCGCGTTCCCTCACTGACGAGGCGACGTACATGTTCATCGTCGTCGGCAACCCATTGAGATATGATTTCGAGTGTTGCTTCCGTTTGGGAATGTAGAAAGGGCCGGATTGCGAATTCTGAGGAAAACCGCGAAGTCATCTCTTTGAGCACATCAAGGGACAATGCCAGATGGGTTTGACCACGGCGTGCCACATAATCGGCCACGGGCATGATCAGCCACCCCCGAATGCCATTTACGGAGTCCCCATTGACCAATTCACCGTCCGCAAGCTCTGCTCTCGGTGCCAAGCTTGCAACAAGAACATCAGCCGCAGCAGGGAAATTGTCGGGCAGGTATTCCTCCATGGCGTCGACAATTCGATTCGAACGCGCCTTGAGTTCCAGACATTCGAGACCTTCAGTCGCGTATGTGATGAATCCCGTACGATCGAAACCCGGTGCAACGCGCTCGAAATGCGCCGCCATGCTACGGATCGCTTTTTCATCGAAATTATTTTTGAAGGGTTCAGGCATGAGCCTTGTCTAATCGCCAGCCTTGCGCATCACAAGGCGGCACCTGCCAATATCCTGACAAGTACCGTCAGGAGGCCTCCAAGGGCTCAAAATAACATCCGCATTCAATCTCATCGAGAAGTGGCGGCGCCATCGTTGTCCACCCTAATTCATCGCGCGCCCGAACCGCACGCACGCGACTGTTTGACGCCATCGTATCGTTTGCAGGCCCCTCGCCCCATACACCGGACGCTTCTTCGAGAGACATCGAAAGGGGTGTACCGCTGAACCCCAGCATAACGCTAATAGCGGTGGAAACCTCACGCATCGAATTTTCGCCATTTTCCGCATAATAGAAAGCGCCCGCAGATGCCTTCTCCACGGCGAGACAAAACAAGCCAACGAGATCGTCGATGTGAACGTTGGACCAAATATTCTCACCACTGCCAATATACTTCGCCTCGCCATGCTTTTTGGCCAGCGCAATTAGCCAAGGCACCTGCATGCTATGTGGCGTGACACCATGCCCGAGACCGTAAATCAAACTGGGCGCAATGATAACCGTCCGGACGCCGTCTTCAGCCGCCGCAAGAACATCATTGTTTAGTGCCACTCTCGCTACCCGTGCCGGGGACGGTTGCAAAACCGAAGTTTCATCAAATACCGACTCGCTCTTTTCGCCGCGGTCGCGTCGTCCGACAATGCTCGACCCGCTGGTGTGCAGAAATAATTTGTCCGTCCCGGACAGTGCGGCGAGCATCACTTCCATAGCACCGCGATGATCGGCGTTTGCCGCATTGACGACAGCGTCCGCCATCTGTGCTTGGTCGCGCAAAATCTCGCTATCGTCCAGCGTTCCAATTACCGGGACCACGCCAAATTCACGGGCTTGCCCTGCTCTTTTTTCAGAACGGACCAGTCCGCGCACGCTGTGACCAGCTTTGATGAGGCCCGAGGCGACCGACCCGCCGATATAGCCAGTCGCGCCCGTTAGGAATATTTGCACTTCATTAACCTTGTTTAAGCTTCATAACAGAGGCGCAGTCGATCACACTGGCAGCGACAGAGACCGGGAAAGCGGCAGTTTGCTGATCGTGCAATATTAGGAAAATAGCGTTCGGGGCATCGTTTAAGCACATCACATCATGTTAGGTACAGGAACCAAATTAGAACCGAGCGGTGGTCGTCTGCATGGGCTTGATCACTTGAGAGCGCTGGCAATTTTGCTAGTGCTGTTGTTTCATTACCATGTCTATTACGGAATCCCTGAAATATTTTCCCCAACAGGACTGCCCGCCTTGAGCGCATTTGGGTGGTCTGGAGTCGACTTGTTTTTCGTACTAAGTGGCTATTTGATCGGTGACAAACTTTTATCCGATCTCGACCGCTTCGACCGGATTCGCTTCACAACCTTCTACGCGAACCGCGCGTTTCGCATATTGCCGGCATATTTGGCAGTAGTCGCGATCTACTTCACCATTGCCGAACTTCGCGAAGGTAGAGCGCTTCCACCTCTATGGACGTTCCTAACCTTTACCCAGAACCTACCGAAAGATTTGTATGCGAATACCTTCTCGCACGCATGGTCGCTGAGCGTCGAGGGACAGTTTTATCTGATTTTTCCGGTGCTCCTGTTTTTCGTATCCATGACATCATTACGGAATCGGCTACTATATTTTCTACTCGCTCTCGTCGTATTCGGCGTGCTCGTCCGATACTTCAGCTGGCTGGAATATGTCGAACCAGTGGTCGGCCGGCGGCGAATCGGCGCGGCGCTGAAATATCTCTATTATCCGACCTATACACGCCTGGACGGACTGGCCGTTGGTGTCGCTATCGCGGCTGCGTTCCGTTACCAACCAAAGATCCGTGAACTCCTGACTCGGCACGGGAATTTCATGCTCTTTGCCGGTCTTGCCTTACTTGTTGGCTGTTATCACTTATTCGGCGGAAATATTTTGTCCGAATCCTTCACCACCCTCGAGACAACGCTAATCGGATTTCCACTCGTTTCCATTAGCTATGGGATGATGGTCGTTTCCGCCTTGAGCCCCAATAGTTTCCTTTTTCGAATCCAATTCAGGCCTAGTGCCATGCTAGCGACGCTCTCTTACGCCATCTATCTCGTCCACAAGATGACAAACCATTGGATCAATACCAGATCAGCGCATTATTTCGACTTGAACGATGTTCAGGTTTTCGTCGCATGCCTTGTGGCCGCCATAGCCGGGGGACTACTGCTGCACCTTGTCATCGAGAAACGTTTTCTTCGTTTGCGTGAGCGGTTGATAACTTAGGATACCTGTCCTTTTTGTTATAAGACCCAGGCGAACTATCCATTGGTATGAGTTTGCACACAGTTCAACCTGAGAAGGAGAGCCGTAGCGATGACATCGGAATTTGGTCTCAAGCAACCGCAAGTTATTGCAGCCTTGACGGCGTTCTTTGCAATTTTTGGACTCCCCGAACTGCAAAAAGAGGCATACGCGCAGCTCCGGATCATAGACACCCATATCCATTACAGCCACGATGCATGGGACATGTTGCCCCCCAAAGAGGCCATTAAGGTCCTCAGGCAAGCAGGGTTGCATAAAGCATTCGTTTCGAGTTCGAGCGACGATGGCACCCAGATGTTATTCGAAGCAGCACCGGACCTGATCGTTCCAGTCCTCCGACCCTATCGCAAGCGCGGAGAGCTCGGCACCTGGTTTCGCGACGAGACGGTGATCGATCTATTGGAGAAACGTCTTGCCAAAAACCGCTATGCCGGAATTGGTGAGTTCCATATTTTTGGCCAAGACGCAGAACTTCCCGTCGTTCAGCGCGTTGTCGCGCTAGCAAAGAGATACAAACTGTTCCTGCATGCTCATTCTGATGCCGAAGCGGTAGACCGACTCTTCATCCAAAATCCGGATGCCCGAGTTCTATGGGCGCATTCCGGCTTTGTTTATCCCGAAGAGGTTGCCACCATGCTGCGGAAGCACAAAAATCTCTGGAGTGATTTAGCGCTACGATCCGAGCAAGCAACGGACGGCAAAGTGGACCCACAATGGCGCAAGGTCTTCCTGGAGTTTCCCGACCGCTTCATGTTGGGGACTGATACTTATACGCCGGAACGATGGTATTACGTGGTCGAGCAAGCGGCCTGGTCGCGAAAGTGGCTCAATGACTTGCCTAAAGATATTCGCGACAATATTGCCTTTCGAAACGCTGAAACGCTTGCCGCTTGGGCCTTGAAATGACGATGCACCTTGCTCGGCAATTTCTGTATTTCGGGCTTTGTGTGTTCCCGCTCTCAGTGGCCGTTGCCGACTGTCCAAAACTCTCCAAGCCTGCCGGTAAGATGGTGACTGAAGACGGGTATAAAATTTCGTACCGTTTGGATCCCGCCTATTTTCATGTTGGAGAGCCTTTCGATATGGCGGTCATAGTTTGTCGCCCAAATGCAGCACCGTTTTCCGAAATCCTGGAGATCGATGCCCTAATGCCCGCTCACCGGCATGGCATGAATTATAATCCGACAGTTAGAAAAACCGCGCCCGGCCGTTTTAAGGCGGAAGGGTTCATGTTTCATATGCGTGGCGACTGGCAATTCCGTTTCGAGATTGTGGACAACGGTCAAGTCCGCCGGGCTAGCGCTGTTCATCGGCTAAAATGAAGCGGTTACACGTTCTGCAATTTGCCTTTACGTTTGTAACCAGCTGCAGCATCGCGTTGGCGGCGCCATTTGGCGCAGAGGTTGTCTTCACGGAAGACGAGCGACGGACCATTTTATCTCATGGGCCCTGGCCTCCCCGCCTTGTGAGGGATAGCAGCAACTATGTTTCCGGAAATATAGCCGCGATCGCATTGGGACGCAGGCTTTTTTTTGACTCCCGCTTGTCGATTTCAAATACCATTTCGTGTGCAACCTGCCACGAACCAGGCAAAGCGTTCAGCGACGGCAAACCTCTGGCCCACGGGTTGGCACAAGTACCGCGTAATACACCATCTGTTTGGAATGTCCGGTTCAATCGCTGGTATGGCTGGTCCGGCGCAACCGATACTCTTTGGGGCGCGAGTATCCGGCCAATACTCATTGAGAGCGAAATGGGCGCATCCGAAGGTCATGTTGCCAACCTCATCGCCAACGATGCAACACTAGAAAAATTCTTTCAAAACGCTTTCCGCAAGGCGCCCGACCAACTATCGGCGGAGCAAACGTTTGTCGGGGCTGGCAAAGCGTTAGCTGCCTATCAAGAAACACTTGTCACACCACGAACCGCTTTCGACGATTTCCGCGATAGCATCGCGAAAGGAAACGACCAACAGCAGAGTTCGTATTCCTTGAGCGAACAACGCGGTCTGAAAATCTTTGTCGGCAAGGGAAACTGCAGTCTCTGTCATTTCGGTCCAAGTTTCACCAATGGCGAATTCGATGATGTCGCGATCCCGTTCTTCAGCGGCCCGGGCGTTGTCGATCAAGGGCGATACGGTGGGATAAAAAGTTTTCGCCGGTCACCTTACACGCGTTCAGGAGTGCACTCCGACAATCCCGACCGTAAAGCGCTGACACGGCACGTGGCCTTAAAACATCGCAATTGGGGGGAATTTAAGGTCCCTTCCCTGCGAAATGTCGCGCGCACGGCTCCTTATATGCACAATGGCAGTCTCGCGACCTTACGCGATGTCGTGTTGCATTACTCGAAGATCGACGAGGAACGCCTTCACAGCGATGGAAACACCATTCTTAAACCGCTAAATCTCACATCCGAAGAGGTGGAAGATTTAATCAGTTTTCTGGACTCGTTGACGAGCCCGGAATAGTCAGGCCGACAATTACATCTCCTTGGGTCAAGACGAGCAATGTGGCACTACCAAAATCCAGTAAAAATTCATTTTGGACCAGATAGTTTCGACCATGTCGCGACGCTCATTTCTGGCCGACGATACGCCACGGTCACATACGATGAACCTTATTTCGATTACCTCATCCGCCGCCTCCAGAATATGGCGGGAACAATGGCAACACATGTCAAAAACATCAGGCCGAACCCCGACTTTTCGACTTTGCGCGCGTCGGTTAGTTTTCTGAACGATTGTCCCATAAAATCTGAAGTCATTGTCGCGGTTGGCGGTGGTTCGGTCATCGATGCGGCAAAAGTATTGGCGATTGGCGGAAACGGCTTCGACGCCGTCCGAAATTATCTTGAATCGAACGACGACCGTCATTTACTGCCGAACGAGGCGCTTCCCATAATCGCAATCCCGACAACGGCTGGAACGGGAAGCGAAGTCACGCCCTGGGCTACAGTATGGGACACCGAAAGTGCTAAGAAATACTCCCTTACGCGCGACGATCTGTTTCCAACAGACGCGGTTATCGATCCTGCCCTGATGGCTTCGCTTCCGCTCGACCAGACGATCAATACAGGATTGGACGCACTGTCGCATGCCCTCGAAAGCATTTGGAATATCAACGCCAATCCAGTTTCAACGAACTATGCCATCCGGGCTGCACGCGACATTCTGGAATGTCTAAGGCCTTTGGCCGGGGATTTAGACAGCGGCGACCTTCGGTGTCGTATGGCACAAGCGGCAACGATGGCCGGGCTCGCTTTCTCAGGGACGCGGACAGCCTTGGCGCACTCTTTGTCCTACCCCGCAACGTTACATTACGGCATTCCCCATGGTGTGGCGTGTTCCTTCACCCTACCGGCGGTAATGCGGAGCGCGATCGGCGTAGACGCTACTTGCGATAATACCTTACACGAGATTTTTGGTGCGGATTTGAATCAAGCATCTCGTTTTCTTGGTAAATTCCTCGCCGCCCTAGGCATATCAGAAGATCACAAACTACATGGCATTGAAGATGCGGAATGGCGCTCTTGGATTGACCAAGCAATCGAAGGCGAGCGGGGACAAAATTTTATCGCTCCACGCAATCGAATCTACGAGGCTTTTAGATTATCCGCGTGCTGACTAGCCTGAATTCTCGGCCTGCCATTCATCGAGAATTTTTCGGGCAGCGTTCGTTGCCGGATCCATCATCGTATCGTGACCCGGAAGCTTCGCCGTCAGTTCGATGACGTATCCGTTCGGATCGCGGAAGTAAATCGACTCGACAAAGTGATGATCCGAAACGCCGCGGGTTTCGAATCCTTCGTCCTTGCCGCGCTGGAACATCGAAGCCAACGTATCCCGATCAACTTCCAGCGCGATATGAAGGTCATAATCATGCTGTTTTTTGAAATCGAAATCGCGATCCGGCGCTTCAAAAAAGGCGAGATAGGAACCATCATCCATTTCATAGAAGGTATGAAGAACGCGCGTTTCGCGACCGGTCTTCGACTCCCCTATCGTCAACGCACCCGCCAATCTGAGACCGAGAAAACCCTCATAAAACTGCCGTGTCTCTTCGGAGTTTCGGCAGCGATAAGCGTTGTGATGCAGACCTTTAATCATGCTCACGTTCCCTTGTATTCCATGAGCCTCTCAATCGTCGTTTGAGAAGCTACTTTTCAATTTAATTCGTGACAGTTACCCGCGG
>JAJFJB010000396.1 GCA_021774435.1 Alphaproteobacteria bacterium
CATGGAGCCCACCGACTTCATAACCGGCCTGATCGCACCATTTGCACGGAAGTCTGCGAAATCCGGTACATTGAGGTTTCCCATAAACTTAGAGAAAAACGGCATCCGTTCTGCGGACTTAATACCGTAAATAGTTGCCAAACGAATAGCGGACTGAAATTCCGAATGATACGACTTTCGCATGAACGGCGGTGAGCCGGCAGCATTCGAATTATGGATACTCATAAGATAATCGGCATAACGCTCAGCGGCATCGCGATACTCCAGGATTTCCGCATCCGAACATAAAGACGGGACCGGCGCATCACGCTGTCCCTTATCCGGTTCAGCCCGGTATAACGTGTTGGGATGACTATCAAAAATCTTACCCAACCAGGACGTTCCCGAACGGGGTGCGCCAAAGATTAAGATCATGGGGTTTGTCGCTAACCGAGATTGTTAATCGAGCATTTGTAAACACATTTCACCGGTTTGCCCAACAATGAAACACCATGCCGGCAACGACGAAATCCACCACCGATTCCCAATGCCTGGGTGTGCCGCCAAACACCGAATTCTCGCCCAGACTGTCATCGTGCAGAGGCTATGGAGTTCTGCGGAAATTGACGACGCCGTATCAAATTAATTGCGGTAACGCATAGCAGCGTACAGTAGGTAGAGCGCGGTCAATTGGTGCGAGGCAATGCAAATACTTGACCTGGAAATATCATATCGGGATCCAGGATTTGCGCTCTATTTGCGTCATAGATCATCGTAAACTTCATGCCGCTTCCCATAGTCCGCCGTGCAATTCGCCATAAGCTATTACCAGGCTGAACGATGACCAGGGATTCTCCCGCTATCGTTTGAACTGGCGCAGCGCGCGAGAAGGGTATCTCGACCCGCGCCGTAACGCGCGCCGAGGAAATCGAGTCGGCGCGCAATTTATAGAGTCCGGGCGGCACAGCCACCTTCGGTTCGACCAACCATTCCCCCTCAGAAGTCGCTATTGCCCGCCCGACAAGATTGTTGTTCAGGTAGACTTGAACCGTCTCGCCCGGTTTTCCTTTTCCCCCGATGCTTATGTTTCCGGCTTCATCATAATCAACGACTTCGATAGAGAGAGACCCTCGTCGAACGCCCCCCCCTTTTTCCGTCGGTTTCTGCAAAACACGGCTCGGTCGAGAACCGTCCCGCTGCACTAAAACCGCAAGCGCGCCTTGCGCAGGCGCCTTTACCTCGCTTGTACTTTCAGTGCCTCCTGCCATGGCCTTGTTCTCATCTACGCCAACCTTTTGCTCACTTCCATCGCGAACAGGAACAGCCAAGACAACAACCGCTTCCGATTCCGCTTCCAAACCATCCGGGTTGGTTGCAGTTAAACTGAGCTCCCGTTTCCCTGCTGGCAGAGGCTTCGTCGGCAGGTACACCCACTCTCCCCGTTCGTCGGCCGTTACCATTCCAATCAGGTCTCCACCGTCGAAGATGCGTACCTTCGCGCCGGGTAACGCGCGGCCAGCGATTACCGTATCGCCTTCCGGATTGATGCGAACGACATCGAACTCCGGCTTGCTGTTCTTATGAGACGGAGCAGTTATCGCTTCGGCCGGATTGCTTACCGCCGGTCCTTTAGATCCGGGCTTAAATGAGGCGACAGGCGGCAGTTTCGGTACGGGAATTCCCGACCCCTGTGCCGATTTGTTTGGCGGTACAGGCACTTGCGGCGAACTGACGGTGGTATCGGCAACATCGACCGATTCTTCATTGAGCCAAAAATTAAACCCAATGGCGATGGCCAACACCACCAACCCCACTATCCCGATGTACAGGAATCGTCTCAAGACGCCTCAAGTTTCCATCACGCCAACGTGGCGCAAAATAAAATTAAGCTTAAGGATACAACGAAACTTGTCCTTCCCACCAGCCCAATGACAAAGTCCTAAATCGAGTGCAATTAAGGGAACAAGGCCCTAAGGCCCTTCATGCGGAGCCAATGCTTTTAAGAAGACGGCAATTGCTTGCAAATCCTTGTCCGTCAGGTGGCTTGTACCGTTTTCAACCACTTCGGTCATTGAACCACCGACAAAATCGCCGTCGGGCAAACTACCATCCCGCAACAGGGATCGAATATCGGATTCGCTCCAAGTGCCAATTCCCTTTTTTAGGTGTGGCGTAATGTTGGAAACGCGCTTGCCATCCGGTGCATTCTTATTGCCGGCAAGTTCCCGACCTTTATCCAGGCCACCCAGTAAATTTCGTGGCGTATGGCATTCGCCGCAATGTCCCAATGCTCTGGTTAGATACGCCCCGCGGTTCCAAGCCAGAGACTTTTTCGGATAGGGCACGAACCGAGACGCTTCGAAGTAAAGCAATCGCCACCCCCGCACGGAAAAACGCAAACTGAAAGGAAATATAAGATCGTGCTCACGACGGGGTTCAGATACCGCAGGTACTGTCTGGAGATAAGCCCAAAGATCGCGCAAATCTTCATCGTGTATATGGGTATAGGAAGAATAGGGAAAAGCGGGATAGTACACAGAGCCGTCCGGCGTCTTTCCCTCTCGCATGGCGGCGACAAAATCCGCATAGGTCCAATTCCCTATTCCATGCTGGCGATCGGTTGTAATATTAGGCGTATAGAACGCGCCAAAAGGCGTTTCCATCCGCCGCCCGCCCGCGAGGAATTTTCCCTTTGGCTTTGCGCGCGTGTGACACCCAACGCAACCGGCCGCTTTAAAGATATAGGCGCCCCGACTTTCCGCGTTCTTTTCGGCCAATGCGTCAGCCGGCTGCCCGAAACAGGCGAGCGCAATGGTTAGCAAAAGTATAACGCCGCAGTACACGAAGTTGAATTGTGGACCGGAATTGCAGCCTTCGTTATCGAATTCCATTGCGCCTTTCTCCTCGTACTAAAAGCTGCCTCGCACGCCTTCTCGGCAAACTGCGCTTAATACCATCTTATTACTATTTAGCGCGACTGGCACCGTTCCCGGTACGCCGAGATTGTTGTTTGCGCGATTGTTCATCGTCGCCTATTTAGGAGGCTGGCACCAAGTATTGGGAAACGTTCCGATGGCGAATATCAGGTCACTTTGCGTCTATTGCGGGTCGTCGAGTAAGGTATGCGACTCGCACCGCGAGGCGGCCCGCGAACTTGGAGTGATCTTGGCAAATGAAGGCATCCGTCTTGTCTTCGGTGGCGGACGCGTCGGTTTAATGGGGATCGTTGCGGACGCCGCTCTCGACAATGGCGGCGAAGTCATCGGTGTGATTCCAAAATTTCTGGAACAGTGGGAAGTCGGTCACTCAGGCTGCAGCGAACTCATCGTCACGGAAAACATGCATGACCGGAAGTTGAGGATGGCCACGCTATCCGACGCTTTCGCCATCCTACCCGGCGGCCTTGGTACGCTCGACGAAACATTTGAAATTTTGACATGGAAACAGCTCGAACTCCACGACAAGCCGATTGTTATCGTTGACGTCGATGGCTATTGGAAACCGCTTTCGACTTTGATCGAAGCACAGATTGCCGAAAACTACGTCCGGGCCGAACATGGTAATCTGTTCACCACGGTGTCCACCGCGGCGGAGGTTTTACCGACGATTGAGTCGATGCCCCCGGCGCGGTTTTCACTCGAGTCTAAATGGCTCTGAGAGCCAAACCTTAGGACATCAAGCTCCCCAAGGTTTAATGGCTTCCTTCAGCTTCTTATAGCCTTCGATAAAGCCGGGACGCTCGCTGCCGTAGATTTCGTCAAACGTCGCCAGCGCCCCCTCAAGCCATGTGCGCAATTCCGCATTGTCCTGGTTGGCATCAAGGTAGGCATCACGGATCAGGACGAAATGGATTCGCGGATCGTAGGGCCGCTTGGTGCCGCCCATCGACTCGTCGCCATCCAGCAAACGAAGCAGCATGGCATCCGCAGAGCCCAATGTCTGCTCATGGATCGGCGGGCCTTCCATCCGGTACATGACCGACGTCATATCGCGGCCATTGCCTGTGGTATAGCCCATTTCACCCCAAAGATTGTCCATGCTGGCACCCGCACCGACATGATCGATGACAAGCTGCCCGAAACGCCGCAAGGGATCGGATACGTCGGCCAACAAATCCGTAAGCCGGTCGCCGTCAAGATCCGTCGCAAGCACAATGCAGTCCTGCTTCTCGATAATATCCCAAAGCAAAAGGCCATAATTCGTATCGGCAATATGCTGTTCGATCTGACCGCTCCAGGACTCCATACCTTCCTTAAAATCGGACGGGAGCAATGCAATGATACGGTCGACATTTTCCTTATGTTCTTCGTAACCATCGACGGCCCATTTGCGGCCAACCGTGAACTTGGTTCCTTTCAGCAACCAAGATAGAAGACCCGCATTGATGCCGTCCTCCATGGCCTGCGTCGGCTTGAAAGCGACACGGCCGAGCTTGCCGGATTCATTGACCATTTTCAGGAACAACCGGTTGGCGTAAGCCATCTGGACGCCAGGTGTGTTCATCTCGGAATGGACGATGCCGGTTTTCGGATCGACATTGAAGACCGCCTTATCCTGGGAGTAGGGCAGACAGGGCATGCAGCGCACCGCGGTAATCGGACCATAGGGCCGCACATTGCAGAACACACCGGCCTGGGTCCGCAGCGGCGCGTTGCCAGACTTGCCCATCACGACCACCCGGCCGCCCTGACCGTCGTTGACATAGGCGTCACCGGCCGTCGACCATTTGATGGAGGTAGCAGGCATATTGCCGAACCACGCCAGACATTCCAGCTTCGTGTCATGGCGGTATTGGGACCACATTGGCACGGCGTAATAGGGCAGGCCAAGAATATCGATCGCGGCAATCGTGCCGAGAAGGGCATAAGCATCCGTCAGCGAATGCGCTATCGGGTTTACCGTGCCGTCATGGTTGCCGCCCTGCCAAATTACGGCGTCGGGGTAACCCGTCGGCCGAACATCAGTGGGCTCGAACAAATCGCCTAGGAGACCGGCCAGATCGCCGCCGTCAGCCTCGGTCCGGGCGATATTCATGAGATCAAGCATATTGGTATCTTTCTATAGATTGTGTCGTTTGGGTTCGTCGCCCTGATGTCGGACGAACCGGGCCGAAGGCAATTTAGCGCGCCGACTTCGCAGGAGCAATGACAAGCCAGACCCCAGGCGACTTCTTTAAAGTATCACGGTGATCGATATCGTCAGACTCTTGCGATTTCGCTAATGCGAACGGCTCAGAGGAACACAAAGAAAACTGGCCCGTGTCTTCTTGAATACAGGGCAGTCGTTCAAAATCTTATCAATCCGCCAGGGCGTCACCGACGCTGTCCGCTTGCCGCAAGCCTGTAATGCGACCGCTTCCACCTCCGCGCGGCTATGGTCCCCGTCATCATAACAAACCGAAACGATATCCTTGCGGTCCGATGGCACGGTTAAGGGGTTTAGCGTCTCTGTCGGCGGATAATCTGCGCAGGCTGATATGAGCAAAAGCGCAGCCCCTGCAAGCAGGAAGCGTACGCCGCCGTGCAATGGCATCAGTGCGTCAACTCGCGCATCGCCGAATCCAGTCCCTCCAGGGTCAACGGATACATCCGATCTTCCATCAGTTGCGACAGCACCTCAATGGAAGGCGTGTAACTCCAACTGCGTGCCGGCTGCGGATTCAACCAAACCGCATGCTTGTAGGTCATCAGAAGACGCTGCATCCACACCGCACCGGCTTCTTCGTTCCAATGTTCCACACTGCCGCCGGGATAGGTGATCTCGTAAGGGCTCATCGTCGCGTCACCGACAAAGATACATTTGTAGTCGGACGGGTAAGTGCGCAACACTTCCCAGGTATCGATCCGCTCATTGTGGCGGCGGCGGTTATCCTTCCAGACCGTCTCATAGGGGCAATTGTGGAAATAGAAAAACTCGAGGTGCTTGAACTCAGTTCGCGTGGCGGAAAACAACTCCTCGCAGACCTTGACATGGTCGTCCATCGACCCGCCAATATCGAGGAACAGAAGCACCTTGATCGTGTTTTTGCGCTCCGGCACCATCTTGATGTCCAGATATCCGCCATTGTGCGCGGTCGCACTGATCGTGCCCGGCAAATCGAATTCAGTCTGCGCCCCATCGCGGGCAAAATGCCGCAACCGGCGCAGTGCCATCTTGATATTTCTTGTCCCGAGTTCGATCGAATCGTCCAGATTGCGGAAATCCCGTTTGTCCCAGACCTTGACCGCCCGGCGATGCCGTGACTCTTCCTGGCCAATACGGATACCTTCAGGGTTATAGCCGTATGCGCCGAAAGGCGACGTCCCCGCTGTGCCGACCCATTTACTGCCGCCCTGGTGACGCTTTTCCTGCTCTTCCAGGCGCTTGCGAAGCGTTTCCATGAGCTTCTCCCAACCGCCCATAGCTTCGATCTGCGCCTTTTCCTCGTCCGTCAGGAGCTTCTCGGTAATCTTGCGCAGCCATTCCTCCGGCAGATCGACCGGCATATCACCTTCCGGTGCCTCCAGTCCCTTGAAAACGTGTCCGAAGACCCGGTCAAACCGATCGAGATGGCGTTCGTCCTTAACCAGCGCCGCTCGGCTCAAATAGTAAAAATCTTCCACATTTTGCGGAATGACGCGCGCTTCCATGGCACCCATCAAGGTAAGGTATTCTTTCAGCGAAACCGGCAGACCAGCCGTACGCAACTCGGTAAATAGGTTCAAAAACATTCATCGCTCCTCGTTGGCCAGAATAATACAGTCCAGAAAGAGCGCGTAAAGGTGCCATGTATCTGTATTTGACAAGGCTGTAATCTTACTAACGGTATGATGGTGCGATAACAATTCAGCAAGACTTACGGTTTATTCTGCCCCTGAGGAACCTTTCCAACCGTCATCTATGTCAAAGAACGAACTTCAAGAAATTATCCAGTCCGGCTCCGTCGCCGACAAGGCGCGATTAGCAGAGACATTGGGTGACCACTTTCTTGCCGTGGACAGCAAAGCAAGCGCGAAAGAACTGAGCCTGTTCTTCGATATCGTCCGGCATATCATTCGCGATGTCGAGATGCAGGTCCGGCGAAAGCTTGCAGAACAACTGGCAGCACGGAATGACCCACCACACGATCTCATTGTTACGTTGGCCAATGATGTCGTCGAAGTCGCTTTCCCAGTTCTGGCACAGAGCCCTGTTCTAAGAGAGGATGATTTAATCAAACTGGTATTGGCCCGGACAACGGAATATCGGCAGGCGATCGCCGGCCGAGAAACACTGCCGGAGACGGTCAGCCAATCAATCGTGTCAACGGGTGACGTCTCTGCGATTTCCACTTTGTTAAGCAATAAAGGAGCCACTGTGGACGAAACCACGATGGCAGCATTGGTCGAAGCGTCCGAGTCCGAATCCGGCTATCAGGAACTCCTCATATCGCGCCACGATCTTTCTGACGAACTGGCAAACCGGCTTTACGGTCATGTCAGCGACGCCTTGCGCAACTACATATCGGACAGCTTCCCGGGTACGACTGCCGCGCTGGACAGAGATTTATCCGACGCGGTGGAGCGCGCTCTGGAAGAGGACAAAAACGACAATGTACCGGATTTTTCCGTTTTGGGGTGGAGCGACACCGACCTGCCAACCGCGCTCGTCCATGCGTTGGACATGGAGGATATCCTTCGATTCGAAGACCTGTTTCAGGAAGCGACGCAGTTAGACGCACCCGCTGCCGCGCGGACGCTGTATGATATGGGACCGGAGGGGCTCGCAATTGCCTGCAAGGCAATCGGGTTGAATGACACAGCCTTTGGAAAAATCCTCTGCCACCTGCGCGGCCGGCGCCCCTTCGCCTCATTTCTTCGGTCCGCCCAATACGTCAAGGGAACAGCGTATTACGCGGGCCTCAAAAAAGAAAATGCCGAGCGCATACTAGACGAATGGCGGTCTCCCGCGACGTAGATATCCAAATCCCGGTCCAAACCACTTCAAATCGAAACGATTCGGCCTATGCGTCTTTCACAAATAGGGCCGCAGGCCCTATCGCAAGCTACCGAATCTGGCAAAGCACAATAGGGCTTTTAGAGAGACGACACGCCCTAGCTGCCGCCTTGTTCGCGACGCGCCATGAACGCGAGCCTCTCGAAGAGCTGGACATCCTGCTCATTCTTTAGCAATGCGCCATACAAGGGTGGGATGAGCTTTGTCGTATCTTTGCTGCGCAGGACATCAGCCGGAATATCTTCCGCCATCAACAGCTTGATCCAGTCAAGCAGTTCGGATGTCGATGGGCGCTTTTTCAGGCCCGGTACATCGCGAACGTCATAGAAAAGGTTTAGCGCCTCGCGGACCAATTCGGCTTGAATATTCGGGTAATGCACATCGATGATTTTCATCATCGTTTCACGTTCCGGAAACGAGATGTAGTGGAAGAAACAGCGGCGCAAAAACGCGTCGGGCAATTCTTTTTCATTGTTCGAGGTGATGATCACCACCGGCCGTTTTTCCGCCTTCACGATGGACTGGGTCTCGTAGACGAAGAACTCCATCCGGTCGAGTTCCAGCAGCAGATCGTTCGGAAATTCAATATCGGCCTTATCGATCTCATCAATCAGCAGAACAGGCCGTTCATCCGCCTCGAACGAATCCCAAAGTTTGCCGCGCTGGATGTAGTTTCCGATGTCCCGGACGCGCTCATCACCGAGCTGGCTATCCCGTAGACGCCGAACCGCGTCATATTCGTAAAGGCCTTGTTGCGCGGTCGTCGTCGACTTTACGTGCCATTCAATCAGCGGCATTTTGAGCGCTTCTGCCACTTCATGGGCGAGGACGGTTTTACCCGTACCCGGTTCGCCTTTAATCAGCAGCGGCCGTTCCAATACGACCGCGGCGTTAACTGCGACCATGAGATCTTCCGTGGCGACGTAATTTTCTGTGCCCTCGAAGCGCATACTATTATCCTGTTTCAATGTAATTTTCGGCGGGAAGACTAAGCGGCGCGGCCGGACCGATCAACCCTGCTCAGCGATTGCGTTCTCGATCGCCTCGACGGCACTCGCCGCAGCCGCCCCGTCCGGCCCACCGGCTTGGGCCATATCGGGCCTACCGCCGCCGCCCTTTCCGCCGACCGCGGCAGAGCCGGCGCGAACGAGGTCCACCGCACTCACACGGCCAGTTAAGTCGTCTGTGACGCCAACAACCAGCGAGGCTTTGCCGTCAATGACGGAAACCACAGCGACGACGCCCGTGCCGAGTTGAGATTTTAGCAAGTCGGCAAGCGGCTTTAATTCCTTGGCCGGCACGCCATCGAGTATGCGTGCAGTTACGGCAATGCCGCCGATGTCTTTAACTTCCGGTGCCTCTTTTGCGTTCTCGCCTCCCCCCATGGCGACTTGCCGCCGGAGTTCTGATACTTCCCGCTCCAGCTTGCGCCGTTCGTCTATAAGACTGGCAATACGTTCGGGAAGATCAGCCGCGGCAACCTTCAAGGTTGCGGCAGCTTCCCGCAGCTTTGACGATTGCTGTTTGGCATAGTCAACCGCCGCCGCGCCGGTCACGGCCTCGATCCGACGAACACCCGCTGCGACCGCACTCTCCCCCGTAATCTGGAAATAGCCAATATCGCCGGTGCGGGAAACATGCGTCCCGCCGCAAAGCTCCACGGAATAAGCACCTTCCGTTTCCAAGCCCATGGCGACCACCCGGACTTCCTCGCCATACTTTTCGCCAAAGAGCGCCAGCGCTCCTGCGGTTACCGCGTCGTCCGGCGTCATCAGCCGCGTTGAGACTTCCGAGTTTTGCCGGATCCGCTCATTGACAGCGGCCTCGACGGCCATGAGTTCCGCATCTGACACTGGCTTGGGATGGCTGAAATCGAACCGCATGTAATCCGGCGCCACCAGCGAGCCCTTTTGCGTCACATGATCGCCGAGCGCCCGCCGCAAGGCTTCATGCAAGAGGTGGGTTACCGAATGATTCGCACGCAACCGCGAACGCCGCCCGCCTTCAACGTGCAGCTCGACCGCGTCGCCGACACTGAGGGTACCCTTTTGGACCGCGCCAAGATGAACGTGCATGTCATCCAGTTTTTTTTGCGTATCCCTGACGGCGAATTCGGCGCCACCGGCCGTAAACAGCAGGCCCGAGTCACCGGTTTGCCCGCCCGACTCACCGTAAAACGGGGTCTGGCTGACAATCACAGCCACCTCGGACCCGGTATCGGCTTCGGCCACCGGTTCTCCATCCACGATCATTCCGGTCACGACCCCTTCGGCCCGCTCCGTCGCGTATCCGAGGAACTCCGTCGCCCCAGCCTCCTCGCGCAGGTCGAACCAAACAGTCTCTGTTGCTGCATCGCCGGAGCCGGCCCAGGCTTTGCGCGCATCCTCGCGCTGCCGCGCCATACAAACTTCGAATCCATCGTTATCAACGCTTTTGCCGCGGCTGCGCAAAACATCCTGCGTCAGGTCGAGCGGAAATCCAAAGGTATCGTACAAACGGAACGCGACATCGCCGGGCAGGGTTCCTCCCTCCCCCAACTTATCGCTTGCATCATCCAGCAATCGCATCCCACGGGCCAACGTGCGATTGAATCGAGTTTCCTCCAAACGCAAGGTTTCAGTGATCAGGGCTTCGGCCCGGCCGAGTTCCGGAAAGGCCTGTCCCATCGATTGCACCAGGGTTGGGACCAACCGCCACAGCATCGGGTCTTCGTTGCCCAACAAATGAACGTGACGCATTGCACGACGCATGATCCGCCGCAGCACATAGCCGCGGCCTTCGTTGGACGGCAGAACACCATCCGCAATCAGAAAGCTCGAGGACCGAAGATGATCGGCGATGACGCGGTGCGAAACGGCTCTGTCTCCGTCCGGGTCCGTGTTCGAATTATGTGCGGAAACTTCGATCAGCGCGCGAAAGATATCAATCGCAAAGCTGTCGTTGGTCCCTTGCATGGTTGCGGTAATTCTTTCGAGGCCCATTCCGGTATCGATGGACGGTCTTGGCAGGTCAACCCGTTCGTCGGCCGTGAGCTGCTCGTATTGCATAAAGACGAGGTTCCAAATTTCGATAAACCGATCGCCATCCTCATCCGGGCTGCCCGGTGGTCCTCCAGGGATACTTGGCCCATGGTCGTAGAAAATTTCCGAGCAGGGCCCGCATGGTCCCGTATCGCCCATGGCCCAGAAATTATCCGATGTCGGAATTCGGATTATCTTGCTTTCCGGCAAGCCAGCAATTTTTTGCCATAAGGCGAAAGCTTCGTCGTCTTCCGAATAAACTGTGACAAGAAGTTTTTCGATTGGGAGCCCAAACTCGCGGGTAACTAGGTTCCACGCCAGTTCGATGGCTTCGTCCTTGAAATAGTCGCCGAACGAAAAATTCCCCAGCATCTCGAAGAAAGTATTGTGGCGGACCGTGTAGCCAACATTCTCGAGGTCATTATGCTTGCCGCCGGCGCGAACGCATTTCTGAGACGTCACCGCTCGGCTGTACGCCCGCTGTTCCGCACCAGTGAAGACGTTCTTAAACTGCACCATACCGGCATTGGTAAAGAGCAATGTCGGATCGTTTTGCGGCACGAGGGGCGATGACGGCACCGCTTCATGCCCGTTCGCACGGAAATACTCGATAAACGCCGTTCGGATGTCATTGGCGCCCTGCATCACATGGCCCTCAAAAATTCGGTCAGAAACCTTGGCGATTCGGTTAGAAACCCGCCACCGCCAGCGAAGCGAACGGGTTTTAGCCCGGTGCCCCTATCCTGTCCACCCGAGAACAGGCCGATTACTGCCCACTACCCGGGGTGCGGTTAAATCCGCGACTGGAAGAACAGTCCCAAATTCACGTAAACTACGGCGCATTAACCGACGCACCATGGACCTCCCATAAGGACGCAACCTCATCATCATGCCCTGCACCCTCTTCCCCCGAATTGCCACACTTTGCCTCGTCGCTGGTTTATCGCTGTTACCGGCCTTCATCACCCCCGCGGCGGCGCAAAACCCGCATGGGAAAAAATTCGGCTCCTGGATCATCAGCTGTAATGCCGCGACCGGTGCACCGTCACAATGTCAAATGATCCAGAATATCGTCGTGAAAGACTCCGGCAGACCGATCTTGCAGTCGGTTATCGGTTATATCGACGAGGCGCCGACACCAATTGGCGTGTTGGTCCTGCCCCTGGGAATATACCTACCCCCCGGCCTGACCTTGCAAATCGACAAGGGGCAAATCTACGAAATGGGAATTGAAATTTGCGGGAAGAAAGGTTGCCGCGTCCGCTTCAGCATAGACGACAACTTTCTGCGGGCACTCAAGGCCGGCAATGTCGCCGAAATTGGCTTTCAAACCGGCTTACGAAAGCCTCTAAAGGTACCGCTATCGTTGAAGGGATTCACCGCCGCCCTTGGCCAACTCCGATAGCTCGCGAAGCGGCTTTGGTGGCGGCTCAATCCGTCAGGCGCTAATCCGCAGCACCTTGCTGGGCGTTTTCATCGCCTGCATCATCATCATTCTTCGCGTCTTCCGGGCCGCCTTTCAACATCGTTTCCGCGAGCAGTCCCGCATTTTCCCGAATGCGGCGCTCGATCATCTCGGCGACGTCCTGATTTTCCCGCAAGAATCGTTTCGCGTTTTCCCGCCCCTGCCCGATACGCTGGCTATCATAAGAGAACCAGGACCCCGATTTCTCGACGATACCGGCATTGACGCCGTGATCGAGCAGTTCGCCGTTCTTGGAGATCCCTTCGCCATACATGATGTCGAATTCGACGACCTTGAACGGTGGCGCGACTTTGTTCTTGACCACCTTCACGCGGGTCTGGTTTCCGACCACTTCGTCGCGGTCCTTGATCGCGCCGATCCGGCGGATGTCCAACCGGACGCTGGAATAGAACTTCAACGCATTACCACCGCTCGTCGTCTCCGGATTGCCGAACATGACGCCGATTTTCATACGGATCTGATTGATGAAGATGACCATGCAATGCGACCGGGCGATCGATGAGGTCAGCTTCCGCAAGGCCTGGCTCATCAAGCGGGCCTGCAGCCCGACATGCGTATCGCCCATTTCGCCTTCAAGCTCGGCACGCGGCACCAGTGCGGCGACGGAATCGACCACGAGCACGTCAATCGCACCGGAACGAACAAGGGTATCCGCAATTTCCAGCGCCTGCTCACCCGTATCGGGTTGCGAGATCAGCAATTCGTCGAGGTCGACCCCGAGCTTGCGGGCATACGCCGGGTCAAGCGCGTGTTCCGCATCGACAAAAGCACAAGTGCCGCCTGTCTTTTGCGCCTCCGCCACGACATGCAGGGACAAGGTCGTCTTGCCCGAACTTTCCGGCCCATAGATTTCGACGACCCGTCCCTTGGGCAATCCGCCGATGCCAAGCGCAATATCCAAGCCAAGCGAGCCCGTCGAAATCGATTCCACCTCGACAGCCTGATCCTGGCCTAGTTTCATAATTGAGCCCTTGCCAAAGGACCGCTCGATCTGCGTTAGCGCGGCGTCCAACGCCTTGGTTTTATCCATGACTTCCTTCTCAACGAGGTGTAAAGCGGACTTCGACATAATCACTCCCCTTCCTATCCCACAGCATCAACAGGTTGTAAACAGAACGCCAATGTACCGCGTTTGTTCTCACACGCAAGTTCTTTTTTTGTCCCAATTATATACTTGACTGAACAACTGTCATTTCATACAATTGGGACAACGAGTTAGAAAGATTGACGCCATGACAAACCTTTCAGATCCGATCTATCACGACGAAGAAAAGGCCCGCGAACACCTTGAGAACATTCGCTGGCCCGATGGTCCTTATTGTCCGTTCTGCGGAGTCTTCGATTCGGTGAAGGCCCTCCCCGCGAAAGGATCGATGGGACCGGGTTGGTATCACTGCAAAGACTGCCGCAAAAAGTTCACGGTACGCGTCGGCACCGTCTATGAGCGTTCAAAGGTTCCGCTGCACAAATGGGTGCTGGCGACTCACCTGCTTTCCGCCTCCAAGAAAGGCATGAGCGCGCACCAGCTACACAGAATGCTTGGCGTTACCTACAAAACCGCGTGGTTTATGTGTCACCGTATCCGCGAAGCCATGTTCGACGCCGACCCCGATCCAATGGGCGGTAAAGGCAAAGTCGTGGAAGCCGACGAAACATTCATTGGCAAGCCAGACTCCGAATTCGTGAACGGTGTCGGTTGGGTTCAAATGCGCGGTGTCGCCACCAAACGCAAAGTAATTACTTTGGTTGAGCGCGGCGGGCGCGCCCGTTCCTTCAAGGTCAACGATCTGACTTCAAAAACCATCCGTAAGGTTTTGTTCGAAAACATCGTTACCGATAGCGATCTGCACACCGACCAAGCCCAGCATTACAAGCGCCCCGGCAAGGAATTCAATGCACACGAAACCGTCAATCACTCCGAGAACGAATACGCCCGAGGCGACGTGACAACCAATACCGTCGAAGGGTTCTTCGGTATCTTCAAACGCGGCATGCGTGGCGTCTATCACCATTGCGGCGAACAGCATTTGCAACGCTATTTGAACGAATTCGACTTCCGTTACAGCAACCGTCACCTGAACGATGACGAACGCGCCAAAGAAGCCCTAAAGGGCATCACCGGCAAGCGTTTGACCTATCGGCGGACTAACGAAGCCGCCTAAAGGTAAGCGGCTAAACACAGCCCAAACAATCCGTCGAATTATACGCTTGCGCGGCAAAAATCGATTCGACTCAAGATAGCGAATCACCCACTCTCAACGCTGCGGGTCCGGTCAGGCCCTAGCGTTTGTCGCGCTAGCTCTCCTTATCCGGATAGCCTGCAGCCCGTGGCCGATACCCCTTAACAGGAACCGGTGTAAGACACACGGGGCCACTTGATGTGAGCGTACGGCGCTGAGAGTGGGCCGGTAAACCCGAGAACGGCGGCTAATCTGTTCACGGACGCGAATACGCAAACCTTATGGTCTGCGGATCCGTGGACCTGAAAGGGCTACACCATGGTCTTTCAGGCCAAGGTCGAAGTGAAGATCGATGTTGCCAAAACCCTTAAATGGGCCTCGGTGATTATCTGGTTTTTTATTTAGACCGGCGGGAGCCTTTGGGCTCCCGTTTCGTTTCTTCTTTCGGCTTGCGCGGCTTCGGCGGCGTGTTCAACATCCGCTTTAAAACTTCGTCGCGCTTCTTGTCATTGTCGTCTTTTTCGTTAGGGGTCTTTGTCATGCCATCCATTATGTCAGCTTTCGACGACTTTCCTGAAGAAGGAGCGACAATAGGCCGCCTGCTTGCTGGTTACGGAGAACTCGAACTCCACCTATGCAACTGTGTCGGTGAAATCAAAAACGATATTACCATGGTGTTTAAAGTTATGTTCCGCCCGCGTGGAGAAACCCAACGGATAGACGTTGCCGATGCAATTGGCAGGCAGCCCTTTCAAACAATTAAACGAGATACAGAGTTCGCCATGGCAATCGGTGCTATGCGGTATTGCCTTAAAATACGAAACCAATTCGCACACTGCCACTGGGTTGACAATCATGGCCGATGCTTAGGTTTTGTGGAGTTGGAAGAAAAGGCAAAAAACAACGACCCAAGTATTTTAATTTGGCAAACACCGTCTCACGATTTAGATGTCCAGACACTCGCTAACCACGAAACTTACTTTTGCTATACTCGGGATTTGCTGATTTTTCTAACGCACGAAGCTCGGGTCCAGGCGGGCTCAGTACCCAAGAATCCTCACACAAAGCCGAAACAAGTAAAGCAACCGCCTCTCTACAAGCCATAAGCGGTACATTGCAGTCTAACCCAAGCGATAAATCACGCGCCACAGATCGGATAATATCCTCCGGTATCACCTCAACCAATCCGGTGCATTCAGCTTCCGATAACATCGACATGATTCTGTTCAGTTAAGTATATAAGACCCTTTTTTGTTCTCGTTGCAATGCGCTGAAATTTCAGTGCGTTTTCACGGACTAGAACCGCTTGAACACACTAATTGGAACGGATTGTGCGGCCACTCTTTGACGGATTGCCTCTAGCCCGTTTGCGCCACGTACGCTAAGAACGGCGTTATGTTTGATACGCTTCTCATCGCCAATCGCGGCGAAATTGCCTGCCGGGTCATCCAGAGCGCGCGACGCCTCGGCATTCGAACCGTTGCCGTCTATTCCGACGCCGACGCGCAGTCACGGCACGTCGCTCTCGCCGACTCGGCCGTCCATATCGGACCATCTCCGGCACAAGCGAGCTACCTCGATATCGAGCGCCTAACCGATGCGATTCGCCGTAGTGGCGCCAACGCGGTGCATCCGGGGTACGGATTTCTTTCCGAAAATGCCGACTTTGCCGAAGCCGTGGCTGCTGCCGGCGCTGTTTTCGTCGGGCCGCCGCCGGATGCAATTCGGGCGATGGGCTCGAAGAGCAACGCCAAAACGATCATGGAGCGCGCGGGCGTCCCGCTGGTACCGGGCTATCACGGCGGCAATCAGGATCCGGCATTCCTCTCGGAGACCGCGGTCTCGATTGGCTTTCCCGTCCTGATCAAGGCGTCGGCCGGTGGCGGTGGTCGCGGCATGCGCCGGGTCGATTCGGCGGATGAATTCGATAAGGCACTGGAAGGCGCAAAGCGTGAGTCCAAGTCGGCGTTCGGCGACGATACAATGTTAATCGAAAAGTTCGTTTCCCGGCCACGCCATATCGAAATGCAGGTCTTTGCGGATTCTCATGGCAATGTCGTCCATCTTTTCGAGCGCGACTGTTCGATTCAGCGCCGGCATCAGAAGGTCATCGAAGAGGCCCCTGCCCCCGGCATAAATACATCGGTCCGGGACGCGATGGGTGCCGCGGCAACGGCTGCGGCGAAGGCAATCGGCTACGAAGGCGCCGGAACGGTCGAATTCATCGTCGAAGGCGCCCGCGTGGATCAGCCGGACGGCTTTTATTTCATGGAAATGAACACGCGCCTGCAAGTCGAACACCCGGTCACCGAAATGATTACCGGCGTCGACCTTGTTGAATGGCAGTTGCAAGTTGCCGCGGGGGAATCGCTACCCTTGGCCCAAGACGAAATTGTTGCGACCGGACACGCGGTCGAAGTTCGTCTCTATGCGGAGAACCCGGCGCGCAATTTCATGCCGCAGACCGGCACCCTCAACCATCTTCGCTTTCCGGCCGATTCAGCGCATGTGCGAATCGACACCGGCGTCAGGGAGGGCGACGCGGTCTCCATGTATTACGACCCGATGATCGCCAAGGTCATCGCCTGGGACCGGGACCGGAACTCCGCATTGCGGCGTATGCGAACGTCTCTCGCCGCCACGGAAGTTGTCGGGTTGAATACCAATCTCAGCTTTTTGGCCGCCGCCGCCGCGCATCCGTCATTCATTGCCGCCGAACTCGAAACCAGCTTTATCGAGACGCATCTCGCAGACCTGGTTCCGGAAGCACAACCGGCGTCTAACGAAACTTTGGCTCTGGCGGCTCTTTCCGAGCTGTTGAAGTACGAAGCAAAAGCAACACGTGATTCGACGATGTCAAACGATCCTCATTCACCATGGCGGTTCGGCGACGCTTGGCGCGCAATGGGATCTGGCGAAATTGAATTGCGGTTCCTCGACGATGACCGGGAAGTCGTCTTGCGCGCGCGGCCTGACAGCAATGGTTATAGCGTCGACCTTGCGGGCGAGACCACCTCGATCCGAGGCACCCTTGATGAAAGCGGTGCTCTTCTGGCGGAAGTCAATGGAGTCCGGATCGCCGCGACTGTCGTCGGCGATGGCGCGATGGTTCAAATCGTCGCGCACGGTCACAATCACCGATTAACCCGGATCGACCCGATGGAGGCCGCCGCCGCCGGCCAAGCGCTTGGTGGCAAATTGACTGCACCGATGCCGGGACGAATCGTCGCGGTAAACGTCGCGGACGGCGAGAAGGTCAAAGCCGGTCAAAGCTTGATTGTACTCGAGGCCATGAAAATGGAGCATATCATAGCCGCGCCCTCGGACGGTATCGTCTCTGCCGTTCGGTTTGCTGCGGGTGACCAGGTAAATGAGGGCGACGAACTGCTGGCTATGGCGGACAGCTGAGACTGATCGACTGCCCGAGGATTATCGCTGGACTCTGCATGGAGCTTCGCGGACTGTAACCGACAGCGACGACATACGGAATAAGGCTGGCGCCGTGCCAACTGATGACGAAAATTCTTCGGGAATGCCCAAAATCGACCCGGAAATACTGGCTCGGGCGGAAGAAGCCGTGGCGGCGCTCGGCGTTGACTTTGTCAGCGAAACGCGTCGCGGCCTATCAGAGAATCTTGCAACCGTGACGCAGACAGGTTTCGAATCCAATAGTGGCGCGATAGGGACAGTGTTTGAGTTTGCGCATGACATGCGCGGACAAGGCAGCACCTTCGGATATCCTCTGCTCTCGGCTATCGGCACCTCCCTATGTGCTTTTGTTGAGGCACGCGAACACCACCTCGTTACTGGTGACGCCGCTGTTTTCAGCGCTCATTTCGACGCCGCAGCGGCAATTCTCACAAATGAGATGACGGGGGAAGGCGATCCGGTCGCGCAGGCGCTATTAAAAGATCTCGGCGACCTTGTTCAAAACCGTCTGAGCACACAAACTTAGTTTTCCATTCTGCCACCTCATTTCAATCAACGATGTAAACGCCAATGCCTCTTCATCTCAACAAACTGAGCGTCGGCATAAACGACATCGATCACTTAAAAACGGTTCAAGAACGCCGCCGCCGCGACGCAATTAGCGCCGGACTCGGCGACATATTGTGGCACCAGACACGGCACACGCCGCGCCGTGCCGGCGAACTGCTCAATGGTGGCTCCATTTATTGGGTCATCAAGGGAGTTATCCGCGTTCGGCAGCGCTTATTGGCATTTGAAAGCCTTACAGGCGATGACGGGGGGAAACGATGTCGAATCATCCTCGACCCCGACCTGATTGCAACCGATCATTGGCCGCGCCGCCCCTTCCAAGGGTGGCGTTACCTGGAAGATGCGGACACCCCGGCCGACCTCGATCCGCGCGCCACAGGCGCCGACATGCCGCCGGAACTGGTCGCTGAACTTCGCGCTCTGGGGCTGTGGTAGCGCCTCGGGTAAACTTTTTTAAATTTTCTCTGATTCCAGGCTGGACAAAAATTCTGGCGCGCCCTATACCCTGCGCCGCCGGACATCATCGAGGCTTCGTTGAGGTACGATGACGGCGTTTCGGCTTCCAAACGCAATTTATCCATTGCGGACGGCAGCTAAAATCGTTAACGTTAAAAGGTTGCGCTGCTCGCCAGAGTGAGTCGTGCATTGAACGTCTTCGGGCGTTCCGTTCTAAGCTATTGTTAATATGAATTGGAAGGGATGCGCGGGCGGCGGATCTGTTGATTTTGCAGGTTTGTTGTTTAGCGCATCGAAGGTTGACGATCGGTTTGGTAACCGGTTGTCGATTGCGTGATGTGCTTGGACACAGCTCTTGGAAGTTATTGTTCGGGTGTTTTTCGGAACATTTGGATGATGACGCATGAACTTGAGAGTTTGATCCTGGCTCAGGACGAACGCTGGCGGCAGGCCTAACAC
>JAJFJB010000397.1 GCA_021774435.1 Alphaproteobacteria bacterium
GTGTTAGGCCTGCCGCCAGCGTTCGTCCTGAGCCAGGATCAAACTCTCAAGTTCATGCGTCATCATCCAAATGTTCCGAAAAACACCCGAACAATAACTTCCAAGAGCTGTGTCCAAGCACATCACGCAATCGACAACCGGATACCAAACCGATCGTCAACCTTCGATGCGCTAAACAACAAACCTGCAAAATCAACAGATCCGCCGCCCGCGCATCCCTTCCAATTCATATTAACAATAGCTTAGAACGAAGCGTAAAATACGCTTGCGGCGCAGGGCGTACCTGCGCCGTGGAGCGGGCTTATACGCCCGACTTTGAGTGTGTGTCAAACGCTTTGTCGAAAGATTTAAAAAATAATTTACGCACATGCTTCACAGATCGTTAACACAGTCTTCATAAGCATCTACAAATATATTGACAGGTGAATTCGGGCTATCCATGTTCTCGTTCAAGACAACGCAATAAAAAGAACAGCAAGAAACGAAAATTTTCGTCGCTTTTTAGTAAAAAAACACAAAGCGGTTCAGAAGTGGGCAACAAAAAAAATCTCCTCCGGCATGCGGCAATCGGCACCTCCGTTGCCTCGTTATTATTAGCGGCCTTTTGGATCGGGGCACCCTCCGGCCATAGCGAACGGCCCTCCCCCGCGACGCGGCCAGCAGCGGACACAAACCTTGTAAAAGCGATTCTCGATTATCAGGCGATTGTCCCTAATATCAACATCGCATCCTCATTTGAGCCTTCGCCTTATACAACGACCGAACTCATGGTGTCCCCGGGCGACACTTTGATGGAAATGCTGGTCAAGGCCGATGTTCCTCGAAACCAGGCCCATAATGCCATCAAAGCCATGTCTAAAGTTTTTAGGCCCCGCGACCTGAAGCCTGGCACCGGCGTGACCGTGACACAGATGAAATCCGACTCCGGGTTTTCCCTAAAAAACGTCAATCTGGCCGTGGACCCAAGACAAAACGTCCAAATCAGCCATCTGGAGCCCAAGGGGTTTCGGGCGGAGATTGTCAAGCGCCCGCTGACGACACGCGCCGTTCGTAGCGGCGGTATAATTCGCTCGAGCCTCTACCTCGCGGGCAGGCGAGCCGACGTTCCCCCTACGGTGCTCGCCGAACTGATCCGCATTTTCAGCTTCGACGTCGACTTTCAGCGCGATGTGCAGCCAGACGATTCATTCGATCTCCTGTACGAGCGCCATTTTGACGACGGCGGCAATGCTGTCGCAGAAGGCAAAGTTCAGATCGCCGAGATGGTCTTGAGCGGAAAGCGCATCCGGCTTTACCGCCACCGTACCGCCGACGGCGATATCGATTATTTCGACGCCAAGGGCCGCAGTGTCCGGAAGGCTCTGATTTTGACACCCATCGACGGCGCACGCATATCCTCGGGTTACGGCCGGCGACGGCATCCGGTCCTCGGTTACACGAAAATGCATCGCGGGATCGATTTCGCAGCGCCACGCGGCACGCCAATCTATGCAGCAGGCCATGGCACGATTGAAGTGGCCGGCCGCAACGGCGGCTATGGCAAGTACGTTCGCATTCGACATAACGGCAACTACAAAACGGCGTATGCGCACCTGAAAGGCTATGCGCGCGGTGTACGCCGCGGCAGTCGCGTCCGTCAGGGGCAGGTAATCGGTTATGTTGGATCCACGGGCCGATCGACCGGACCGCATCTGCATTACGAAATTCTTCGCAACGGCCGGCAAATGAATCCAAAGCGACTGAACTTGCCAAGCGGGCGCAAGCTCAAAGGCGCAGCGCTAAAACGCTTCCTGGTCGTGCGCGATAGTTTGGAGCAACGTTATGCCACGCTGCCCCTCATCCGGAAAACAGCGGAGAATTGCGGCGTCTGTTAACGCACGACGAGAGCATATCGAGATTAAACGGAACTACTTCAGGTTCCATTTAATCCCGTGAAGTTGATCTAATCTCGTAAAGACCCGATCGTCGCGTACAACGCATCCAGGCACGCACCACCAAATCGTCGGCACCGCTCCGGTGACCATCCGTGGCGTGGATCAGGGGCATTGGCATTGTCCTTAAAAGGCATCTCCAACGTCATCGCCAAAGCATCGAAATATTCTGCAACATGCGCGGTGCACATCGTGAGGTTGCCCTTACCCGCCGGCGCCTTCGGGTAACCATGTTCCATCTGGTAATCGGGACTGGCACGCAACAGCGCCTCTTCGTAGATCTTCCGTGAATTGACCTGGCGATCGTTTAACGAGGGAATACCATCGGACCCGGCGATAAATATGTACGGCAACCCTTCGTCGCCATGTACGTCCAGGCAAAAATCGACGCCCGTCTCCCGCATGCGCGCACGAGTGAGAAATACCTCAGGGCTTTTTTCCATTGTCGGTTCCGCCCACTCGCGGTTCAAGTTCGCTCCAGCCGCGTTCGCGCGCAGATTACCCCGGAACGCACCGTCCGGGTTCATGTGCGGCACCACATAGAGCACCGCGCTTTCGAGGACCGCCCGCGCCACGGGATCCGCGTCATCCGTCAAACGGTTCAGAAACCCCTCCATCCACCACGACGCCTGGCTCTCGCCTGGGTGCTGACGCCCTATCGTCCAGCATAACCGTTTGCCCGCGCCCGGCGTTCCAACAACCAAAAGGTCCAGGTCGGCACCATCGACCGTTTGCCCCAACACTTCATGCCGAACGCGCGGCGAACCTAGGCACGCGGAAACGAAATCGTGGTGTCTTTCCGCCGAATAGGGCGCGAAATAGGCGTAATACACAGCATCCTGAAGCGGGGAGTGGCGGATCGACAGCGTTTTGTTCTCGTACTCGGTTGGCACGCGAAACCAGTTTCGGCGATCGTAGGATGCGACCGCGCTATAATCTTCCCATCCCTTGGTGTAACTCGCATCACCGGCATTTTCGATCCGAAAGCAGCAATCGGTATCGCGCGTCCCAACGGCCCGAAAATGAAACCACTGGAAAAAATCCGCATTCGAATCCTTTCGGATGGCCAAGCGAACGGCGCTGGGATCCGCCGCATCGATGACCTCTATGTTGCCGGAATCGAAATTTGCCCCGATATGCATGTCGTCTGCCCTCTCCTGCAAAAATAAATCGGGCCGGCGAAAGAGCGCTTCCGCCGGCCCGCTGATACCTAGTCTACCGTGGCTAGGCTGCTTCTGCTTCGACAACCTCGCCATTGATGATGAGGCCACCCTCGCCGGCGCCAATTTGCACGGTATCGCCATCCGCGATCCGTCCCTCCAGAATGAAGCTGGCGATCGGGTTTTGCAATGACCGTTGGATCGCCCGCTTCAATGGTCGTGCGCCATAGACCGGGTCGTACCCCGCATCGCCCAACCAATGTTTCGCCGAAGCATCAAGCTCGAGCACGATTTTACGGTCGTCCAGAAGACCCTGCAGCCGCTCCAGTTGGATATCGACGATGCCCGTCATGTGATCCCGGGTCAGCCTGTGGAAGAGCAGAATTTCATCCAGTCGATTCAGGAATTCAGGCCGGAAGGCTGCCCTGACCACATCCATAACCGGTTCCCGAACCGCGCTGGAATCCTCGCCTTCCGGCTGGTTGGCCAATATATCCGAACCGAGATTCGACGTCATCACGATGACGACATTGGAAAAATCAACCGTTCGCCCCTGACCATCGGTGAGACGGCCATCATCAAGCACCTGAAGCAGGACATTGAAAACATCAGGATGCGCCTTCTCGATTTCATCGAACAACACGATCTGATACGGACGGCGGCGCACTGCCTCGGTTAGGGCACCGCCCTCTTCGTAACCGACATATCCCGGCGGTGCGCCAATCAGCCGGGAGACCGCATGCTTTTCCATATACTCGGACATATCGATGCGGGCCATCGCCTGATCGTCGTCGAACAGAAACGTGGCCAGCGCCTTGGTCAATTCGGTCTTGCCGACCCCGGTAGGGCCAAGGAACAAAAACGACCCGATCGGCCGGTTCGGATCCTGTAGCCCAGCCCGCGCTCGGCGCACAGCATTTGAGATTGCAACGATAGCCTCTTGCTGACCGACAACCCTTTCTCCGAGCGCGTCTTCCATGGAGAGCAGCTTTTCGCGTTCGCCTTCCAACATCTTGTCGACCGGGATACCCGTCCATCGGGAGACGACCGACGCAATATCGTCGGCGCCGACTTCCTCATTGAGAATGCGGTTTTCAGAAGCCGCCTCCCCTTCGGCAAGACGCCGCTCGAGATCTGGTATCACGCCGTAAGATAGTTCGCCCGCACGTTCCAGGTTTCCTTCCCGCTGCGCACGCTCCAACTCGCCACGGGCGCGATCAAGCTCCTCTTTTAACCCTTGCTCGTCTTGGAGCTGATCCTTTTCCGCCTGCCAGGCATCGGTCAGTTCCTTCGAACGCGCTTCGAGGTCGCCGAGTTCCTCTTCCAACGATTCGAGGCGCGTTTTCGAGGCTTGATCGGTTTCCTTCTTCAGTGCCTCGCGCTCGATCTTGAGTTGGATGATACGCCGGTCTAGTTCGTCAATTTCCTCGGGTTTCGAGTCGACTTCCATGCGCATGCGGCTCGCCGCCTCATCAACAAGATCGATCGCCTTATCCGGCAAGAACCGATCACTGATATAGCGGTTGGACAATGTGCCCGCGGCAACTATCGCGGAATCGGTGATCCGCACACCGTGGTGAAGTTCGTACTTTTCCTTCAAACCGCGCAGAATGGAAATCGTATCTTCGACTGTCGGTTCCGCGACAAACACAGGTTGGAAACGGCGGGCAAGCGCAGCATCCTTTTCGATATGTTTGCGATACTCATCCAGCGTCGTCGCACCAACAGCGTGCAAGTCTCCCCGGGCGAGCGCGGGTTTTAGCATATTCGACGCATCCATGGCGCCTTCCGCCGCACCGGCACCGATCAAAGTGTGTAGTTCGTCGATAAACAGAACAATATCACCTTCCGCAGACGAAACTTCCTGCAGCAAGGCCTTTAATCTTTCTTCGAATTCGCCACGGAATTTTGCCCCCGCCACCAACGCGCCGAGGTCGAGTGAAAGCAGCCGCTTTTCTTTGAGGCTTTCGGGGACATCGCCATTGATGATACGTTGTGCTAAGCCTTCCACAATAGCGGTCTTGCCCACGCCCGGTTCACCGATCAGCACCGGATTGTTCTTGGTTCGACGCGAAAGCACTTGGATCGTGCGGCGAATTTCTTCGTCGCGTCCAATCACCGGATCGAGCTTCCCCTCGCGCGCCGCTTCGGTCAGGTCTTGGGTGTACTTCTTCAGAGCGTCGTAACTATCCTCCGCCGTAGCGCTATCCGCTTTGCGTCCCTGCCGGATATCCTCGATTGCACTGTTTAATCCCTGCGGCGTCAGGCCTGCCTGGGACAATATGTTAGCAGCCTCGGTTCCCTGCGCGAGCGCTATCGCCAGTAGCAAACGTTCGGCGGTAACAAAGTTGTCGCCAGCTTTTTCAGCCAATTGTTCTGCCTGGTCGAAAAGCCGTGCCGTATCCGGCGCGAGATAGACTTGGCCTGCGCCAGCCCCCTCAACCCGCGAGAGCTTGTTGAGCGCAACTTCCGTCGCGGTCAGCGCGCGCGCCGCATCGCCGCCGGCAGCGACAATGAGCCCCGCGGCAAGTCCCTCTTTATCATCCAGCAGGACCTTCAAAATATGAAGCGGTGTGAGCTGTTGGTGGTTGGTGCGTAATGCCAAAGATTGCGCCGATTGAATAAATCCGCGAGCGCGCTCGGTGTACTTTTCTTGATTCATTTCGGTTCTTTCCTCCGATTGGCCCCCTCATTGAGGCAGGCAGTGCAAGGATCGATCAAACCGGGACCCTCAACAGGCATCCCAGTGGCTTGTATATGGGGTTAGTTTGCATTCTGCCAAGACCGTTCGGAGCAAGAATGATCTCGCTCAATCGCATTCGTATGTAACCCGGTTATGACCATGGAATCATGGATAAATCGTCTTCGTTCTTTGTTGAATATGCCGACGTAAATAGAAGTGGTTGCCCAACAAAATGAACATGTTAATATTGCTTATGTACTATTACTAAATGCATATATCATGGAGACCTATCTCACAGACGCGGAACTGGGCGAGATCCAGACATTTATCGACATCACGAAATCTCGCTTGGCCGAGCAGGATTTGGCGCTCGATGTAGACGACAATTTATCGAATTGGGTTGCGCACATGCGTCAAGCGCCCGGCATTTTAAACATCGCGGCGACACACGATCCGGCACGTTCTCACATACACCCCGGAAACGCCTTTTGGGGTAGATTCGAAAACAAGTCAGGACAGATTATCGCCTGCATGGCCCATAAAATGGTCATCACGGAAAACCTGATCGATGAGGTGCGAAGTCACCGGATTTTCTTCAACCGACGCCCCATTCTCAACCACTACCCGGTCGACCTTCGTGTGGAACCCGATGTTCCAGTACTTTCGGGCCGTGTTGGCTATGGTGGCGGCCTCTGGGTTCACCCTAACTATCGCGGACGGTCGCTGAGTGGGATTATGGCCCGGGTAATGCGTAATCTGTCGATCCGGCACTTTTTTATCGACTGGAACGTAAGCTTTATCGCCGATACGCCATCCCGAATCCAAATGGCACATGAAGGATATGGCATGGCAAACAGGACGCCGTTGCTGAAAGGTATCTTTCCGCTCTACGGGAAAAATCGCGATATGCAAATGTTTTATATGAGCAAGGACGAAATGCTTGCGCAAATTGCCACCGAAAATCAGTCCGGCATGTAAAGAGGCGCCGGTTCTACAAGGGAGTTGTACCCGTAATAGATCCTCGTCACCTCGCCTGTTTCCGAAACGAGGGGAAGTAGCAACCGGGTGTAATGGCGAGCGACACCGTTAATGACCTGGTCAATCTCATGATAGAGAGGAATTCTCCACCGCTTGCATCTCAGATATTCCAGAACGAGCGACTTCGAATGCAGCTTGTTCGGAAATTCACTTAAGAACCTATCCGTCAACTCCTTTCCGAAACCTGGATTCGGGCGATCGGGATGCATTCTCATGATAAAATTATTTGGATCCTCAGACGTTGTATCAACCCAGGCAACGCCGTTACGAGCGGAATCCGGTAATACATCCTCAATATGGAACTCCGAAATTTTTGGAAGGGTTTCTTCGTCAAGCTGTAGACTGCTCCAATAGTAGTGAAGTATGTCCAAGTGCGAAGCGACTTCCTTTTCGGCAAACGCATTCATATCATACAGAATGCGGACCTGAAGGTCATTACCGTCCCATCCGCGCTCTGTTTCGAGCTCATTCAGCATGGCGGCATTCCAAGGCTATTCATCTGCTGAACTTGGATAGGCAACAAATGATGAAGATTGCTGCACAACGTAATGCGCGCCGAAGATTTCACTCCCCGACTCCGCCTGACGCGATATATTTTGTTATGACTCAGCATGGCTTGGCGCGAGGATCACGAAGGCCTATCGCCAACCAATGTGACGCGATGCATATGGCGGCGCCCACCATTATAGTCGTTCACGGCGAAATGCTGCGTGCATCGGTTATCCCAGAAGATCAGTGTTCCAGGCTGCCATCTCAGCCGACAGGTAAATTCTGGACGAACAGCATGATCGGAAAGAAAGTCGATCAAAGGTTTGCTTTCTTCAGCCGTCATGCCTTTGAAATGAGAGGTATGTGCCCGACTGACATATAGGCTTTTTTGGCCCGTTTCAGAATGAGTTCGCACAACGGGGTGCTCGGCGACCGAAACTTCGGAACTCTCGATAAACTTTCCCCTCATTCCCTCTAGTTCATTCATTTTCTTCTCGCGACCACCGCGGTAATTTTGTGCCGAACTATTGACACCAACTAATTGCCCCAAGAATTCCTTCATGCCAGAAGAAAGTGCATTGTAGGCGAGAGCCATATTGGCAAACATTGTATCGCCTCCAGCCGTTGGAACTTCCAATGCGTATAACATCGAACCTAAAGCGGGTTTCTCCAAATAGCTGGTATCGGAATGCCAGCCGCCACCAAAATTTACCGTATCATTTTCCGTTTTAATGATCTCAATAACTTCGGGTACATCCGACAATCCTCTTATGAAAGGATATATATCGGGTTCACCGAAATGGCGGGCAAACTCCACTTGACCATGCGGCGTTAGTTTTTGTTCGCGAAAACAAATAACCTTATGGTCTAAAAAAGCTTTATGAATCTCCGCGCTTTTATGATTGGTTAAATTTTCCGATAGGTCTACGCCGAAAATTTCCGCTCCAAGCGCACCGGACACCGGCTTAACATCGATTGCCTCAAAACCCATTCTGCTCACTCACCGAGAAACGTATAAATTTTATCAGATAATGGCGTGTACTTAGCTCAATATCAATAGTTTGAAAGAAACCAGCAATTTAACAGGCTGGTAAGCATAATATTTCAAGAGTACACGCCGTAAACCAGAATCATGTAATAGGAAATACGACAATAGATAGCGAATTCGGCCCAGAATACACGCGAATTTCTTAACGAAGGCCGGCGGCCAAAGAATTTTGGTCGTAAACTTATTTTAAATTTGAAGAGCGTTTGCGGCGAACTGATCGATTGGATGTCAACAAAACCAATCATTTGCCTCAAACCCTAGTCTCAAGACACCCTCACTCGCCCGCAAATTCCCGGAAGAGCCAATCACGAAAGGCGACGACCTTGATTTGGTTTGAACCAGATTCCGCATAAACCACGTAATAAGCAGCCTTTTCCGCAACAACAGCGTCAAAAAGACAGACGAGCCGGCCTGACTTTAAATCGTCCACCGCCAAGGCCGTTTTACCGATGGCGACCCCCGCGCCAGCGACCGCGGCATTCAGCACATCGGCAGAGGTATTAAATCGCAAACCCAAAGTCGCATCGACATTGCTGATACCATGCGCGGCAAGCCATGTTCCCCAGTCATAGGCGGGATTGCCAAATTCATCTCCGCCCGTGTCATGAAGCAACGTGAAATGGCTTAAATCCTCGGGATGGCGCAGCGGCGTTTCACCCGCCAGGAATTTTGGGCTGCACATGGGTGCAACTGAATTTTCTACCAGCTGTTCCGCCTGGAGCCCCGGATAGTCTCCAGAACCGTAATGAACCGCAATGTCAACATCACCGGATATCAGGTCCGGCAGTTCTGTATCCGTCGATATTCTGACATCGATATCGGGGTGCCGCTCTCGAAAATTGCCAAGACGCGGAACGAGCCATTTCATGGCGACTGACGGCGGAACGGAAACTGTAAGGACGGGTGTATGCGCCAGCGCATGCAAATCATCCATTGTTCGCGATAGCGCACCGAACGCAGCATGCGCGCCTTGCAACAATACGCCGCCGGCTTCTGTCAAAAACAACGCCTTTTTCGCCCGCCGAAAAAGCGCGACGCCAAGACGGTCCTCCAGGTCCTTAATTTGGTGACTGACTGCAGACGGCGTAACATGCAGTTCTTCCGCCGCACGACTGAAATTCAACAGCCGGGCTGCCGCTTCGAAAGTACGAAGCGCGTTGAGCGGCGGCAAATTCGGACGCATGCAGGTAACCTCACTCCAAACGATGAATTAATTTCATAGTAAGGTGAAATTTGATCCGTTGCTAGTTCTGACCTGCTGCACTACGAAATACGAAAATGAGACACTTACGCTCAAGATTTTCAATCCTCAATCAGGAGGGCTTGAGAAATCTATGAATAAAACTCGAAAACATCAGCGGTCGTCGATTTGCGAAAGGTTTGAAGATGGATAGTTGGGGATGGGTCTATCTGACATTCATGGCCTCAGCCGCACAGGCCGTCCGGACCGGTGGTCAAAAACACCTGACGCAGCATATGAGTACACTTGCGGTAACGCTTGTCCGCTTTGTCTACGGCCTGCCGTTCGTCGCAGCATATTTTCTCACCCTACTACACTTATTCGATAAAAAGATCCCAACATTAACACCCTATTTTCTCTCATTCTGCCTGACGGCAAGCATCGGCCAGATCGTTGCCACAATCCTGCTGATTTATCTCTTCTCGTTTCGGAATTTCGCAGTCGGAACGACTTATGCACGGACCGAGGCGTTTCTTACGGCTGTCGTTGGCGCCCTATTTTTCAGTGAATTCATCAGCAGCCAAGGCTGGATCGCGATTGCGGTCAGTGTCGCGGGTGTCGCGGTCATTACAGTCGTCAAAACCAACGTCAACGATGGTGGGTTCCTGGCCCGGATTTGGAACAAATCCGCGGCGGTCGGTTTAGCGTCGGGACTATGCTTCGCATTGGCCTCGCTTTCCGTCCGCCGGGCGGCGTTATCGCTCGAAGACGATACGTCTATGTTTCCGGCCGCGCTGACTTTGCTGACCACTGTAATTATGCAATCGACACTGCTCGGCTTTTACATCTTGGTTAAACAACGCGCGCAGTTGCCGATCATGCTTCGGGAATGGAAAGTCGGCACTTTCGTTGGTGCAACCAGCGCTCTTGGTTCGATCGGCTGGTTTACCGCTTTTACGCTGCAGAAAGCCTCTTTTGTCAAAGCACTAGGGCAGATAGAGTTTATTTTCACATTGGCGATCTCGACCTTGTTTTTCCGTGAGAAATCGTCCGCTGGAGAGCTCCTCGGCATGGCGTTGGTCGTGGTGGGTATTGTTTATTTGCTCATCGTCGCGTGAAGGAACAGCTTAGGTATCCGCAAAAATTTTGGAATACGGTCTCGTTTTTGATGATTTTGTGGAGCTGGAAGAGAGAGATTCCAAGACCCTAGAATTCCCAAAATTCGGAATCGATTTCATCTTTTGGCAACGGACTGCTGCCGAGAACTTTTATCACATTGGAAATCAGCTCTTCCGGCGTGAACGGCTTCGCGACATACGCCGTGACACCGCTATCAATTGCGCGCTTTATCGCTTCTTCCGAGTCCCGGACGGTTACGAGTATAAACGGAATGGCGCTCCGGCCGGCTCGTATATTTTTCAATACTTCCAGCCCATCCATCGCGGGCATGATCCAATCACAAATTACCAGATCGAATTGGCCGCCATCCTCGAACAGGCGCCACGCCTGGATACCGTCCTTTGCAGTCGCAATTTTTTTGATTGTCACCGAATTTAGAATACTCACGATGAGCTCAAGCATAATCGGATCGTCTTCAACGACCAGAACACGAATTCTCTTGAGTTTTTCTTCGGTTATATCAACCTGCATATGTTTTTCTTAGAACTTCACCCTTCAAAATTAGTTAATTTTTCAACGCCTTCCCTGCTTGAGACCGCAAAAGCCAGTTTGTCGCCAAGACGCTGCATCTGGCTCAACCCGCCACTGCACCTTCCCTAAACCGCGCTGCCGAATGATCCGGCCGGTCACCACGCTACAAAACCATCTTTACGCTGTCGCACGAGCGACCGACTCCAGACCGTCGCGTTTCGCCCGGCTTCCAACGGAGTTCCAACCACACGTGCCGCTTTTTCTTAAGGCGCGGTGATCATTTCCAGCACCGGCGCCAGTGCTTGATCGGCAATAGTGCGGATTTCTTCATCTGTACGATCCTGAATGGGGTGAGGCACGTACACGATCGCCGGATCGAAACCGAGCGCCTTACCTTGCGATCTTGCTGCCTCTTCGAACGCTGTCGTAGCGATCATGCCGCCAGGAATGCCACGGCTGTCGAGATCTGCGATGTCATGCAAACTGCACGACGTACAGGAGCCTCAATCGGAAAGCGCTTCGACAACGACATCACATTCCGTCGCAATCGTCTGCGCTATCGCTATCGGCGCCACTTTTGTGTTCGTCGGTTTGGCATAGCGGCGGACTTTCAAGCCGCGCGCCGCCATGCCAACTTCCAGTTGATCAAGAAACACGTTGCCACGCGCCTTGCCAATGTCCAGAAGCCCAATTGTCAGTCCGTCAAGCGACGCCGGCGGCGCAACACGCTCTCGCTGCCCAGGCGCCGATTCGGCGGTTGGATCGAGTAAAACCAATCCTTCATTCATGTTCCAATCTCCTTGGTTACCATTTCGCTTCCCCGCTCACCAGTGGCCGCCCAGCCACCGACTATTGCCGACATCATCCCCGCAATACCGCCGGCACGTACAATATTTAAGCCGCCCGGCCGGAATTTGGACAAGGTTTCTTCCACCAAATGTTCCGGCATCCCCTCGGCAACCCCACCGGCGCCGCGGACCAGGTCCCTGCCCGGCAAACGAAGCGCCTCCTCGAACGCGTCCAGCGTTTGCGCTTTCGACCAGCCCGCTTGCCGGTAGGTTCTGAAATGCTCAGGCGACATGATAATCAAGGCATCGTGCGAATTGGCTTTCTTAGGATGTCCGATTGCCCGCAGCGACAGCGCAAGGGAGCGAGTAAGCGACTCCGGGGTGCGCGAAAGTTGATCGAAATTTCCCAGTAACCCTTCGCCGCCATACAACGTGACAGCGGACGCACCGGCTGAAACGCCCCGTTCTACCGCCAGAGGCCGCCAATGCGGATCGGACTCATCCTCCGCAAAGCAATAGGTATATTTTCCGGGATTCCCCAGCGTCGCACGGTCGATACCACCGGGAAC
>JAJFJB010000398.1 GCA_021774435.1 Alphaproteobacteria bacterium
GATTCTGACGACACAAGCGGATACTGCAGAAATTGTGACGAATTGCCAAACGACAAAAGACAAGATTGAGTTTTCTATCGCCGTACCTGTCGGCAAGGAAGACGAGCGTCTTTCAAGGGCGTTACGATCGCTGGTAATCCAAGATGCGAATTTGAATATTGCGTTGCTTGACGCAAGCGGTAGCGACCGTGTCCGCAGAATAGCCGATGACTTCAAATCGGCCCTAACGTTACGGCTTCATAGGCCTGATACGGGACAGGCCGCTGCAATTAGGGCGGGCTGGCGTCAAACAACCGGTAATATTCTGTGTTGGCTCAATGCGGACGACGCGTTGCTGCCTGGCACATTGGCCGAAGTCGGGGAAATATTCGCAGCGAACCCAAAAACAGATGTCGTCTATGGCCATAGCATTATCCAAGACTCATTAGGGCAAACGACGGGTTACCATATGGCGGTGGATGACATATCCGACGCCCTATATCAGACGAATCTAATATCGCAACCCTCCTGCTTCGTGCGACGCCAGGCGGTTGAGGACGTGGGTGGCATCGACCCTTCCCTCAAATATGTCATGGATTGGGATCTATGGGTGCGCCTCTATCGTGCCGGAAAACGCTTCCACTTTATAGACAGACCCTTATCGAGTGTTGTGTGGGAAACGGGCACAAAAACAGCGTCAATTTCTCCAAGACGCTTATTCGAGATTTCGCGCTTAGTGGTTCGCTACGCTGGGTCGAAGGCGGCGTTCCATACAAATTTTGGCGTTTTACGGCATCATCTAGGGACCTATACGGCCCTGGCACGTCTTTACTTAAAACTGCAGCCGAGGCACGCCCTGAAGGAGCGAAAAATCATCGCGGGACTGGAACGTCACGGTAGGATAATGAACGAGGCGAAACTTCCGTTCGCAAATTTGAGTGTCACACCTCTATCAAGGATAACGATAAATTTGGAATGGGCGGATAGCGGGCTCGATTCGATCAAGGTCGACGATGTACCTGTGACCGTCGACAAGACGGACAAGGTCCTAATAAACTTACCTACTCCCATTGCGCCAGGCCGCATGATTTGGCTAAACATCCGTGCGGCTCCCAACGAAAATTTGCGGTTTATTTCTGCCTGCTGGGACAGTCCTAACGACGATGAATTACCTCCTGACGGCTCGCCGATCGTACTCCTCCGAAACTGCGATATTTCGGTACCGACAACCGGATCAGTCAAAACACTAAAACAGACCTTACTCGCGAGGGAGAATGTCTCCACCCGCGAAAGAGAACTACTGCACGATATCAATCTCACCGCATTACCCGGCGAGCGCATCGGTATCGTCGGCGGCAATGGCGCGGGAAAGACAACATTGTTAAGGCTTATCGCGGGAATTTTTCCCCCCAATCACGGAACACGAATAGTTACCGGAAGTGTCGCTGCCGTTCTTGCCCTGGGTCGTGGGCTTGATCCCGAACTTTCGCTAAGGGCTAACGTCGCGCTAGGTCTTATACAAAGCAATCGCAATGACCTTTATTCAGAACAACTCGTGCAAAAAATCCTCGATTTCGCGACACTGGGCGAACGCGCCAATGATCCTCTGCGCCGTCTTAGTGCGGGCCTACAGGCCAGATTCGCTTTTTCCCTCTCAATCCATCAGTCGCCGGACATCTTAATCCTGGATGAGATTTTCACGATCGGCGATGCCGGCTTTGTCGAAAAAGCCATTGCTGCCATGATGGACCGCGTTGATGACGCACCAATACTGTTCATTGCCAGCCATAGCGAAGAGGAAATCCGCGAAATCTGTTCGCGCGCCCTACTGCTCGATCAAGGGGAAATCGTCATGGATGCGGACCCGCCATCCGTCTTTGTCGAATACCGCAAAATGTTATCGGAGCGTTAACTGGCATGAGTACGCTTCGTTCGATACAGGCTCTCGTTCGTGACGTCGTGCAGCTTGCCTATTTCAACGTATACCGACGCTATTGCGGATCTTTCCTTGGTGTTGGCTGGTCATTGTTGTCCCCCCTGGCCACCATTGGAGCCTATTATCTCGTTTTTAAAATCTTCTTCCGCGTCCCGATTGAGAATTTTGCGATTTATCTTTCTGCAGGCCTGATGCCTTGGCTTTGTCTCGTCAATGCAGTTACCGCAACGGCAGTCGAATTGCCTGTTCAGCGTGAAGTAATCGAAAATAATATCCGTTCGCCCATCATATATCTGTTCGCCACCGTGATCGCCGAATGGTCGTTCCTGGTAATTTCGTATGTTGCCTTAAGTCTTATTGTTATTCTTGCGGGCCTTGGCACCTGGAAAATGCTCGCACTTCCCATTTTTCTACTGCCGTTGTTTGTTTTTACAATCGCGTCTGGGACGATCGCTGGTTATCTCGGTGTGCATTTCCGCGATATTCCGCATTTGCTGCGCATCTTTTTTCAGGCGGCGTTTTGGTTCGTGCCGATCGTCTACCACTGGAGCCTGGTCCCCCCGCAGCTTTCGGCCTTTATCCAATACAACCCCTTTAGCCTCCTTATTTCGCCCTCTCAGATTATTCTCCACGGCGACGCTTACCCGAGTTTCGTACTCGTCCTCGCCGGCATTTTGCTCGCCGTGGGCTGGGCACTTGTTGCTGTATACGTACACCGAAAATTCAGCCGGAGAATCGTTTATCATTTATAGGATTGTTGCCATCGACCATTTGCGTCGGTTAACTCAACCCGCAAACACGCAGCGATCAATTATTTTGGCATCGTGGGCCAATTCCGGCCTTCCCGTTTCCCGTGCCGCTTAAAGTGCTCTCGGGCGCCCCAAAGACCAAGCTTTCCGTTTTTTCCAAAATACCAATCACCCGCGACATCCGGATACCGCAACCAGTATAGGTCAGCTAAAGCCTGCTCGCGCCGCTCGTCGGTTTTTTCAACCGCGGCATAACGTATAAGCAGATCGGTCGCGGCCCTCTGACGCGGGTCCAGCAGTAGCGAATCGAAGGCGCCGACGGCGTAAGCAACAAGTGCCAGAACAAAACCGCCAACAGCGATCCAGGTTAACAGCCGCGGCGATCGATCTCGCCTCTCACTGTCTGTTTTTCTTTCAAGCACGGCTGGCCATTTTCGCTATTCAGTGAGAGAAAGAGTCAATGTCGGGCTCCAGGCAGCATTGGATTCGGTCCGTACGCGCAGCGTTACCACCTCATAGGGAACAATCCACGTGTTCCAGTATTGACGCGAAAATTCGCCAAAATCCTTTTTTGTGCCCGACACAACAATCTGGCCGCTCACCGCAAGTGCCCCGCTGCCGGCCGTATATTCAAGAATATAGGAAGACGACGGATTACCGGACCATTCGAGTAAGGCACGCCCCTTCAACGAATCCCACGACACGGCTTTGGACTGCGCCGGAAATACCCACCTTGGGGCAGAACCATCATTTGACGCCATGGGGTTTGTCTGCGTTTCGCCGGTTCCGCCGCTTGGTAACACAAACGTATCCAGCCGAGACAGAAGGCGAGGCAAAAGTTTCTGAATGATATCGCGCCGAGCGCGCGACAGGTCTTTCTGCTCCGCGGGATCTTCTTCAAGATCGTAGAGTCGGGTTCGAACAACTTTACGTATATCCGTGTCGACAATGAGCTTCCAACGATCCACCACAACGGCGGCTATAAAGCGGCGTATTTTGTTGGGGTCTTCCTCGGAAAACCCGCCCCGACTGGTCAACGCATACCAATCGCGATCAGCCGAAGCGCCGCTGAGTGAATTGCCGGAGAAAGGTGATTTTGGCGAAAGCCCCAGAACATCGAATATCGTCGGCATAATGTCGAGGTGATCCGTGGGCCGAGAGATCTTCGCATTTGGCTTAATACCGAGAGGCTGTGGCCACCATACGAAGAGCGGGATGCGTACGGATTCCTCAAACAACGTCCCGGCTCTGGTTGTCGATGCGTGCCCGACATTGCCGCGTTCCAATAACTCCTCACCATGGTCCGCTGTTACAATCAGCAGCGTATTTTCTCGTAAGCCCGCCTCTTGGAAAAATTGCCAAAAGCTATCGAACCACGCATCGAACTCGCGGATACCGCCATCATACAACGCATCGATATGGGGCTTGTCCTGCGATTCGAAGTTCACGGTTCCGGCACGGATTGCAGGTAATCGCCGCAACGCCTCTATTCGGTCCAGAGCGGCGCTATTGGCTTTCGGCATTAAAAAGTTCGGGCTGAGATAGGCATCCGACGGGTTGTACGGCAGGTGCGTTCCCAAATAATGATGCCAGAAAAAGAAAGGCTCTTTCCGGAGAGTCCGGCGGGCAATCCACCCCTCGACCGTTTCGCCATTGACGACGCGCATGCCCAGATTTTCGAAATTTTCCGACTTGGCGAATGCCTGAACCGACCCTATCTCCATCCCATGGTCTGTCAACGTTCCCAAAGGGATTTCCCATCGGTGCGATATGGTTTGGCCCCGCGCGTGCACACCTTGCTCAAACGGTGAAAGGCCCGTCAGCAAGGCAATAATGTTGGGCGCCGTCCAGGACGCGATACTGCGGTGTTGCTGAAAAGTCGAAGCCTGCTGCGCCGCCTTAAAAAAGTTCGGCGCCAGTTCAGGAGAAAAGCGCTCGGCCCGCAAACTTTCGACGGTCAGCAGGATTACATTAAGCCGCGGATAGGCAAACCGGTCGTGTATCGTCGCGCCGAAGCCCAGCAGCACCGCGACAAATGTCACGCTAATGAAAATCGAGGTCCAGCGCATCAATGCCATACACCAGGAGAATAGCGATTAAGCTCACCGTGCCCATTGCTTGAAACGAGCGGGGTACATTGCCTTGGCCGGTTCGCCAACAATTCGCCAACAGCAACATTGGAAGTGATGCCACCGCCGGCAAATATACCCAGATCGGAAACCCAAGCCCCTTATGCGCATTTACTGCGAGCAACAGAAGGCCAAATCCGAATCCCACACTCATCATTGGGATAATGAGAGAACGCGCCTCGTGCAGAATGCGCGCCTCCCGGTTCATCGCCCGGATCATAAACCCTGCCGACAATGCCCCTAGAGAGTTAGTCAGCAGGTCCGGCAGACCAAAGGTCCGGGTCGGCATCGCACCCTGAATCAACTCGTCTATCCCGCCCAGCATCATACCGAGTACAACCGCGGTTAAAATCGCAGCCCCCTGTTCAAGTTGGAAACGAAAACCGAGGAAGACAACTGTGGTCAGGAGGAAATATTCGGGTAAATGAGCCCGCTTAGCGGGAAAATCAGAATCCGTTGATAGTAAACCAGCGACAAAAACAGCGATCGCAATTCCAGCCCAGCCCCAACTGATCTCGTGCCGGCCGCGCAATACAAAAATAGCAATACCGAGTGCAAGAGCGACTGAGATACCGATTGGTACCACCTCTGCAGCGGTGCGCCCCATCGTCGTCACCAGAAGCTGCCAGAGGGCGAAGCTCTGCGAAAATACAACGACAAGCGACAGCCAAACTGCGAGCTGTTTTATGAGCCAATAGCGCGACTGACCGCTTAAACCGGCTGCGGCAGTCATTTTACGAAACTGACGCGATAAAGTTTTACCTCTTCGCTGGCGAGGTCATCCGAAAAGCCATTTTTCGTAATCGTCTTCGGCAGCCCATCCGCGAACAATGTCGTTATCGAGGAAATCGAACGTTCGAAACGGACCTTTACCGAAGCCTTTGACACGTCGACATTGATCGCCAAGAGAAGATGCACGTCCCCATATGGCTTCAGCAATGTACGAACGGCATCGTCACGTGGCATTTCTCCTTCATGATTGACGGAATACGCGATCCTGCTCGTGGCCGAAAGTATCGCCCGGCGCAATTCCGCAAGCTCCGCGTTCAGATCCGACGCCTTCGCATAAAGGTCCCGACTGCGAACCAATTCCGCATCGGTTACCGCCAGCGGTTCTTTGCCGTCGGTGTTGTAATCTCGTGTCACGCCGTAATCACGCGCCGGCGCCGGCGCAATACCGAGGACACCGTCATCCCGGGTGACAAAACTATCATAGGCGAAATATATCAGCCCGGTTGCGCCATGAATAATCGCCGCATAAGCCATCGAGCGAAGGGATTTTGGCTCCGGCATGCGCCAGCCGCGCGCTTCGCCGCCAAAGGCCTGTATAACAATCCAAATCGGTTTGCAGGAATCAACCAACCGCCGCGCCATTGTCGTCGTTTCCGCAACGCGCTCTATCGGCCCATATTTTCTGTACCTTTTGACAGTCACCGGATAATTGAAATGCGAACCAACATCCCCAACGGCATTCCAACGTTTCCACCGTTCCAAATTTTTAGATGTTGGCGGACCATCAATCACAATTATCGGCCGGTATTGATCAAGCCTCCGGATTTCTGAACGGCGCTTATCATACGCAGCGAGCCGTTTATCCGTTTCGTGCGGCGGGTAACGAAAGGACGGCTCTTCATCAAGATACCACGCAAGCAGATTGGTGCTTTTGGAAAGTGCTGATAAGTCTTGGTCCTTGGGCCAATGGGCAATGACCTGCAAACCAGCTTCTTTCGCGCGTTTGATGAACGGTGTCGCGGCCTGTCCCTCCCAAGGATGGACCGCATTAAATCCGGCTTGGGCGAATTTCTGAAGCGTAAACCGCCGACCGTGATGTTCATCAGCCAATGCGTGATAAATCGCTAGCGGGAGAAAACTTGTCTCCTCATCGAAGGTTTGTTGAAACCTGCCAACGCGGTCGGAATGGGGAACCCCATCCTGATAAAACAATTGGACCGCTTCAATTTTTGGACGATTGCTGCAGGCGGTAAGCGCAAGCGCAGTCGTCAAAACCAGAAAAATCAGTCTGCTGGGCAAAAGCCGTCCTGCCTTCGCAAGGTACGCCACAGGTCTATGAGCTGAACTTGTAGCCACCTTGGTTCGCCGCAACGATCGTTCCTACTTTTCCGAGCGCAGGATAGTTCATCTAGTCAGGACACTATGCTCTGATTCGCTCTAAACTACCCGAAAGATATATTAGAGTCGTAGCGACACCTACTGGGAGGGCGGGCGATGGACAAAATTATTATCGAGGCGCGTGTCAACGAACTCGCAACACGACAGGAAAATCCGAATGTGCCCTTTATCCCTGCCGAGATTATACGGGATGCAAAAGCCTGCTACGACGAAGGCGCATCGATCCTGCACTATCACGGCCGAACCGCGACGGGCGAACCGGAACACGCCGCATCATTCTACCTGGAAACCAATGCCGGCATTCGCGCGCAATGCCCGATCCTGGTGCATCCGACCCTTGGTTATGTCGCCAACGACGCCGATGCCATGGGCCGCTTTGCTGCCGTCGAGGAAATGATGAAAGATCCCATCACAGCGCCCGATTTCGCGCCGATGGATGTGGGCACCGTCAATGTCGATTGGTGGGACCCGGACAAGAACAGCTACACCACGACGAATCTTGTTTATGAAAATTCGACCGAAACGCTCATGCATTTCGCGGATCGGATCAAACATCACGGGTTGAAGCAATATCTCGTATCCTGGAATGTCAGCTTCACACGGCAGATAGAGGCCTTCATGAAGATGGGAGTCATTCCAGCACCCGCCTATGTCTGCTTTTGCATGACGGATGGGATCAGCCTCTCCGGTCACCCCGGCACACCGGAAGGACTCGATGCGCATATTGCCTTCCTGCCCAAGGACCGTGAGATGATCTGGACGGCGGTGAACTATAAAGGCAACCTTCTGCTCCTCACCGAAAAGATCATCAAGGCCGGTGGTCATATTTCGATCGGCCTCGGCGACTACCCCTATCTCGAATATGGCACTCCGACGAATGCCGATATTATTGCAAAAGTCGTCGAACAGGCTCGGGCATTAGACCGGGAACCCGCAACGGTCGAAGAAACGCGGGAGATCCTGGGTATGAACAAAGTACGGGCCGCGGCCTGAACCGCGACGGCGCATAGGTCAGTTTCGAAGTTTGCCGAGGATACGCCCAAGAGTTTGAATTTCTGTCTTGGTTAGTTTATCGGCAAAGCGATCCGAAATGACGGTGCGATATGCAGGCCACATCCGCTTGAGCATTGATTTGCCCATTTTCGTAATCACCAATACCTGTCCGCGACCGTCTTCTGCGCTGCGCATACGCGTCACATAGTCGGACTTCACAAGACGGTCAACAAGCCGCGAGAGATTGTATTGAGCTAAAAGCATGCGTTCCTGAAGTTGGAAGGGCCTTAGGCCGCCTGACCCCGCCCGGTCCAACTCGAGCAAGACATCATACCAGCATAGAGGCGGCAGCCCTGACGACTTCATATCGCCTTCGGCATCGGAGAGTAGATCTTGGGATACGCGAATCAGCTGGGCCCAAGCGGTGATCTCATCTTCTAACAGCGTTACTTTCATCGCAGCAGCATATTTTATACATGCAAGTGCATCAACATTGACATCACCCAACGCATACCCATATAGATGCAATTGCATTTACATTCGCGCGTTATAATGATGGAGTTCAACATGGATACCCTCACGCTCGTCAGTCACCACCTTTGCCCATACGCGCAACGGGCCGCAATTGCGCTGTCCGAAAAGGGACTGCCCTTCGAACGCATCGATATCGATTTGGCCGATAAACCCGATTGGTTTAAAGCGATATCGCCACTCGGCAAGGTGCCGCTCCTGAAGGTCTCGCATTCAGATGGCACGGACATAATCTTCGAATCAGGGGTCATCCTCGAATATTTGGAAGATAGCAGGCCCAACCCGCTTCACCCTACCGGCTCATTGCAACGGGCGCGCCACCGCAGCTGGATTGAGTTCGGCTCAACAATCCTGAACCGCATCGCGCGGTTCTACAATGCTCCGACGGCCAGCGATCTGAAGGTAGAAACGGAGGCCCTTACAAGGATGTTCGAAAGCCTGGAGAACGAGCTCAGCGAAGGCCCCTGGTTTGCGGGCTACCGCTTTTCACTTGTCGATGCCGTTTACGGCCCAATTTTCCGTTATTTCGATGTCTTCGAGACCATTGGTGACTATTCCATCTTTGATCACACACCAAAGATCACAGTCTGGCGGCAGGCTCTATCCGAAAGGCCTTCCGTGCGAAATGCAGTTATAACGGACTATCCAATGCGGCTGCTTCAATTCCTGCTAAACCGAAATAGTGCGCTGAGCGCGCAAATCGCAGTCTAAAAAAACAATTAACAACTATGGAGACACCGCTGTGCTCTCCACAAGATCCAACACTTCCTGCTGCAACAAGTAGCGTTGAATCTTGTTGGTTGAGGTCCGGGGAAAATCAGCAACGATATGTACACGGCGGGGTACTTTGTAATCGGCAATGGCGCCCCGGCAGAAGGCGATAACTTCCTCCGGTGATAGCGTTGCCCCTTCTTTCGGCATGACAAAGGCAAAGCATACCTCGCCGAGCCGTTCATGTGGCGCACCACATACGACGGCCTGGCCTATATCGGGATGGGTTTCGAGATACCGTTCGATTTCGGCCGGATACGCATTGCTGCCGCCGACGATGAACATTTCCTTCGCCCGGCCCGTGATTTGCAAATATCCGTCATCGTCATACCGGCCAAGGTCACCGGTACGGAACCAGCCTTCCGACGTAATGGCATCGGCGGTCGCTTCCGGATTCTTATAATAGCCGAGCATCACATTGTAACCGCGGATCCATATCTCGCCGTCTTCGCCAATAGGTTTGGCGACACCGGTATCGGGATCGACCACTGTCACCTCATAATCGCCAACCGGTTTGCCCTTGTTCTCGCAGGTCACTTCGATCGGTGCCTCGAATTCGCTCAACGTCGTCACACCCATGGTCTCGGTCATGCCATAGACCGCCTGCAGAGCGTCGAAATGCAGCGTCTCCTTCACATCACGTGCAATTTTCGGTGTAACCGGCGCACCGCCAATCCACGCCGATTTCAGACAATGCGTATCTCTAGGGCTCTGTTCCGATTGTTGCAACAAATCGATGAAATGCGTCGGAATGCCACCCATGATGTTGATACGTTCCCGCGCAATCAGATCGAGCGCTTCACTGGGTTCCCATTGCGGCATCATGACCACCGCACACCCATGCTGCATGGCCGGAATAACCGTCGCGACACACCCCGCCACATGATAAAGCGGCATATGGCCCAGCACCTTGTCGCCCGGTTCCATATGCATGGCACGGGCGATGTTCTGCCCCTCGATCAATACGCGATGGCAATGCATGGCGCCTTTTGGGACGCCTGTGGTGCCGGACGTGTAGATGATGACGACAGGGTCTTCCGGCTGAACATCCGCCTCAGCGGCCTTCACAGCGCCCGCATCGAACGGTTGCGCCATCACCTGCTCAAGAGACAATGTGCCGGGATGCCGCTCGTCCTTCCACAACAGAACAGCGCGTAAATCGGGCAGACCTTGCGAAGTCAGGGCCCCGGGTTCTGACTGTTCGAACTCCGGCACCATCTCGCGGATCATGCCGAGATAGTCGATGTCCCAATAGCTTGGCATAGCAACCAGAACCTTGGCATCGGACTGCTGTAGAATGAAGCTGACTTCTTCGGTTTTATAACGCGTGTTAATCGATACGACTGTCGCGCCGATGCGGCAGCAAGCAAACCAAGTCAGCAGCCACCAGGGACTGTTGGTAAGCCAGCACGCCACATTGTCTCCAGCCCCGACGCCTAACTTTTGCAATCCGGACGCGAGGCGGTCCACGCGCGCATCAAAATCACGGTACAGAACGCGTTCGCCATCACCGACAACGAACTCACTATCCGGCCACCGCTCCGCCGAACGTCGCAAGGCAGGGCCGACCTTGCCCCCTTCCCAATCGACTTCGTACAATCCTGCGGTCGTAGCCGCCACTTCGTCCTTCATGTTGCGCTACTGATCTTCCGGTCGCGGATATTCGCCAGCATCGGCTTTAGAACACCGATTGCCAACAGCGCAAAGAAGACAAGTAGCATCGTGACTTCGGTATTGAACACATATGCCAGCCCCACGAGCGCCGCAGCGATATGAATACAACGGTCAAACGCCCCCAATGGCCGTAGGAAATAGCCATAGAGCCCTGCCCCGCCAGCCACGCTGGACAAGATAAGAACGCCGATTGCGGACCAACCCGTCACACCCACCTTATCGGGAAAGCCCAGAATCTGCGGCGTGAACGCCATCGCAAAGGGAAGCAGATAGCCGACAATCGAAAGCCGGATGGAATGCTTACAGGAATCGAGGAATCCGGCCCCCGCCAACCGGCTGGCCGCAAGCACCGATAGCGCCACCGGCGGTGTCAATGTCGAGAGGATGGCAAAATAGAAGGCAAAGAAGTTCGCCGCATAAATATCGACACCCGCATCGATCATCAGCGGTACGACCGTCACGAACATGATGACGTAGGCGACCGGCGTCGGCAGTTCCATACCCAGCAGAATGGCAATAATCGCCGAGATTATCAGAATCGGCAGAAGCTCGGTCCCGACCCAGCCGATTACAGTCTGGCTAAGTTTAGTCGCGATATTCGTTGTCAGCGAGGTCTGCGCCAGGATTCCGACGAGTGCCAAAATGAGAGCCAGTTGCGAGCCGACTTTCGCGGCCTCGCCCAAGCCCTCGACCCATTGCTTGATCGATGGTCTCGTCTCTTTCTGAAGCAAGGAAACGAGGACCATGGCCAGAATGCCATAAAAGGCGGCATAGCCCGGCGAGTAATATTGGACCAGTAACGCGATAACGATGGTCATCGGAACGACGAAGACCGGCAGTGCGCGCAGGATCATCGTGCCGTCAACATCCATTTTTGGTGGCTTGAGACCGGCGGAGCGTACGAGGAAATAAACACCGACCCCGGCACCGACATAGAACAGAAGCGCGGGAATTACCGCCATCTTCATGATATCGACATAGGGCACTTCCAGAAAGGACGCCATCAGAAACGCCGCCGACCCCATGATGGGCGGCATGATCTGTCCCCCCGTCGACGCAACCGCCTCGATCGCCGCCGCGTGCTCCGACCGGAACCCGGTTTTCTTCATCGTCGGGATTGTGGCACTGCCCGTCAAGATCACATTGGCGACGGCCGCGCCCGTGACGGTGCCGACGAAACCACTACCAATCACCGCTGGAAAGGCCGCCCCGCCACGCACCAGATTACCGACATATTTGCCGAGCTCCAGGAACAAAGGCAGCACGCCTGTGTATCGGAACAACGATCCGAACACCACGAACAGAAATATGATGTTGGCGGAAACCTGAATAACCGTGCCGAACATGCCCAGGGTCAGGCTCGCTCCCATATAGGACATGATGAACTTATTCTCGTATTCGGGATGCCCCATAGTGCCGGGGATGAGGTGTCCAAAAAAGAAATAGGCGATGCCGATCGCCGTGATGACGGTGATGATACCGCCCCAATGTATCCAGCACAGGATCATGACGACGGAGACCGCAACCGCGGTCACCCAATAATCCATGTCGGTGATGAACGGCTGCGCCAGTTCCAAATCCAGGGCGTGAATTCGGAAATAGACCATCGTATAGACGCCTGCCACTAGGCAGTAGACCGACATGACCAGCTTTACCTTGCCGCGCCAGTGGTCCCACTTCTCTATCCATTCCGGAATACTGGCGAGCGACGCGATGATGATCGCCAACATCAGATGGGTAATATAGTGAAATGTCGACCCCTGGATCTGCCATTGCACCATGACAAGGTGGTAGATCACGGTGCCGATGCCGATCACGGTCATCAGCCATTTCGCGGCCTGACTCAGGTTCGCTGCCGACATGAAGGCTCTCTTTCCCATAAACACC
>JAJFJB010000399.1 GCA_021774435.1 Alphaproteobacteria bacterium
GCCTTGCGGCATCGTGTGCAGTGACAGTTATGTACGGCGAGGAGCGGTAGTTTCGCTTCATACACCACGCCGCCGCATAAGCAGCTGCCGCGCAACGTTCCGGACTGGTGTCCGGCACGGTCGGGGCGTTCGATGGCGGAAGGTGCCGACGCACGGCCGTAATCGTCGAACTGCGGCAGATTGTCAGAGATTTGGTCCCAAGGGGGTGTCGAGCTGGCAAAGATATGCCGCTCCGGCCGCATGCCGGGATCGTCGTCGAGGCACCCTGCCGGGACGGCAACTGCCTTATTGGGGCGCGGCGTTGGGACCACGGAGCCGCAATGCGCGCAAAAATGGCGCGGAAAGCCGGGTGACGATTCATACTCGGTGATATCGTCCGCGCCCGATAGCATCTCAAACTGCTCAGGTGCGACGGTGAGGTAGGTCGCGAATGGCGCTGCGTGAACCTTGCGGCACATCGAGCAATGGCAATGACTCATGCGCTGATAGGGTGGTTCCATTTGCCAGCGCACCGTGCCGCACAAACAACTTCCCGTCGTCATTGATTTTTCTCCTGAATCATTGTTGTAAGTGACTTAGCCCAGTGAGCGATGCCCGCCAAGGATCAGCTTGGGGACGCATTGCAAATGCGGAGCGTATCGGCTTTGCTTGAACCGATCCACCAATTGTAAGTCCCGGCAGGAGTTCATCATGATCGAAGAAACACTGGATATCGATACGAAGGACGGCGCGATGGAAACTTTCATCTGCCGGCCCGAGCGCGGCGGTCCGTATCCGGCGATCTTTTTCTTCATGGATGCACCGGGGATCCGCGAGGAACTGCATGAAATGGCGCGGCGGCTGGCGACGGTCGGATTCTTCGTTCTACAACCGAACCTCTACTACCGCGCAGGTCGCGATATGAAAAATTTCGGCCCGGATGTCCTGGAGAAGGGCAGTGCGGCGCAGACCCGTATGCGTTCGGTGCGAACCAAAATGACCATTCCACCGGTGATGGACGACTTCGCCGCGATGCTCGACTTTGTCGATACCCATGAAGACGCTAAGCCAGGGCTTGTCGGTACGCATGGCTATTGCATGAGCGGCCCCTATTCGCTGGCGGCGGCGGCGCGGTATCCGGACAGAGTCGCAGCGGCAGCGTCTTTTTACGGCACCTGGCTGGTGAGTGATGCGGAGGAAAGCCCGCACGTTACGCTCGGCAAAGCCAAGGGGGAGCTCTATGTCAGTTGTGCTGAACATGACGATCTGGCACCGCCGGAAATGGTGGCAGAGCTCAAAGAGCTTTTCAGCGCGTCGGGCAATTCGGGTGAACTGGAGATCCATCCTGGTGTTCATCACGGCTTCGCCTTCCCGGAGCGCTGGTGCTACGACAGACCGGCGGCGGAACGCCACTGGGAGCGGCTCATTGCGCTCTATCGGCGCCAATTGGGATAATCAATATAGGAAAGCAGGGTACGAACATGCGCATACACAATCTCTACACGGACGAAGATGGCGAATCGCATTTCCGCGACATCGAAATTGAGTGGGCAGAGGAACGGAACTTCAGCAAATACTCCGCGCGGATGCCGGCCAACGGCATCATCTTTCGCGAGACCTCGGGCGACTATGATCTCGACTGGCACCCCGCGCCGCGGCGGCAATACATCGTCAACCTCGACGCCGGGGCCAAGATCACGGCAAGCGACGGCGAGTCGCGCGTGATCGCTGCGGGAGAAATAATCCTGGTCGAGGATATCGACGGCAAGGGTCACCTGTCGCAATCGGTTGGCGGCAAATTGCGCCACTCGCTGTTCATTCCCATCGAGTAAGCGGGTACTCGGCTTCCGGTCTGTATATCGCACCGGAGGACGACAGGAAGCTCGAATAGAGCGTAACGTGGTCGATGATGATCGGGCCCGCATGAAAGCCGGCATGGTCGGCGACGAATTGTTCGACCCGATTGGCTGGCGAACGTTTGGGGCGGGCGAGTGTGATGTGCGGCAAAAACCGGCGTTGTGCCGCAGGCAAGCCAGCTCGGACCACAGCCGATTCGACCTTGGCTTGCAATTGGTTCAGCGCATCATTGGTTTCTATGCCGGCCCATAGAGTCCGTGCGGCGTCGGCTTTGCCAAAATGGCCGACGCCACTGATGCAAAGATCGAAAACGGGGGCGACGATGCCGCTGAGCGCGGCATCCAAATCATCGGCAGCACCGTTTTCAACCTCGCCGATGAAACGCAGTGTCAGGTGTAAATTTTCAGGCTTGACCCAGCGCGCGTTAGGCACGCCCCCATACAAGGAGGAAAGGCGCAGCTGCACGGACTCCGGAATCGATAGGGCGATGAAGAGGCGAATCATTCAACGTGATTTTTGGCAACTCGTTAAAGAAACAATGCTAGAACGCCGGTGTAGCCGTAGAGCCGGTCGTTGCTTATTTCGCCGTTGGCGAAGAGGCCGGCAAGCGGGAATTCGCCAAGCGTATCGCGAATGATGCCCAGTTCGCGGCTATCAGGACCAAATTGATTCGGACCGCGAGCAACGCAGGAAAAATAGAGGCCACCCTTGATCGCGCCGCCGCCCGCCCGGCGTTTGAGGTCGCCCAGCATCCGTTTTAGATCCTCGACGGCAGTGTCAGGGTCGCGGCGGCAAAACATGATCGAGCCGCCGGTCGCGACGGCCTCGCCGATAGCCACGGCGCTGGCTTCCTGATCGATGCCGACAAGATTTCGCACCAAATAATCAGCGGTGTCCGAACCTGGTACCGGCAGAGCTGCAAAAATATACCCGCCAATACGCTTCAAATCGCGTGCCAGGATTTCGCCAATATCTTCTTTGAGGACATCGAGCGCGGGCCGGTTGTCAATCGTGAACAGAACGTTTTCTTCCGAACCGGTGATGGTTCTTATCGGGCCAATCGGTGAGCAGCCTTGTGTTAGCCCCAACTGAACCGGAACGTCGTGCAACGACAACATCACACCGGATACCACTCCTTCGTCGACCTCTCCGGATAGCTGCGGGAATTGGCCACGCGAGGCGGTTAAACCGCCAGCGAGAAACCCATTTGTGGCCGATGCAAGCGCTTCGATGCGGTTAGTAACATCGGCGATGCGTGGATCCGCGTGAACAATCGCCAGCGGCGTGTCGGCTTTCGCTAGCCAATCCGAATGCTTCTTGCGCAGGGCGTCCGTGTCTCCCTCCGAATCGGCGAAAAGGCGAAACGAGGATGGTTCGATGGGGGCGATCAGGACCGACATGGCCGGTTCATCGAAATATTCCTTGCCCATGCCGACGACGCCAAGACCTACCGTGCCGACCCAATGCCGGACGCCGGTCGTTTGACGCAGGAAGACGGTGATGTCCGAAAGATCGTTGGCGTAGGAGTCCGTGATGTAGAGAAAGCCGAGCTGGTGCGCAGAGGCGAGGTCGCCGATCTCGACAAGAATTTTTGCCGCTGCGTCCCGCCAAGCCGGCGCTGAGGCGTGCGCGGCGCGAAAACTACTCTCATCGGTCATTTTTTGCCTCCTTGAGCGCATCCTCCACGAGGGGCAGCATACGCTTGACGATGATGGCAATGCCGGCTGCGTTGGGATGAATACCGTCCGGTAAATTCAACGCGGGATCCTGTACGACGCCATCAAGGAAAAATTTGTACAGCGGGACGTTATGTATACGGGCGAGGTCTGGAAATATAGCATTGAATTCGGCGCCGTATGTGGCACCCATATTTGGCGGGGCAAACATGCCGGCCAGGATAACGCTTGCACCGGTTTTTTTGATCCGCCGAATGATCTGGTCGAGATTGCGCCGTGTTCCCGCCGGGTCCAGTCCGCGCATGGCGTCATTGGCACCGAGTTCGACGACGACTAGGTTCGGACGATCCTGCAAAAGCCAATCGAGCCGAGCCAATCCACCCGCTGTCGTATCGCCGGAAACGCCGCCATTTATGACTCGGGCCTTGTGCCCGGCACTTTGCAACGCCATTTCCAGTCTTGACGGGAAACTGTCACGCCCGTTTAGTCCAAATCCAGCAGTAAGGCTATCACCGAAGGCAAGTATGATCCGTTCGTCTGCGTGAACCGACTTGGCGCCGGCTAACGTATAGAGGACGAAAACCCATGCAATTGTTTGAAATATGCAGCGCCAAGGCCGCATTTTCATAAAAGATGAGCAATATGGATAGTTTGTACGCAGCATGAACTCAGCCGTTTCCAATAATATCATTATAGCGCTGACAGACGTTACGCTTACACTTAGTAGCGATGCCGGGCCGGTCAACATACTGCGAGGCGTCGATCTGGACGTTGCTGCCGGTGAGAAGGTTAGCGTGGTCGGACCCTCCGGCGCGGGTAAGACATCGCTAATGATGATCATCGCGGGACTCGAACAACCGACGAGCGGTTCTGTTCAGGTCGCCGGTGTCCAATTGGAGGGCCGCGACGAAGATGCGTTGGCACTGTTTCGCCGCGATCATGTCGGTATCGTTTTTCAGGATTTTCACCTCATTCCGACCATGAACGCGCTCGAAAATGTCGCGGTGCCGCTCGAACTTGCAGGACGTCGCGACGCGATGGAGGTCGCCCGTTCGCGGCTTGAAGCTGTTGGGCTTGGGCCCCGCTTGTCACACTATCCGGGCCAGCTTTCCGGCGGAGAACAGCAACGCGTCGCCTTGGCGCGGGCCTTTGCGATGAATCCGACCCTCCTGCTGGCCGACGAACCGACCGGCAATCTCGATAGCGATACGGGCGCCCGCGTCATTGATCTGATGTTTCAGCTATCCGTAGAGCAGGGTACGACGCTGCTGCTTATCACGCATGCGCCAGAAATTGCCGCAAAGTGCGATCGGACTATCCGGATCGACAATGGCCTGATTGCCGATGATTCGGTCATAGCCACGGGCGAAACATGCTGAACGTTGCATGGCAGATCGCGAAGCGGGAATTGCGCGGCGGTATTCGCGGCTTCAGGGTTTTCCTCTTGTGCCTTGCGACGGGGGTCGCCGCGATCGCCGCGATCGGGTCGCTTTCCGCGGCATTCACAGAGGGCATGCGCGCGGACGCGCGCAAGATACTCGGTGGCGACATTGACATTCGGCTCAGTCATCGCGTCGCAAGTCCGGAACAGTTAGCGTGGATGCAGTCACGGGGACGGGTTTCGTCGGTTGCCAATATGCGTTCGTTCGCGCGGACCGATTTGGCACACACTTTGGTGGAAATCAAGGCGGTCGATAATGCCTATCCACTTTTCGGTCAATTGAAGCTCTCAAAGGATCAGCCTGTGGCGGCCGCCTTGGCGAAACGGGACGGGCAATGGGGGGCTGTCGTAGGTCCTTCTTTGCTGAGAAAACTCAATATTGCGGTTGGGGATAGCATTCGTATTGGTGATATTTTTGTTCGCATCAATGCCACCATAGACCGGGAACCTGACCGTGCTGCAGGGGCGTTCACCATTGGCCACCGAGTGCTCCTCCGCTTCGAGGCCCTGAACGCTAGCGGTCTCGTTCAGCCCGGCAGCTTGATCCGCTACCATTATCGGGTTGGTATTGATGATCGAAACGCCGTTGAAGCCTGGCGCCAGGAAATTGATGCTGCTTTTCCCAAGGCCGGCTGGCGAATTCGGGACACACGAAACGCGGCCCCGGGTATACGCCGTGCAATCGACCGGATCACGATCTTCATGACGGTGGTTGGGTTGACCGCTTTGCTCGTTGGTGGTGTTGGTGTCGGCAATGCAGTGCGGGCATTTTTACAGTCACGTACGGCGACGATCGCAACGTTGAAATGCCTCGGTGCGTCGGCGCGGACAATCTTTACCATATATATCCTACAGGTCATGGTTCTTGCCGGGATTGGGATATTGGCCGGAGTGGTGATCGGTGGCCTTGCGCCAATGGTGGCGGGTCCCTTGCTGGGCGAACAACTCCCAATCGATGTCCATGTCAGTGCATATCCCAAGCCACTGTTGCTTTCAGTATTGTTCGGATTCCTGGTTACACTCGTCTTTTCGCTATTGCCGTTGGCTCGGGCGCGTACTGTTCCTGCAGCGAACCTGTTCCGTGACCTTGTGGCGCCAACGCGTGTCGCGACCGCGTGGCGGGATATCCTTGTCTTTGTTGGGCTGGTTCTGTTGTTGGGCGGTATGGTCATCGCGACCGCCGACGATCAGCGGTTGGCATCCTACTTTGTCGCCGGAGCCGCAGCGACACTGGTGATTTTCCGGGCCGCTGCGGCCGGGATTACCGCGCTGGCGCGGTGCGCACCGCGTACGCGTTCGACGCATTTTCGATTTGCGCTTGGCAATCTTCACCGACCCGGCGCGCCGACGGGTGTGGTTGCGACATCGCTAGGTCTCGGGCTTACGGTACTCGTCGCCGTCGCGTTGATCGAGAGCAACGTATCCAATATCGTCGGACGCGGCCTGCCTGAAGACGCGCCAGGGACTTACTTTATCGATATCCAGCCGAGCCAGACGGAGGCCTTTGACCGAATCGCTGGTGAGATACCAGGTATACGGGACGTACGCCGGGTACCAATGTTGCGCGGCCGGATTGTCGAAATTGCGGGTAAATCGGTTTCAGATATTGAAGCGCCGCCGGAATATGCGTGGGTCTTGCGCGGTGATCGAGGGCTGACTTGGTCCCGAAAGCCGCCGGAAGCTGGAAGCAAAGTGATCGAGGGAACATGGTGGCCGACCGATTATAAGGGGCCACCGCTGTTGTCGTTCGACGAGGGGGCTGCTCGGGCTCTCGGTATCGCGATTGGGCATATTATTAAACTCAACGTGTTAGGTCGTGAATTCGAAGCCAAGGTTGCCAACCTTCGGCGTATTGACTGGAACTCTTTCGCGATCAATTTTGTCATGATCTTGGCGCCGGGCGTTCTCGACGGGGCGCCGCAGGCCCATATCGCAACGGCACGCGCCGACGACCCGGCGATTGAGGAGGCACTCGAACGGGCTGTCGCCGCCCAATTCTCGAATGTTTCGGCGATACGCGTTCGTGACGTGCTGGCCCGGTTGCAGGAATTGATTGGTCATCTTGCAACAGCAGTTAGAGTAGTCGGCATGGTTGTTATCTTTGCCGGTATCCTCGTGCTTGCCGGTGCGATCGCGGCAAGCCACAAACAGCGCGTCTATGACTCCGTTGTTCTAAAAGTCTTCGGTGCAACTCGGCGCGATGTAATGGCGGTATTTTCAATTGAGTTTGCGCTTTTAGCCCTCGCGACATCCTTAATTGCCAGCATTATCGGCACTGCGGCGTCCTGGGCGGTTGTGACGCGGCTGATGCGCGCTGAATGGGAGTTCATGCCGGGAGCCGTGATTTTAACCATAGTCACCTGTCTCATTGCGACGGTCGTGATTGGCGCTCTAGGCACTTGGTCCGCCATGGGACGCAAGGCAGCACCTTTATTGCGCAACGAGTAGCATTTAAGCCAATTACCATGTTTGCAGTTAACTGCGAGAATTGTTGAAATTTGTCGCAGAAACGCCAATATTATATCCAACTGTTCAACTCGGAATTGTTTGAGGAAAAAGAAATGGCATTGGGACCACG
>JAJFJB010000400.1 GCA_021774435.1 Alphaproteobacteria bacterium
GATCGACGACCCGTTTTTCAAGGTACTGCATCCGCTTTTCCATACTCTCCAGACGATCCGGAACGGACATTTGTGCGAATGCAGGTGAGTGCCAGAGCGCCGCGACCACACCGGTCGCGGCGAGTAGTTTCATTTTCATAGAGGCCCCCTAAAGGCTTGGGAGTTGTGCGGCGGAACTTTGGCCGCGTTTGGGGGGCTGGCTGGCGGCGGCTGGCTTGCCCGGGAGGGTGATCGTTAAGGACGGTTCAGGATAGTTCGCTTGTCCTTTATTTCGTGAGGATTAGTTTTCCTCGTTTTGTGAGCCTCAACGAGTAGATGTCGCCGTTTTGTTCGATGAGGAGCTGGCGATGACTGCCCAGCAAGCTGCGGCTCGACGTTTGATGCACGAGACTGCTGATTGGTCGGGTCAACCGGAGCTGCTTGGTTTGTTCTTCAGACATGAATTGTTTTCAGTATGTTAAGGTTATTAATACGAATGATAATCGTTCGCAATAGTTTGTCAAGCAATCCCCATAAAAAAATTTACGCACAACAACGGCTAATCTTCGACGAGAATCAGCTGAAATTTCAGGACGGCGATTCAGTCAGCTGTGACAAACTCACAATGCGAACACTTAGTTCGGCAAATGTTTTCGTACAAAAAGAAAATCACCGCCCTCGTGGCCAGCATGGCGAATGTCGGAATATTGGGGTGTTTGATCGGCATTAAGGACAACATTCTTTCGAATATGCTCGAATAAACTTGTTCCATCCAAAACGCCTTGATTGTCGTTCAGCGCCTTGAGGAATTGAGCCGCAAATATGGAGTGTGACCCGCCGCCTGAATCCGTAACGGGTTCCAGACCGCCGGAAGAGAGGACAACCCGTGTGCGCTTCTTCGCCATGTGCGCAATGTAATCGGGAATGCGAGCCGAAACCGTAAGCGATCTCGTTAGGGTCCCCGAATAGCAGCTATCCGCAACGACCATGACGTGTTTGGCAAACAGAGCCTGCAGCGCATCGGTCAAGTCGCCATTAGAAAACCAGCCAGACCGCCGATCGGACCGCGCATTAACCGGCAACCAGTAGCCGCGCCCGGACTGCGGATCGAGCCAGCCATGTCCTGCGTAGTAGATCAGTAGATTGTCCTTTTCGTTGAGTGCTTCGCGCAGGATGTCGAACTTATCGAGCATTTCTGTCCGTGTCGGGTTTTCAAGCAAATGAACTTTGTACCCATATTGATCCTTCAGCATTCGGGCGACGGCACGGGCGTCGGCCAGCGCGGTTTTTAAGTCCGGCAAAGTTTCGTAATCGTTGATGCCGATAACGACCGCATGATAATTGCCAAACTCGACATTTCCTTTGTCCAGGAAAGTACGTGCCGGCGATTGCGGACTTTGCTGCAGCGCCAATCGATCTCGCTCAAGGCGCTGTTTTTCCCCTTCAATTTCGCGCCGCATCCGTTCGAGCTTAACCCGCTCCGCTGCAAGGCGCTCAGCTTCGTTGGCAGAAGCCATGTTCCGATTTGACGTATCGGCACTTGTAGCCGGCAAAGCCGTGGTTCCGGAATTGCCGGCGACCTGCTTCTGCCTGCCGTGACCCGCCATCAAGCGCCCGATCGCGGCCTCATCTTCGAGAAGCAGCGGAAAATTCTTGGCGCCAGCAAATAGTTGGTTTCCGTCAATTTTTAGACCGAAACACAGCGACTTTTTATTCAGTCCATTCCAGCTACCGGAGAAGCCGGCCTCGTCGCGGCACAGTTTTCGCTTTTCGAAATGCCATTTGCCCCATGCCTTGTATTCCCGATTACGGGACCATGCTTTCCAGGTGCCATCACTAAAATATCGAAACCTAACGGCACCGCGTTGCGACCGAACGATAAAGGTCAAGCGGTCCTGAAAAAGGGATTCCAGTTGCGCACGATTGAGCAGTTCCGGTTTCGCGGTTGCCTGATTTCCTAGCAAAACCGACAGGAGGACGATAACAGATATAAGCCGTGTCTTCTTCATCCGATTTCTCAAAAAGAATTTGACACTATTAGGATATCGAATTTGCTCACGAACCGTTAAGGGACCATGACGGCCGTGCCGCACAACTGTCTGTATTTGAACCTTAAACCGAAAGTTTTACAAGCTGATCTGTCAGACTACGCACGACTGGCAGGCATCGCTTCAGATTTCACTATCGTCCGCGACAGCACCCAATGACAATATGCGGTTGACGTGCCCCATCTTGCGCCCCGCTCGAGCTTCATCCTTGCCGTAGAGATGAAGATGTAAGTCCGGTTGTCGCAATGCCTTTTTCCAGTCGTTTACGCCTTCGCCGACCAAGTTTGTCATGACCGCATCGGCGTAGCGATTAGTCGAACCGAGCGGTTGCCCGCAAATAGCACGAACAAATTGCTCGAACTGGCAGGTATCGCAAGCGTTCATCGTCCAATGGCCCGAATTATGGGGCCGCGGCGCGATTTCATTGACGATTATGTTATCGTCATGCGTGACGAACAATTCCACGGCCAAAAGCCCCACGAGCCCGAGCGCATCGGCGATCCGTTCCGCCAGCGCACGGGCTTCTTCGGCAACAGAGCCGGGAACACGAGCCGGTACAATCGTTGTGTCGAGAATATGATGCTTGTGACGGTTTTCCGCTGGATCGAACGTCACCGTCTTACCATCTATGCCCCGCGCCAAAATGACCGACATTTCCATACGGAAATCGATCCATTTTTCCAGAACGCCACGATCTGCCCCCATTTCCAGGAAGGCATCGGAGAGATTGCTATCGGGTTGAATTAGAACCTGTCCCTTGCCGTCATAACCGAGGCGAACCGTTTTGAGCACCGCAGGCGCACTCAGTTCTCCGACCGAGGCCTGCAATTCTGATGCATTGTTTACTTCGTAAAACGGTGCCGTCGGAATATCGATACTGCGCAAAAACGATTTTTCCACCAAACGGTCCTGGGCGACTGCCAAAGCTTTCGGACCCGGCCTGACCGGCACTGACTGCAGAAGACGTTCGACAGACGCAACCGGTACATTTTCGAATTCGAACGTCGCCACATCGACGGCTTCAGCAAAGCGGGCGAGAGCGTCGAGATCGTCATACTGCGCAATCGTCTCCCCTGCGGAAACCTGCGACGCGGGGCCGCCAGACTCCGGCGCAAAGATTTGACAGCGATAGCCCAGGCGCGCGGCCGCAAGTGCCGTCATTCGGCCTAACTGTCCGCCGCCGAGAATGCCAATTACGCTTCCGGGGCCAAATTTTGACGTATCGTGATCAGCCATCGCTGGGTGATTCGGCGATTCCCGCCGTTTGGCGCGCCCGCCAGTCGTCCAGATTGCGTCGCACGGTTTCGTCTGCCAGCGCGATGACCGCAGCCGCCAGCAAAGCCGCATTGATCGCGCCCGCACGGCCAATCGCCAGCGTGCCGACCGGAATCCCGCCCGGCATTTGCACGATCGACAGCAGGCTGTCCATGCCGCTCAACGCCTTGCTCTCAACCGGTACACCAAAGACGGGAAGGGGGGTCATCGCAGCCGTCATTCCAGGCAAGTGTGCAGCCCCGCCAGCGCCCGCAATAATTACCTTTAACCCGCGCTTCCTGGCGGATTCAGCATATTCTGCAAGCCGTTTCGGCGTGCGATGCGCGGATACGATTCGTGTTTCGTGAGGCACTCCGAGCGCTTCAAGCGTCTCCGCAGCATGCCGCATGGTTTCCCAATCAGATTGGCTGCCCATGATGATGCCGACAACAGCCGATCCGGCCATTTGAATTCGTCCTGCTAAACTGCGCCCTGCGGCGCGGAAGCCAAGCAGTATAAGTTTCGGCAACGGCGGTGCAAGCCGCCATTCGCGACTTTAGTGCACTATAATTCGCGTTTATCCACAGAATCGACTAATATTTAGAGCGTTATCTCACTTGTCGTTGGTGTTCGATGAAAGTTGAGGAGCCACCACCTATTCAGCCTACCCGGCAGGTCGGCATTGAGCAATCGGTGCCGCCAGCGGACGCGGCTGGGGAATCGCGCGATCATCGTCGATCGGAAAGAGATGACGGCGAAGGCGCGCACAACCTCCACGACGTTGCGGTCGTGCACGGTGTCGATGAAGATGATCTGACGCCGAATATTCGGGATGCCATGGTCGGGTTGATCGCGGAAGTCGCGACGCTTCGAGAGGCCCTCGATCAGAATCGGAATCGGCTGGAATATTTGACGATGTTGGCCGATCAGGATTCGGTTTCGCTCGTTTTGAACCGGCGTGCTTTTGTGCGTGAGTTATCGCGGGCGCTCATGATTGCGCAGCGTCGCGGCACCGACAGCAGCCTCCTGTTTATCGAAATCGAAAATCTAAAGTCGATTAACGCCGATCTTGGCCTCGCGGCAGGTGATGCGGCGATCGAACATGTCGCGGGCATCATTCAAAGCCAAACGCCCGAAGGCGATATCGTCGGTCGCGTTGGCGGTGCCGAATTCGGCGTCATTTTGATCGGGGAGCAAGAAGCGCAAGCGCGGGAAAGGGCCGAAGCCTTGGCCGGCTTAGTCCTTACGCGACCGCTGATCTGGGAAAATGCAGAAGTTCACTTGGCGTTAATTTGGGGAACCTACTTCCTGAATGGGGGCGAAGATGCGGGCGCGGTCATGAACGAGGCGGACAAACGCATGCGCGCCTCGCAATCAACTCCGCCTTTGTCCTAAGTTTCACGCGATGATATCGGGTTGAAGCTCGCTTTCAATGCGAAGAATCGCATCTTTCAAGCCAAGTTTTCTTTTCTTCAAGCGCTGTAACTGTAATTGGTCGAAGGGCGCTTTTTCAGTCAAACGTGCAATCACGTCGTCAAGATCGCGATGCTCAATGCGCATTTCTTCCAGCATACGCCGCAACTCTTCTTGGTCATCCATGGCGATGTTGGCCTTAACAAGTCGGAACGATTGGCATTTTAGCAGAATTGTCACGCACTGCCATCTTGCGATGAAGGGAATCGCTCGTCATGTTGCGGTTTATCGGGGGAGAAACGAATGACAGAGAGCAAACGTATCGGAATATTAACGAGCGGGGGGGATTGCGCCGGGTTGAATACCGTCCTGCGTGCGGTCGTTCATGATGCCGCCGGCCGCGGCTGGACCGTCATGGGAATTGAACACGGCACGCAAGGCCTGATGGAATCGCCGCCGCGGGCCACGCGTCTTGATCCAAGCGAATTCGACGGCACCATAATGCGCCGCGGCGGTACGATGCTGGGCTCAAGCAATTACGGCAACCCTTTTGCCTATCCGCAGCTCGACGGCCCAGACCTCGACCGATCTGGCGAAGTGATCGCCGGATATAAGGCGCTTGGGCTGGACGCGCTGATTGGTATCGGCGGCGATGGCAGTATCGCCATTCTGAACAAACTCGCGGAGAAGGGCGGCCTGAACCTCGTCTGTATTCCGAAAACGATCGATAACGATGTCAGTTCCACGGAAGTGTCCATCGGCTACGACACTGCGGTCGAAGTCGCGACCGATGCGCTCGATATGCTGCAACCAACCGCCGCCAGCCATGACCGTGTGATTATCCTGGAAGTCATGGGCCGGGATGCGGGCCATATCGCGCTGGTCGCCGGCATTGCCGGTGGCGCCGACGTTATCCTGATTCCGGAAATCCCCTATCGGATCGCCAATATTGTCAAAAAAATCAGATCCATACAGGCGAGTGGACGCCGTTTTGCTCTTGTTGTCGTGGCCGAGGCCGTTCCCAATGAAGCAGGCAACAAAATTGTCCAGAAATATGCTGGCGGGCGTTCCGCGTATGGCGGCATTGGCCACCTTTTGGGCGACCGCCTGGCCGAGACAACCCGAGCGGAGGTGCGCGTCACCGTGCTGGGGCACGTCCAACGCGGTGCTGCGCCGGATGCCCGCGACCGGCTCATGGCAAGCATATTTGGTGTCCATGCCGTCGAACTGATTGCGCAAGGCAAATTCGGGCGGATGGTTGCGTGGCAAAACCGTCAGGTCGTCGATATTCCCATCGAAGAGGCTGTCGCGGCGCCGGCATTGGTCGATATTGACGGTCCCGTCGTGCGCACCGCTCGTCAACTCGGCATCTGTCTCGGCGACGAATGACACAAACGCCCGAAAACCCATTCTGGGAATTTTCGGTATCCGTTTATGGGCGGGAAGGGGTCGCGCCTGCCTGCCTTCGTCTACAGGATCAGTTTGGCGTCGACGTCAATGTCTTGCTGTATTGCTGCTGGATCGCAGCGCATCGCGGTGCCGAACTCGACAGTGCTGCCATGGCACAAACTATGGCGCTAACATCGCCCTGGAGATCCGGTGTCGTTGTCCCGCTGCGCGGCATCAGACGGACCTTGAAGGCATCGTATGACGGTTATGCCGCCAATACACAAGAGTCGCTCCGCACCTTGGTCAAGCGAATCGAGTTACAAGCTGAAAGATTGCAACAAGACGCCTTGTTCGCGACAGCCAAGTCGATAGAACAAAGCCCGACTAACGCCGCCGAGCGGCGCGAGGCTGCGGCGCGAAACATCATACGTTATTCCGAGACCCTGAAATCCCCGATCAACGGGAACGGAAAAAACGATATTGCTCGGATTTTAGACGCCGTGTTCGACGAAAAAGATGAATGAACAAATGCTTCGATGACAATCACGGCGCACCGGGTGTCACAGCGACCGCCGCGGCACGCGCCATGTCGATAAACCGGCGCGTTGCGACGGCATTCTCTACCCGCCGGCAAGCAAGATTGATTGGCGCAGTCAGTTGCGACGGTGCCGATAAGGGACGATAGGTAATCCCCTCGACCTGCAAACGGCGCAACGACGCCGGTACGATCGAAACACCCAACCCCGCAGCAACAAGATTCAACGTCGATGTAATACGCGGTGCTTCTTGTGCGATTTCGGGAGTGAAGCCTGCATGGCTGCAGGCGGTAATGATCCCATCGTAAAGACCGGGGCCCACTGACCGCCGATACAGAATAAACGGTTCACCCGCCAAAACCGCCAAGTTGATTGACTGGTCCTCACCTTCAGCCAACTCATGCTCCAAGGGTAGCGCCACCACCATTGGCTCTTCGACAAGGGGGTGGACGGCGAGACCCATCGTGTCCGCTACCGGGGAACGGATGAAAGCGACATCGATTGTTTCGTTCCGCAATCCATCGACCAATCCGCCGGTACCGCGTTCCTCCAAGCGCATGGAAACCAGCGGTGTTGCCGACCGAAAGGATCTGAATACCTTCGGGAAAAGTGCGTGAAAGGGCGCTGAACTCGTGAATCCGACAACGATGTGTCCTTGTTCGCCGCGTGCGGTCCTCTGCGTTGCAGCGGTGGCATGCTCGACATGCTTTAGAATTTGCCGGGCGTCCTCGAGAAATGTCTCCCCGGCATCCGTCAATGCCACTCCGCGCGGCAAGCGACGAAAGAGTTGCACGTCGAGCTCCGTTTCCAGTGCGCGGATCTGCTGGCTCAGCGGCGGTTGCTGAATGCCCAGCTTCTCCGCCGCACGGGTAATATGGGCTTCTTCCGCGACAGCGACAAAATATCGGATATGCCGTAATTCCATAATCATATTTTATATATATGAATAATTAATGAAACATATATTAGATCGTAGAGCACAGCGCGCGTATGGTCCTCCCCGTGCTGACCAGACAGATCAAGGAGGACGCTATGGCTGCAGTCGATATATCTCCAGAGCAAGTTGCCGCGCTTTACGCGCTAATGGCGGCGAATATTCAAGAGGTACGTCAGCGCTTGGGTCGCCCGCTAACCCTTTCCGAGAAACTTTTGTTCGGACATCTCGACGATCCGGCCTCGCAGACGTTCGAAGTCGGGGAAAGCCAGTTGTCCCTCCGGCCAGACAGGGTCGCCTTTCAGGATGTTCTCGGCCAGACAGGCTTGCTGCAATTCATTCAGACCGGCCTGGACAAAGTCGCAGTGCCGACCACTATTCACTGCGATCATCTGATCCAGGCACGGGTCGATAGCCGATCAGACCTTCAAGACTCAATCGCCGAAAACGAGGAAGTCTATAATTTTCTGCGCTCGGCAGCGGCAAAGTTCGGGGCCGGGTTCTGGGGACCCGGTGCCGGGATTATACATCAGGTCATTCTCGAGAATTATGCATTTCCCGGCGCGCTGATCCTTGGCACCGACTCGCACACGCCGAATGGTGGAGGGCTCGGCGCCTGTGCCGTTGGCGTCGGTGGCGCCGATGCCGTGGAAACCATTGCCGGTTTGCCGTGGGAGGTCCTGTACCCGAGACGAATTGGAATTTATTTGACCGGCGAGCTTAGCGGCTGGACCGCACCGAAGGATGTGATCCTTTTCGTCGCTGGCGCACTGGGCGTCGCAGGCGGCACGAATGCCATCGTTGAGTATATCGGTCCGGGAGCAGCAACAATCAGCGCTACCGGCAAGGCGACCATTACGAATATGGGTGCTGAATTGGGCGCAACGACATCGGTTTTCGGCTTCGATACAAGAATGGCACGCTATTTGGAGGCGACTAGCCGCGCCGCGCTCGCGTCCTTGGCCGAAGCCCATCAAGATATCCTGCAACCGGATTCTGAGGTCGTTTCCGATCCGGAAGCCTATTTCGATGAAGTCATCAGTCTGGATTTGTCGACTTTGGAACCACATGTCGTTGGACCGCACACGCCGGACCGGGCGAGACCGATCTCCACCCTTGCAGCTGAAGTTGAAGATCCGGAAAACGGGTTTATCGATGCGGTCTCCTCAGCGCTGATCGGCAGTTGCACCAATTCGTCATATGAAGATATGAGCCGTGCAGCCGATATTGCAGCACAGGCGAGTGCACACGGTTTGAGAGCAGCATCGCCATTTCTCGTCACCCCTGGATCCGAGCAAATACGGGCGACAATCGAGCGGGACGGACAAATTCAATCCTTCACTGCGATCAACGGCACAGTCCTGGCGAACGCCTGCGGTCCTTGTATCGGACAATGGCGCCGCTCGAAATCTGAAACGGCGCATTCGAATACGATTCTCACCTCGTACAATCGCAATTTTCCGAGCCGAAATGACGGTCAACCGACTACGATGAATTTCATCGCAAGCCCCGAGATCGTGACCGCCTTCGCGATCGCCGGCAGGCTTTCCTTCAATCCCATGACGGACACGCTCGTCGACGAAGATGGCAAAGCATTCAAGCTGGAGCCGCCCAAACCCGCCCCCGAGGTCCCTGAGAAAGCATTCGATCCAGGCACCTCGACATTTGTCGCGCCGCCCGTTGATGGCAGTAAAGTCTCGCTCTCCGTCGATCCAAAGAGCGAAAGATTGCAGGTCATGAAGCCATGGCAGGCTTGGGATGGCGAAGACGTCGTCGGTGCGCGCGTGTTGGCAAAGACCAAGGGAAAGACGACAACCGATCATATCTCGCCAGCCGGGCCGTGGCTCGCATTGCGGGGACACCTCGACAAATTCAGCGACAATATGTTGATGGGCGCGACCAACGCCTTCACGAATGAGCGCGGTAAGGGCAACAACACCGTTAGCGGCGCAACGGCTCAACCTTTTTCTAATATAGCGCGGGATTATAAAGCCGCCGGAATTCCCTGGGTCATTGTCGGCGACACTAATTATGGCGAAGGCAGCAGCCGCGAACATGCGGCTTTATCTCCCCGGTTGCTTGGCGGGGTGGCAGTGATAGCCCGCAGTTTCGCGAGAATTCACGAGTCGAACCTCAAGAAACAGGGCCTGTTGGCATTAACCTTCGAGGATAAAGCCGGCTATGACCGCATCCAGGCAGACGACTTGATCAACCTGGTCGGCCTCGACAATCTAACGCCGGGCAAACCTGTCGAATGCTTGATTACGCACGCAGATGGCTCGACTGAATCCCTGTCACTGCGCCATTCCTATAGCGCCGCGCAGATCGAATGGTTTAAGGCGGGCTCCGCGTTAAACGTCTTGCGCCAGCAAAGGGCCTAAGGTTTCTTTCGGTGCCGGACGGCGCGCAGGGGCTTCCCGCCATCCGCGGCAGGTTCGCCCCAGCGCCGGACCTTGCCCGTATCCAGGCTGAAGAGATCGAGGACCCGACCGACCGAATGGTCGATGATGTCATCGACAGTCTCCGGCAGGGCGTAGAACCCCGGCAGGGGCGGTGCGATAATCGCTCCCATTTCCGATAGCGCGGTCATCGAGCGCAAATGACCGGTGTGCAAAGGCGTCTCGCGAACCATAAGCACAAGACGGCGGCGCTCCTTGAGGACGACGTCCGCAGCACGTGTCAAAAGGCTGGACGTAACGCCTGACGCAATTTCCGACATAGACCGGATAGAGCATGGCGCAATGACCATGCCCAACGTCTTGAAAGACCCGCTCGAGATGGCCGCCGCGATGTCAGCTTCGGGATGGCTGATGTCCGCCAGCGCGTGAAGCGCGGCAACCTTCATGTCCGTCTCATAAGCAAGGGTTACTTCTGCGGCCTTGCTGACAACCAGATGCGTCTCGACATCCATCGATTTCAGCGTTTCGAGCAAGCGAACGCCGTAAATTACGCCGGATGCGCCACTAATTCCGACAATAAGCCGTCTGACGTCGCTCATTTTCGCTCCAAGTCCAACGGAAATTCACGATACTGCCTACTGACAGGCGATTAATTTCGCGCTACCATGATCGTCCACGTGAATTGTTGCAGGCGGGAGAGTAATCGCCTGTCTGCACCACAGCAAGGGAGATCAGGATGGCAGTGAAGGACAGTGCGGAAGAGGTCCAAACCGAACTAACGTCCACTGACCGTATCGAGGTCCTTAAAGAAAAGCATGCAACGCTGGAAAATGCGATTGCAGAGGAAAGCAACCGACCTATGCCGGATTCGTCGGCAGTTGCGCACCTCAAACGTGAAAAACTTGCGATAAAAGACGAACTACAGCGAATACAACACACCTAAACGGTTCGTCCGTATAACCGTTGGCCCGGGTTGAAATTGACCCTTTGGCCTGCGAAGATCTTAAATTCGACCGAATAGGCCGGATCCCACATTTTTTTATCCTAATACCCGCCGAAGAGATTCCAAATGATAACCGTAGACGAAGCAATTACGGGCCGCCGCTCCGTGCGCGCGTTCCTTCCCGATCCCGTTTCCCGCGAAACCGTCGAACATATCCTCGCAGTCGCCAGCCGAGCGCCCAGCGGCACGAACACGCAACCCTGGAAAGCGCATGTGTTGACGGGGGCCGCGAAACAGCGATTAACCGATGCTGTTCTGGACGCCTTTCACAACAATTCAGGCGAGCATGACCATGAGCGCTTGTACTATATGACCGAATGGCGGGAGCCCTATATCTCGCGGCGGCGCAAAGTCGGCTGGGATATGTACGGCCTGGTTGGGATCACGAAAGACAATAGGCAAGGCATGATCGAACAAACAGGCCGGAACTATAAATTCTTCGACGCGCCGGTCGGTATGATTTTCACCATCGACCAGGACATGCATTGGGGCAGTTGGCTCGATTGCGGCATGTTCCTTGAGAACGTCATGCTCGCGGCGCGCGGGCAGGGACTGGAGACCTGTCCGCAAGCGGCTTTCGCGAACTACCACAAAGTCGTCCGTCAGGTGCTCGAACTGCCGGATTCGGACGCAATTATCTGCGGCATGTCGCTCGGCAAGGAAGATAAGAGCGCCGCCATCAACGAGCTTGTAACCGTGCGCGAGCCGGTCGAAGCGTTTACGACCTTCCACGGAGACTAGAATCCCGTGTCGGATATCTATTAAAGTGTTCGCCGCGGGCAAGGTACTGATTCCGAAAATTCGGCCCAATTCGTTCAAGGGCGAGCATAATTCACTGTCACATAGCGAATTATTCGGCTTCTAAAGCGTCTCGCAGTTTTCGTGCCAGCTCCGCTTTACGGAACGGTTTTTCAAGAAGATGGACGCCGTCATCCAGTCGACCGTGATGAATAATCGCGTTTTCCGTATATCCCGACATAAACAGAACTTTAATACCAGGATGAATCTGTCTCGCTTCTCGAGCAACCTCTGCCCCGCCTTTACCGCCCGGAAGCACAACATCGGTTAACAGCAAATTGATACTATTATTCGCCTGCATTCTTTCAATAGCGGTATCGCCATCTCTGGCTTCGAGAACGCGATAGCCAAGATCACGGACCAGTTTCATGACCAGCGTCCTCAGGTTGGCGTCGTCCTCGACCACTAGTACCGTTTCGCCACGTGCCAGCGGAACCGCTAAACGCGGCTGCGATTGCACCGCCCCTGGCTCGCGTCGCGTCCTTGGCAAATAAATTTTGATCGTCGTTCCTTGGCCCAACTCGCTGTAAATCTTGATATGACCATTGGATTGTTTGACAAAGCCAAAGACCATACTCAGGCCCATCCCCGTGCCTTTACCAATTTCCTTCGTGGTAAAGAATGGATCGAAAGCTTTGTCGATGACTTCAGGCGCCATGCCGGCGCCGGTATCTGTTATGGCAACCATGACATATTGGCCCGGTACGACCTCCGCCTGGGCCGCGGCGTATTCGTCGTCTAATCGCGCGTTTGCAGTTTCGATCGTCAACTTGCCACCGTCAGCCATTGCGTCTCTCGCATTGATCGCGAGATTCAACACTGCGTTCTCGATTTGCCCTGGATCCGCTTCACAAGCCCAAAGGCCCGCGCCTCGAACCAACTCAATCTCGATTGATTCTTCCAGCACCCTACGCAGCATCGACGTCATTCCCGACACCTGTTTGTTCAGGTCGATCGAAATAGGCGCTAGCGGCGTTTGCCGCGAGAATGCGAGAAGTTGACGATTTAAATCCGCACCGCTGTCAGTGGCAGCAATAGCCGCGTCCAACAACGGTTTTATTGCTGCTATTTCTCCAATCTCATCCTCAATCAAACCAAGGTTGCCGAGGATCACACTGAGAATGTTATTGAAATCGTGTGCCACCCCGCCGGTCAACTGGCCCACCGCTTCCATCTTCTGTGATTGGCGCAGTTGACTTTCAACCGCTTTGCGATTCGAAATGTCGATGGAAAACGTACCGACCCCAACCAAATTGCCTTCGGAATCATAGACTGGAAACTTGGTCATGTCGCGATCTTGCGGCCCCGTCATGGTGACCACGTGTCGTTCCTGGGAAATAACCGCCCCGGCTTCAATGACCTTGCGGTCAAGCTCAGAAATTAGATCAGCGGCGGTATTATCCATGCCCAAATCGTGTGTGGTCTTGTTGACAGCAGCGCTCGAAGTGATACCGACCATTTCTTCGAAGCCCTTGTTCGCGATAAGGTAACGGCCGTCAATATCCTTCAGCGATATTAGTGCTGGTATGTGGTCCAACATCGCGCGAAACAGCGCTTCGCTCTCGCGAATAGCGGAGTCACCATTCTGTGTCGCACTGATATCACTATGGATTTCAACGACGCCGGAACTTTTTGTGGCGAAACGGTGGGTTCGGACCCAACGACCATCAGACAGCTCTACTTCATTCGCTTGCCCAAATTCGGAATAGTCGGACAGGCGTGCTGCTACCCAATCATCTTTATCTGTATCGGCAAGTGCATACTGGCCTTCCGCAACCTGTGTGCGTACGAGTTGCTCGAAGCCGGCACCCGGCTCAACAACACCCGGAACGACATTGAAGATCTCGTGGTATCTTGCATTGCACGCGACAACATTCTGATTGCCATCGAAAATTATCAAACCGTCGGAAAGACATTCGATAGCATCTAAAAGGTGATTGTTGATTTGCGCCAGATCTTCTACGGCGCCCCCCGGGTCCGGCAAATTATCGTCCCCCCCTAATCCCTGAGCTATAAAATTTCAGCGTTCAGGTAAAACTACTCCACACGGATAACCAGTGTTCTTAGTATCAAGAAAATTACTCATTGAACTAAAATATCACAAAACTTGATTGTGTGATAGGCGCCACATTAGTTCTCTTTAGTTCTCATTTTAAATTAAACTCGCAGAAATATTCATTTATCTCTGTAACAATTTATAAATTACAAACGTATTTTTTAAATAGTCGCAATAATAAACTATTTTTACTTTAATTTTTTAAACTAAATTAACCGTGTCCGTTCCCGCAATTCGAATTTCTGCACTTTACCCGTGGAGGTCTTCGGCAAGCTGCCGAAGACGACATATTTCGGCGCTTTGTAATGGGCCATATTTTCACGGCAGTATGCGATCAATTCTGCTTCTGTTGCCTGTGCCCCGTCGTGCAGCGTCACAAATGCGCATGGCACCTCGCCCCAATGATCATCCTGCTTTGCCACAACGGCGGCCTCGAACACGCTGGGATGGCTATACAAAACACCTTCGATTTCGATGGTCGAGATATTCTCGCCGCCTGAAATTATAATGTCCTTCGAGCGGTCCTTAAGTTCGACGTAATTGTCAGGATGCCAGACGCCCAAATCGCCGGTGTGAAACCAACCGCCAGTGAAGGCTTCGTCCGTCGCCGGTTTGTTTTTCAAATAGCCCTTCATGACTACATTGCCGCGCATGAAGACCTCACCCAATGTTTCGCCGTCATTGGGAACCGGCTTTCCCGTTTCCGGATCAGCAACGATCAAATCTTCTAGTACCGGATAGGCAACGCCTTGCCGCGATTTGATCTGGGCACGTTCCTCGGTCGATTTATCGTCCCATTCCTCATGCCAGGCGCAAACGACCGCAGGCCCATAGACTTCGGTCAAACCATAGACATGCGTCACGTCGAATCCGTCCTCTTCCATCGCGCGTAATATTGGTGCTGGCGGCGGTGCGGCGGCTGTCATTACCGAAACTCTATGGGGCAGGGGACGCCTCTCCGACTCCATTGCGTTCAGGAGCATATTGAGGACGATCGGCGCACCGCATAAATGCGTCACGTTCTGCTCGGCGATAGCGTCGAAAATCGCGCCCGCCTCGACCTTGCGTAGGCACACACTCGTCCCACCGACCGCGGCAAGTGTCCACGGGAAACACCAGCCATCGCAATGAAACATCGGCAAGGTCCAAAGATATGTCGGCTGCTGCGGCAAACTCCAGGACATAATATTGCCCAATGCCAGCAAATAGGCGCCCCGATGATGGTAGACGACGCCTTTCGGATTACCGGTAGTTCCAGATGTGTAGCAAAGCGAAATCGCATCCCATTCATCAGATGGCAACGACCACTCATAGAAGGGATCTCCTGTATCGATGAACGCCTCGTATTCAATTTCGCCAAGCCGCTTTCCGCCAGGACCAAGCGGATCGTCGATATCGATCACCAACGGCGGATCGGCCAATTTTGTCAGCGCCGTTTCCATGACAGGCGCAAACTCCGTATCGGTGAGAACAATTTTCGCCTCGCTATGCTCAAGTGTCAGCGCGATGGCATCGGCGTCGAGCCTGGTATTCAGCGGGTTCAAAACCGCGCCACACATTGGCACTCCGTGATGGGCATCAAACAGCGCCGGCACATTGGGCGCCATGATCGATACGGTGCTGTTTTTACCAATACCCTGCAATTGCAATGCGCTGGCTAACCGTCGCGCGCGGGCGTAGGCGGTTGCCCAATCATATTGGATATCGCCGTGCATTACCGCAGGGTGTTTCGGATAAACGGTCGCCGCGCGCCGGATGAAGCTAAGCGGGCTCAACGGTGTGTAATTCGCCGGTTTAGCCCCAAAGTCACCCATGTTTGCGATCCATCTCTGCGTCCAACCAGTACCCGAGGTAAGGCAAATTACCTTCTATGGTCAATGCTACTTTGATTGCCGCGCCATCCTCGTATAATCGAAATCAACAAACCATAAAAATGTCTTAGTGATGCTTTAATGGCGGGCGTATTTGATATGGTCTATCAGCAATCGCTGGTTGATCCTGAATGCTTCTGGCGCGACGCTGCCGCAGCGATCGACTGGTCCAAATCCTGGGACAGCATACTCGACAGCTCGAACTCCCCCTTCAACAAATGGTTTTCCGGCGCGGAGTGCAATACTTGCCACAACGCTGTCGACCGTCACGTCGAAGCGGGTAGAGGCGATCAGACAGCCATCATTTACGACAGCCCAATCACCGGCAAAAAGCGGAAGATCTCCTACACAGAGTTGCAGGATAAAGTCGCCCGATGCGCCGGCGCCTTGCGGCAACTCGGCGTAGAGAAAGGCGACCGTGTCATCATTTATATGCCGATGGTGCCACAGACCGCCGTCGCCATGCTGGCCTGCGCCAGGCTTGGTGCGATCCATTCCGTCGTTTTTGGCGGTTTTGCACCGAACGAACTGGCAACCCGGGTTACCGACGCGAAACCGAAGGCGATCGTTGCCGCATCGTGTGGAATTGAGCCGGGACGAATTATCGACTACATGCCTATCGTCGACGAAGCGCTTTCCCTGTCGCCGCATCACGTACCCAACGTAATCGTCCTACAACGAGAGGAAAGCCTGGCGGAGCTAAAGTCCGGACGCGATCACGACTGGAAGGCGGTCATGGAGGCCGCGGAGGGCGTGGATTGCGTTCCGGTCAAAGCCACCGACCCGCTCTACATCCTCTACACATCCGGCACAACCGGAGAGCCGAAAGGTGTCGTCCGCGACAATGGCGGCCATATGGTGGCGCTGAAATGGTCGATGAAGAATATCTACAACACTGAACCGGGTGAGGTTTATTGGGCAGCATCCGACGTCGGCTGGGTCGTTGGACATTCCTATATCGTCTACGCCCCTTTGCTGCACGGCTGCACGACCGTGCTTTTTGAAGGCAAACCTGTCGGTACGCCCGACGCCGGTGTCTTTTGGCGCGTGATCTCAGAACATAACGTATCGACTCTCTTTACCGCGCCGACAGCATTCCGCGCGATCAAGCGCGAGGACCCGAACGGCGCTTTATTGAACGACTACGATATCGGTTCCTTGCGCACCCTGTTCCTGGCCGGCGAACGCCTCGACCCTGACACGTTGAATTGGGCCGAAGAGCACCTCAAAGTGCCCGTCATCGATCATTGGTGGCAGACAGAGAGCGGCTGGCCAATCGCAGCGAACTGCCCCGGCATCGAAGCCCTCCCAATCAAACCGGGTTCGCCGACCCGCGCCGTGCCGGGGTACAACGTCCAGGTACTCGATCCGAGCGGGAAGGAAGTGGAACGCGGCGAAATGGGTGCGATTTGCATACAACTACCCATGCCGCCGAGTTGCCTGCCGACCCTGTGGAACGCGGACGAACGCTTCGTGGAATCCTATATGTCGGATTACCCGGGCTATTATGAATCGGGTGATGCAGGCTATATGGATGAGGATGGCTATATCTTCGTGATGGCCCGGACCGACGATATCATCAATGTGGCCGGTCATCGTCTCTCAACCGGTGCTATGGAAGAGGTCCTGGCGGATCACCCTGATGTCGCGGAATGCGCCGTTATCGGTGTGGAGGACACACTGAAAGGCCAGTTGCCACTCGGTTTCCTTGTCTTAAATGCCGGCGTTTCGAAAGGCGGCGACACGATATCGAGCGAAGTGGTGAAAATGGTCCGGGAGAGAATAGGGCCGGTCGCCGCCTTTAAATCAGCCGTTGTGGTCGACCGTTTACCGAAAACACGGTCGGGTAAAATTCTGCGCGGCACCATGGCAAGTATCGCCGACAGCAAGGAATACAAGCAGCCGGCGACGATCGACGATCCGGCAATTTTACCAGAAATCGAAGCGGTCCTAAAAACGATTGGTTACGCCGGAAAATAATGCGCCGCTAAGCGACAAGACCGGTGCTCAGGCGCTCCCGGTTTTGTCGCTTGGCCAAATATCCGCGATTGTCGGCTCTACAACTTCTTCTTCGGGTTCTACCGGATCGTCAGTCTTCTTGAACAGCGCCTCGGCGGTTGTAATCGGATTGGCCGGCGCCTCCGGTTCAGTTGCCGCGGGTTCTAGCCGTGTTTCATCTGCCGCGTTCTCTACGTTCTCCGGCGCTTCAATTTCGGCCCCCTCTTCGGTTTTAGGCCTTTTCTTGGCCGCACGCGCCACCGCGAGAACAACGGCGTCATGCAACTCCTGATGCGTACAGAGGCCAACCTCAACCGGGCTACGCGGCTGCAGATTAGATGAGTTCCAGTGCGTCCGATCACGAATGGCATTGATCGTCGGCTTCGTTGTTCCAATCAAGCGACCAATCTGAGCGTCACTTAAATCGGGCTGATTACGAAGAAGCCATGCAATGGCATCCGGTTTGTCCGCACGTTTAGAAACCGGGGTATAGCGCGGTCCCTTTTGCCGGGCGACGGGCTGAGGAATATCCGTCTTAGCGATCTGCAGGCGCTCCGCCGGATCAGCCTCACATCGTTCGATTTCGTCTTTGGTCAGCTGGCCATTGGAAACAGGATCCAAACCGACGATCCCAACCGCAACCTCACCGTCCGCGATGGCTTGCACCTCAAGTTCATGCAACTGGCAAAAATCGCCAATCTGGAGGAATGAGAGCGTTGTATTGTCGACCAACCAAACCGCGGTTGCTTTAGGCATCAATAATAATGACATAGCCTGTCCTTAGAAAATCTGACCGATTTGTTTGTGATTTGACCCGTAGGCTGCTGAAATAAGCCCTTGTTACATGCTCTGTATATACCTGCCTTGCTTACTCGGCAATTGGACATTATCCACGGGTTTCTTCAACTCTGAGAATAATTTTACCCATATGCGCGCTGGATTCCATTAGCGCATGCGCTTTCGCAGCGTCTTGCAATGCGAAGGTCTCGTAAATAACAGGCTTGACCTTGCCGTTTTCAAGTAATGGCCAGACTTTCTCTAAAAGCTCTTGAGCAATTTCGGCCTTCGCTTCGTTCGATTGCGGGCGCAATGTCGAGCCGGTAATTGTTTGCCGTCGCATCATCATTCGGACGAAATCGACATTCGCCTTCGAGCCACCCAGAAACGCAATCATGACCAAACGGCCGTTAAGACCCAATGCGTTGATGTTGGACTGGATATAATCGCCACCGACCATATCCAGTATGACGTCCACGCCATCGCGACCAACAACCTCGCGAACCACTGCCGGCCAGTCCTCTGTTTTGTAATTGATCGCCCGCTCAGCGCCGATTGACTCACAAAACCGGCATTTCTCGTCGCTGCCCGCAGTCGTCAGCACGCGGGCGCCAAATTCGCAGGCCAATTGGATCGCCGTCGTTCCAATGCCACTGGACCCGCCGTGAACAAGAAACGTTTCGCCACTCGCCAACCGGCCGCGCTGAAACACATTGTGCCACACCGTAAAGAACGTTTCCGGCAGCGTCGCCGCCTGGATCATGTTGTAACCTGTTGGAATCGGTAGGCAATGCGCCGCCGGGGCGACGCAGTATTCGGCGTAGCCACCACCGGGTGTCAATGCGCAGACCGCGTCTCCCACGGACAGGCCATTCACGTCCTGACCACACGCGGCAACCGTACCGGCAACTTCCAATCCAAGAAGATCTGACGCGCCGGGTGGCGGCGGATAGCTTCCCGCACGCTGCAGTGCGTCGGGCCGGTTGACGCCTGCGGCGGCGACCTTGATCAGAACCTCGCCGGCGGTGGCGCTTGGCAATAGCCGGTTTCCTGGCACCAGAACATCTGGTCCACCGGCTTGTTGGGCTTCAACTACCGTCATTGATTCGGGCAACGGCATGGAACTGCTCCTTGCGAGGCATCAGGAAAGGGCGTATTTCGAGAAACGGAATTGCCTGTCTAATCCGTAGCCCACGGACATGCAAGCCATGTCGAAAAAGTGTAGGAGACCGATATGGAGGAAGAAGACCTCGCGCCAAAATTCCTGCGGCCCAAGCCGCTCGATCTGGACGACCTTTCGATCGAAGCGTTGCAGGATTATATCACCGAACTAGAGGGCGAAATTGAGCGTGTTCGCGGAGCCATCACGGCCAAGGAATCGTGGCGTGGCGAAGCGGAGTCCTTTTTTAAGTCATAGTGAATAACCAGGAGCACGTAACCGAAATGCTTAAAGGCAAGACTGCCCTCGTGACGGGATCCACAAGCGGCATTGGATTGGGCATTGCACGTACCCTGGCAGGCCAAGGGTGCGCTATTATGCTCAACGGATTCGGCGACGCCGAAGAAATAGAGAAAACCCGAGCCGCTCTGGCTCGGGAAACCGGCGCGGACGTTGCATATAATGGTGCAGACCTCTCCCAACCTGATCAGATCGAGAATTTGATTCAGAACACTGTCGAAACCTTTAGTAACGTTGATATTCTGGTCAACAACGCCGGGATTCAGCATACAGCGCCCGTTACCGAGTTTCCGCCCGAAATCTGGGACAAGATTATTGCGATCATGCTGACCGGCACGTTCCATGCGACGCGGCATGTCTTGCCACACATGCTCTCCAAAGGCTGGGGCCGCATCATCAACACATCTTCGGTCCATGGCCTCGTAGCCAGCATAAATAAAAGCGCCTATGTCTCTGCAAAACATGGGATTATGGGCTTTACCAAGGTCGTTGCACTCGAAACGGCGCAATCGGGTGTTACCTGCAACGCTATCAACCCGGGTTTCGTGCACACGGATCTGGTTCAAGCACAGATTGTGGATCGAGCGAACCTGGCCGGAACCTCGATAACCGATGCCGCTCGAGATTTGCTATCGGAGAAACAACCCTCGCTTGAGTTTGTCACTGTTGATCAAATCGGCGCTCTATGCCTCTTCCTTTGCTCCGATGCCGCAGCACAAATCACCGGTATCCCGATCCCCATCGACGGCGGCTGGACAGCGCAATAAAAATATTCGCGACAGGCAAAATACCCGTTTTTGTTAATCTTTTATTATTAACTTTCAATCTATAAAGGCATACGTCAGCAGGTGACCCCTGTTGTGCCAAGTGCACGGGCCGGATGGCCCCCCTGTTGACGCCTCCCTGTCCAACTTGAGCTGCCTCACGGCAGCTCTTTTTTTATGCGCGCACATACCTGATTCTCTTTGACCCTGAATTCAGTCAAAGTTACACTCCGCGCAGTGTTCAAGTTGGACAGGTTAATCAATAATATTGGGACCGCCGCAAACGGCGGCCCTTTT